>NZ_CP127385.1:5874943-6181273 GCF_030378205.1 Bradyrhizobium sp. NP1
GGTGAGTTGCGTGTGGGTTTCAGCATCCACGGAATTATATGTCTCGGGACGGTCGAAGGTGACGCGCAAGATCCGCTCCGAGGGATAGTCGAGCTTCAGTCTGGTGTAGGCGGCGTATCGATCGGCCATGTGGATGTTCCCGTTGCTGGCGTCCCCGGAGGACGCTATCAATTGTTTCTAACAGATGTTAGAATTTGCCAGCCAGCGGCGCAAGCGCCGCGTTCAGGACCATGATGTCGAAAGATCGTGCGTGAGGGAATGGCCATGGCGACCGCGTTGAAAGCCCAACTTGGCGCGGCATGCGGAATTGGAACGGTCGGCGCCCTGTTCGGCGCCTGTGCCGAGCTCCATGCCGGGAAGGTTGCGATCGAACATGGCGAGCGGCGCATTTCCTATGGCGAGTTGCTCGATCGCGTTCGGCGGCTGACCGCGCTGCTCGCGGCACGGGGTCTCAGACGAGGCGACCGTATCGGCCTGTTGTCCCGGAACCGCCCGGAATATCTCGAGGTCGAGCTCGCTGCGGCCAACCTCGGCGTCATCACAGCGTGCCTGAACTGGCGGCTGTCGACCCGCGAGCTCGCCTATTGCATCGAGCTGGTCTCGCCGAAGCTGCTGATCGTGGAAGCCGAGCTGGCGGCCGGCCTTCCGTCCTCGGGCACGCCCGCGCTGGAGCTCGGGCCGCCCTATGAAAACGAGCTTGCGCGGCACGGCACGCGCACGCCGCTGCCCCTGGCAGAGCCCGAAGACGGGCTTGTCATTCTCTATACCAGCGGCACCACCGGCCTGCCGAAAGGAGCCGTCATCTCCCATCGCGCCATGGTGATGCGCGCACTGGTGTTTGCATCCGAGCTTGCGATTGCGCCGCACGCCACTTTCGTCGCATGGGCGCCGCTCTTCCACATGGCCTCGACCGATCACGCGCTCGCCACGCTGCTGCGCGGCGGCACGGTGATCGTCGTCGACGGGTTCCAGCTGGACGTGCTGCTCGCGGCCGTGTCCCGACACTCTATCGGCTGGCTTGTCCTGATCCCCGGCATGGTCGAGGCCTTTGTCGAGGGCCTGAAAGCACAACGCACGAAGGTGAAGGGCGTGCAGGTTTGCGGCGCAATGGCCGACCTGGTGCCGCCGCATGCCATCGCGGAAGTGACCGCGCTGCTCAATGCGCCCTATCTGAACAGCTTCGGATCGACCGAGACCGGCCTGCCGCCTGCGACGCGGTCGTTGATCATGCCCGGCGAGGCGCCGACACGGCTGTCGAAACGGCAGAACGCGTTTTGCGAGATCCGGCTGGTCGATCCGGCCGACAACGAGGTCGCCGCTGGCGAGCCCGGAGAGCTTGCGATACGCGGCCCGACCCTGTTCTCAGGCTACTGGCAGGCCGAAGAGACCAACGCGCGCGACTTCCGCGGCGGCTGGTTCCACATGGGTGACGTGTTCCGGCGTAACGAGGACGGCTCGCTCGATTTCGTCGACCGCGCCAAATATTTGATCAAGTCGGGCGGCGAGAATATCTATCCCGCCGAGATCGAACGCGTGCTCCTGACCGACAAGCGCGTGACCGAGGTCGCCGTGGTGCGCGCCGCTGATCCGAAATGGGGCGAGGTGCCGGTCGCCTTCGTCGCCTGCCGCGACGATGCGCCGCTCACCGAGATCGAGCTTGCCGATCTGTGCCGTCGCGAGCTCGCCGGGTACAAGCGACCGCGCGAATTCCGCTTCATCGGATTTACCGAGTTTCCGCGCTCGACCAGCGGCAAGGTGCAGCGCCATGAACTCGAGCGCCGGCTGAAGGGCTCCGCATGACCGACACGACGCTTCGGGGCAAGGTCGCCCTCATCGGAATCGGGATGTCGCGGGTCGGCAAGGTGCTGGGCCGCAGCCCGCTCTCGCTTGCGGCAGAAGCTGCGAGAAACGCGCTTGCCGATGCCGGCCTTGCCAAGGGCGACGTGGACGGCGTGCTGTCGAGCCACGCCTTTGCCTCGCCGTTTCACCGCTTCAGCGTCGCCTTCAGCGAATATTTCGGCATTCGCCCGACCTTTTCCAACACGCTGCAGGTGTCCGGCGCCACCGCAGCCACGATGTTCGCCATCGGCGCCGCCGCCATTCATGGCGGGCTCGCGAAAGTGGTGCTGCTGGTCGCGGCCGACAGCCTGTTGACCGGCCTGACGCCTGACCTCGCGCTGCGCTCGCTGACCGAGAGCCGGGACCAGCAATACGAGATGCCGTTCGGCATTCCCGTCGCCAACACTTTCGCCATGACCGCACACCGGCACATGAAGGAATTCGGCACCACGCCCGAGCAGCTGGCCGAGGTCGCGGTCGTCCACCGCCGCCATGCGTCGCGGACGCCGGGCGCGCAGCAGACGACGCCGATCGGCGTGGCAGACGTGCTGAACTCACCGATGGTCACCACGCCCTATCACAAGCTCGACTGCTCGCTGATATCGGACGGCGGCGCGGCGTTCGTCCTGACCTCGGCCGAACACGCCGAGGCGCTTGGCATCGACAGGCCGGTCTACATTCTCGGGTCCGGAGAATGCTACACGCATGAGCACATCTTCCTGATGCCGTCGCTCACCACGACCGGCGCCGTCGAATCGGCCCGCAGGGCCTATGCCATGGCGGGCCACGGGCCGTCCGACATGGATGTCGCCGGCATCTATGACTGCTTCACCGGCACTGTCATCATGATGCTCGAGGACCTCGGCTTTTGCCGCAAGGGAGAAGGCGGCCCCTTTGTTGCCGACGGCCAGATCACCTATGGCGGCCGCATTCCCAGCAACACCCATGGCGGGCTGTTGTCGTTCGCGCATTCGGGAATGCCGGGATCGTTGTTCCACTTCCACGAGGTGATCGCGCAGTTGCGCGGGCGCTGCGGCGAGCGTCAGGTCGCGCGCGCCCATCTCGGCCTGGTGCACAGCCTTGGCGCAGGCTTTGCGACCAACGCCACGATTGTTCTCGGGACACGGGACGCCTTGTGATGTCGCCCGACGATGCGCTTCAAAAGCCCCTCCCCGCACCGGACGCGGACACGGCCGCGTTCTGGCGCGGCTTGCGCGAGGGCAAGCTGCTGCTGCAGCACTGCCGCGCTTGCGGGCATGTGCAATACTATCAGCAGGCCATGTGCCGGGCGTGCGGCAGTGAAGAACTTGAGCATCGCGCCGCAAGCGGACGCGGCAAGGTGCATTCCTTCAGCGTGGTCCACCGCGCGCCGGGGCCAGCCTTCAAGGCCGATACTCCCTACGCGGTGCTGCTGGTCGAGCTCGCGGAAGGACCGCGCATGATCAGCACTTTTACCGGCGGCAAACCGGAAGACGTGACGTTCGACATGGATGTCGAACTCACCTTCGACAGGGTCGCGGAAGAGATCACGCTGCCGCGGTTCAGAAGAGCCTGAGAAAATCACATGAATCTGCCCTTGCATTGCCACGCGCCAAATTCTAACGTTTGTTAGATTTTACCAACAACAGGCGGCAGGCCCATGACGGGCGTGCCGGACAACTGACAGGGCCGGTCGCCATGGCGATCATGAAATCGGAAGTCTTGACCGCGAGCGAGGAATTCGCGCGCAACCGCCAGGCCTATGCCGAGCGGATCGCAGACTTGCGCGAGCGCCGCGCGGCCGCTGCGATCGGCGGACCCGACCGGGCGCGCCGGCTCCACAAGGAACGCAAGCAATTGCTGCCGCGGGAACGGGTCGCCGCACTGACCGATCCCGGCTCGCCGTTCCTGGAGTTCTGCCAGCTCGCCGGCGAGGGCCTGTATGAAGGTGTGCCGCCGGGCGGCTCCATCATCACCGGCGTCGGCATGATCTCCGGCCGGCCCTGCATGATCATCGCGAACGAGCCGACCGTGAAAGGCGGGACCTATTACGGCATCACCTGCAAGAAGCACGTGCGTGCCCAGCGCTTCGCCTGGCAGCACCGCCTGCCCTGCGTGACCATGGTCCAGTCCGGCGGCGCCAACCTGCCCGACCAGCCCAGCATCTTCCCGGACGAGGGCCAGTTCGGCTCGATCTTCTACAATCAGGTCAGGATGTCGGCCGAGGGCATCCCGCAGATTGCGGTCGTGCATGGTCCGTCCACCGCCGGCGGCGCCTACATTCCCGCCCTCTGCGACGAGACCGTCATCATCAGGAACCAGGGCGCAATGTTCCTCGGCGGGCCGCAGCTCGTCTATGCGGCGACGCGCGAGGAAGTCGGCATCGAGGCGCTCGGCGGCGGTGAGATGCACAGCCGCGTCAGCGGCGTCACCGACCATCTTGCCGAAAACGACGCGCATGCCATCGCCATCACCCGCGAGATCGTGGCCAATCTCGGCGAGATCCCGCCGCAGACATGGACGGTCGCGCCGGTTCGCGAACCCCTGTTCGCCGGCAGCGAAATCTATGGCCTGATCAGCGCTGATGCGCGCGTCCCCACCAACAACCGCGAGATCCTCGCGCGTCTGGTCGACGGCAGCGAATTCCACGAATTCAAGCCGCTCTACGGCGATACCCTGCTGACCGGGTTCGCGCGCATCATGGGCTTCGAGATCGGCATCCTCTGCAACAACGGCGTGCTGTTCTCGGAAAGCGCGCTCAAGGCCACGCATTTCATCGAGCTCTGCTGCAAGCGCAACATCCCGCTGCTGTTCATGGCCGACGTCACAGGCTTCATGGTCGGCCGCGAGGCCGAGGAAGGCGGCATCACGAAGGACGGGGCGAAGATGATCACGGCGATGGCGAGCGCCAACGTGCCGAAATACACGCTGATCATGGGCAATGCCTATGGTGCGGGATATCTCGCGATGTGCGGACGCGCGTTCCGACCCAACGCCATGATGATGTGGCCGAACGCGCGCTCGGCGATCATGGGCCCCGAACAGGCCGCAACCACGCTCGCGATGGTCCGGGACGAAGTTCACAAGCGCGAGGGCACGAGCTGGACCGACGCGGAGCGCGAGGCCTACATGGCCCCGACACGGCGGACGTTCGAGGAATTTGCCAATGCCTACAACTTCGCCCGCAACACCTGGTGCGACATGGTGATCGATCCCCTGGAGACGCGCAGCGTCCTTGGCCTGCTGCTCGACCTTGCCGGGCGGCTGCCGCGCCAGAACACCGATTTCGGCGTGTTCCGGATGTAGGCGGGAGGGCAGCCGGTGTTCAAGAAAATCCTGATCGCGAACCGCGGCGAGATCGCCTGCCGGATCGCCCGCACGTGCCGCCGCCACGGCATTGCGGTCGCCGGCGTTCATTCTAGCGCGGATGCGGATGCGCTGCATGTCAAGGTGATCGGCGACTCCATCGAGATCGGGGGCGCTGCCGCCTCCGAAAGCTATCTGCGCATCGATGCCGTCATCGCTGCGGCAAAGACGACCGGCGCCGACGCCATCCACCCGGGCTTCGGCTTCCTCGCCGAGAACGCGGCCTTCGCACGAGCGGTGGAAGCGGCGGGCCTGGTCTTCATCGGGCCGACGCCGGAGACGATCGAGCGGCTCGGCGACAAGGCGGCCGCCAAGCGCGAGGCGGTCGCGGCCGGGGTTCCCACGATCCCCGGCAGCACGGCGCCGAGCGAAGAACCCGGAGAAATCGAGCGGACCGTCCGACAACTCGGCCTTCCCGTCATGCTGAAGGCAGCGGCCGGTGGCGGCGGCAAGGGCATGCGGGCCATCGCGTCCCTTGAAGGACTGCGTGGTGAAATCGAGTCCGCGATGCGGGAGGCCAGGAATGCGTTCGGCAACGCCGGCCTGATCGTCGAAAAGCTGGTGCAGCGCGGCCGGCACATCGAGGTGCAGATCGCGGGCGACGGCAGCGGCAATGCCGTGCATCTGTTCGAGCGCGAATGTTCGCTGCAGCGCCGCCATCAGAAGCTTATCGAGGAAGCGCCTGCCGCCAATCTTCCGCCAAAGCTCCGCGAGCGGATGCTTGACGATGCGGTCCGGCTCGGCCGCCGCCTTAACTATCGCGGCGTCGGCACCGTCGAATTCATTGTCAGCGGCGGCGACTATTACTTCCTCGAGGTCAATCCCCGGCTGCAGGTCGAGCATCCCGTGACCGAAATGGTCACCGGCATCGACATCGTCGCGCTCATGCTGCGCATCGCCGCCGGCGAAGGCCTGCCGTTTGCACAGGACAGCGTCGCCTGCCGCGGCCACGCGGTCGAAGCCCGCATCTGCGCCGAGGATCCGGACGACGACTTCATGCCATGCACCGGCGAGATAGCCTATGCGCGCTTTCCTGCAAGCGACATCCGCGTCGAGACCGGGATCGAGAGCGGCTCGACGGTCACACCCTATTACGACTCGATGCTGGCGAAGCTGATTGCTTGCGCCGACACGCGCGCCCAGGCGTTCGACCGGCTTCAGCAAGCGCTCGATGAAACCTCAATCTTTGGTATCACGACCAATCGCGCCTTCCTCGGCCGCCTGCTCGCTTTGCCTGCGACGCGCAACGCCACGTTCCACACCCGTCTCATCGACGAAGAAATCGAGCAGCTGGTCGATCGCGTTGATGACATCGACCATGAAGCGCTGGCGCTGGGAGCCTGTTTCTGGATGATGCGGCAACGCCACGCCGGGTCCGGCAATCCGTGGCAATCAAGCGCAATGACCGGCTGGCACATGACAACTGGAGATAACGGGTTGTCGCCGATCCCGGTCCTGCACCTGGAAAGCGCAGGCGTCAGCGCCGAAATCCGTTTCGCTCCGCTCCGGCCCGACGGCTCGATGCTGATCGGCGTGAACGATGTCACGCTTGCGGTGAAGCTCTCGCCTCTCGACGACGGGCAATACCTTGCCGCCGTCGGATCGCGCCGCGAGACAGTACGCATCCATCAGAAGGATCAAGCCATCTTCGTGCACGATCCGCGTCGCGCACATGCGATGCAGGCCATTTCCTACCTCGGCTACATCAGCGCGGCCGCCGAGATCAGTGGTGAATTGCGCGCACCGATGACGGGCATCGTGTTGAAGGTCAACGTCGCCGCCGGCAGCCGGCTGAAGGCGGGCGACACCGCCGTCGTCATGGAATCCATGAAGATGGAACTCCGGCTCGCCAGCAAGATCGACGGCATCGTCACGGCGGTGCATTTCAAGCCCGGCGAGACGGTCGAGCGGAACGCGGTTGTCGTGGTTGTCGAGCCGGACCCGCAGTAGCCGGTCTCCGGCCACGCACAACCACCGTCCGCAATCATCAAACGCCGCAATGTTGCGGTAAAAATGGGAGAGAAACTTGAAAAGACACGTCCTGGCCCTGGCCTTTCTTGTCGCCGCGACACCATCGGCCTTCGCACAGGTCTCCGACGACGCGGTGCGCATCGGCGTGTTGACCGACCTGTCGAGCTGGGGGCGTGACAACAGCGGGCCCGGCTCGGTCGAGGCGGCGAAGATGGCGGTCGAGGAATTCGGGCCGACCGTGCTCGGCAAGCCGATCCAGATCATCAGCGCCGATCACCAGATGAAGAACGATGTCGGCACCCAGATCGTGCGCGACTGGTTCGACAACGGCAAGGTCGACGCCGTCGTCGACATCCCGAACTCCGGCATCGCGATCGCCGTGCACAACATGGTGAAGGAGCGCAACAAGATCGCGCTGCTGTCGGGTCCCGGCGCGAGTTCCCTGACGGACGAATTGTGCAGTCCCAACACCGTGCACTTCGCCTATGACACCTATGCGCTGTCGAAGGTGACGGCATCCGCCGTGATCGCCGAGGGCGGCAAATCCTGGTTCTTCATCACCGCCGACTACGCCTTCGGCCAGCAGCTCGAGAAGGATGCCACGCGCTTCATCAAGGAGCTCGGCGGCACCGTGCTCGGCGGCGTGCGCCACCCGACCAACACCGCCGACTTCTCCTCCTTCGCGCTGCAGGCGCAGAGCTCGAAGGCCGACGTCGTCGCCTTCGCCAATGCCGGGCAGGACACCGACAACGCGATCAAGCAGTCCGGCGAGTTCGGGCTCGTCAAGGGCGGCCAGAAGCTCGTCGGGTTGTTGATGTTCGACACCGACGTGCACGCGATCGGGCTCGAGGCCGCCCAAGGCACCTACATGACCACGGCGTCCTACTGGAACATGGATGACAAGACCCGCGCCTGGTCGAAGAAGTTCTTCGCCCGGACCGGCGTGATGCCGACCATGATCCACACCGGCGTCTACGGCTCGGTGCTGCATTATCTGAAAGCGATCCAGGCCGCCGGCAGCGACGATCCGAAAGCGGTGATGGCGAGGATGCGCGAGCTGCCGATCGAGGACGCCTTCGTGCATGGCGGCAAGTTGCGCGAGGACGGCCGCGTCATCCGCGACATGTATCTCGCCAAGGTGAAGAAGCCCTCGGAGTCGAAGGAGCCGTGGGACTATCTCACCATCGTCAAGACTGTGAAGGGCGAGGACGCCTACCGTCCGGTCTCCGAATCCAAGTGCCCGCTGCTCAAGAAGTAGGACGTTCGGTCAACTGACCAGCAGCGTCGAAAGGAGGGTCAGCCGCGCGGCTGACCCCGTTGCGGCGCTCAAACCTTTGACTTTCCGTCGCCGCGTTTTTCGCTGGCGCGGCGCAACGCCTCCGCCAACGCCCCACCGCCGGATTGCTCCTGCGGGTTACGCCGCGGCGAAGCCTTGCTTGGGGCACGGAAATTGTCCCTCGACGACCCCTTCTCCTTCTTGGCGCCGGCCTCATCATCGAGACGGAGCGTCAGCGCGATGCGCTTGCGGGCCACCTCAACCTCTAGCACCTTCACCTTGACGATGTCGCCCGGTTTCACGACCTCGCGCGGGTCCTTGATGAAGGTCCTGGACATTGCCGAGATATGCACGAGCCCGTCCTGGTGCACGCCGATGTCGACAAAGGCGCCGAACGCCGCGACGTTGGTGACGGTGCCTTCCAGGACCATGCCGGGCTTGAGATGCTTGATTTCCTCAACCCCCTCCTTGAACACCGCTGCCTTGAAGGCCGGACGCGGATCGCGGCCCGGCTTTTCCAGTTCGCGCAGGATGTCCGTCACCGTGGGGACGCCGAACGTCGCGTCAACGAAGGCCTGCGGCTTCAGTTGACGGACAATCTCGGCATTGCCGATCAGCGCCTTGATGTCGCTCTTGGTCGCCGCAAGGATTCGCCGGACAACCGGATACGCCTCTGGATGCACACCCGATGCATCGAGCGGGTCATCGCCGCTGTTGATACGCAGGAAGCCGGCGGATTGCTCGAAGGCTTTCGGTCCAAGCCGGGGCACCTCCTTGAGCGCCTTGCGCGACTTGAATGGACCGTTCACATCTCGATGCTCGACGATGCTTTGCGCGAGCGAAGGGCCAACGCCTGATACGCGCGCGAGCAGCGGGACGGAAGCCGTGTTGACGTCGACGCCGACCGCGTTAACGCAGTCCTCGACCACGGCATCGAGCGAGCGGGCCAATTTTGATTCGCCGATGTCGTGCTGGTACTGGCCGACGCCGATCGCCTTGGGATCGATCTTCACCAGTTCGGCCAGCGGATCCTGCAGGCGGCGCGCAATGGAGACGGCGCCTCGCAGTGTCACATCGAGACCGGGCAGTTCCTCCGAGGCGAAGGCCGACGCCGAATAGACGGAAGCCCCGGCCTCGGAGACCACGATCTTGGTCATCTTGAGCTCGGGCAGCCGCTTCACCAGTTCGGTCGCGAGCTTGTCCGTCTCGCGCGACGCGGTACCGTTGCCAATGGCGATGAGATCGACGCGGTGCGCAATCGCGAGCTTGCCGAGCGTGGCCAGGGCCTGATCCCATTGCCGTTGCGGCTCATGCGGAAAAATGGCGGTGGTGGCCACCACCTTGCCGGTCGCCTCGACGACGGCGACCTTCACGCCGGTGCGATAGCCGGGATCGAGGCCCATGGTCACCCGCGCCCCGGCAGGCGCCGCCAGCAGCAGGTCGCGCAGATTCGAGGCGAACACGCGCACGGCTTCGGTTTCAGCCGCCGTCCATAGCCGCATGCGCTGATCGATATTCAGGTGCACCTGAATCTTGGTGCGCCATGCCCAGCGCACGGTCTCCATCAGCCAGCGATCGCCCGGACGGCCCTGATTTGAAATGCCGAAGCGCTTCATGATCTTCAGCTCGTAGGCGCCGGGCTCGCCAGCGGCCGGCGCTTGCGCGTCAGGCTGGATCTGCAGGTCGAGAATGCCTTCCTTCTCGCCGCGAAACAGCGCCAGGATGCGGTGCGACGGCAGTTTGGCCAGCGGCTCACTGAAATCGAAATAGTCCTTGAACTTCTCGCCTTCGGCCTTCTTGTCCTCGCGCACGGCGGACATCATGCGGCCGTTCGACCACACTTCTTCGCGCAAGGCGCCGATGAGATCGGCATCTTCGCCAAAGCGTTCCACCAGAATTGCGCGCGCCCCCTCGAGCGCCGCAGCAACATCGGCGACGCCACGCTCGCCATCGACGAAAGCCGCCGCCACAGCCTGCGGATCATTGTGCGGCTCCGCCAGCAGCATCTCCGACAAGGGTTCGAGGCCCGCCTCCCTGGCAATCTCTGCCTTGGTACGGCGCTTCGGCTTGTAGGGAAGATAGATGTCCTCCAGCCGCCCCTTGCTGTCGGCCGCGAGGATCTTGGCCTCGAGCGTCGCGTCGAGCTTGCCCTGCTCGCGTATGGAGTTGAGGATGGCGGCTCGACGCTCTTCGAGTTCGCGCAAATAGCCCAGCCGCTCTTCCAGGGTCCGCAACTGCGCGTCATCGAGCGCGCCGGTCAGTTCCTTGCGGTAACGGGCAATGAACGGGACGGTGGCGCCGCCGTCGAGCAAGGTAATGGCGGCTGTGACCTGCTGCTCGCGGACGCCGAGTTCCTGCGCGATCCTCTGATGAATGTCCGCCATGCAAAACCCTCCGACGCACGCGAGCAACCGGCGGGCCACCGGTCGCGAGGACGCCGCTTATGGACCATCCTCGAATGATTCAGCAAGCACGGAGTGTGAAACGATCGACCGGGTTTGCAACCAGGGCGCAAGGGCGCAAATCGGCTACAGGCCATTTTGCGCGCGAGCCGTGGTCGTGGGTGGAACCAGACCTTTTCGAGCAGGATCGCGCGGACAAGGACCGCACGAATCGGCCGGTGCAGAGAGGCTCGCCGCCTGACTTCCGCCGCGTGCGGCGCCTATTCCGCGGCCCTCAGATCGGCAATGTTCGACTTCTGCTTTGGCGAAGCCGCCGGCCGGGAATAGCCGTAACGTTCATCCCGGTCGATAAGGCCGGGCGGCCGCTCGGACGGTGGACCGTATCCGCCGCCTCCGGGGGTCTGCACGCGGATCACGTCGCCACCGCGAAGCTCGATGTCCTGATCCTTTGAGAGATGAACGGGCACGAACTTTCTGCCGTTCTGCTGGATTTCGATCTGATTCGGCTGTCCGGACTCGCCGCCCAGCACGCCGGGCGGACCGACGCGGCCATGGTCCATGACGAAGGACGCGCGCGCCTCGCCGCGGCGCAGCGAAACGGCGTAGCGGACACCAAAGCCGCCGCGATGGCGACCGGCCCCGGCCGAACCTTCCGCGATCGCAAACTCCTCGAACAGGACCGGAAAGCGCTGTTCGAGAATCTCGATCGGCGGCGTCTTCGCAATGCCGATCGTCGAGCAACCGTTGGAGATGCCGTCGAACTTCGTCGAACCGCCATAGCCGCCGCCGGTCACGATGTACATGACGAAGTTCTGCCCGGTCTGCGGGTCGGTGCCGCCGATCGCGAGGTTGCCGCTGGTGCCCGCCGGCGCGGCAAACAGGCGTTCCGGCAGCGCGTCCGCAAGCGCCAGGAATACCGCTTCGGCGATGCGCTGGCTCACTTCGGCCGCGCAGCCCGATACCGGACGCGGATAGTGCGCATCGAGGAAGGTGCCGGCCGGGACCGGTATGTCGAGCGGCTCGAACGTGCCGGCATTGATCGGCACCTCCGGAAAGATGTGCTTGATCGCGAGATAGATCGCCGATTTCGTCGTCGCGATCACGCTGTTCATCGGCCCGCGGCACGGCGGGCTGGATCCGGACAGGTCGAACTCCAGCTTCTCGCCGCGCTTGCGGATCACGAGGTTGATCTCCAGCGGCTCGTCGACCACGCCGTCGGAATCGACGATTGCGATGCTTCGATAGTCGCCGTCCGGTATCGTCGCGATCTTGGCCCGCATCTGCTGGCTGGCTCCGGCCCGAAGCAGCTCGATCGCATGCTCGACCGTATCAGCGCCGTAGCGGTCGAGCAGCGCCGTCAGGCGCCGCTCGCCGATCTCGAGTGCCGCGGCCTGGGCGCGGATGTCGCCGATGCGCTGATCGGCAACGCGGATGTTCGAAAGGATGATGGAAAGGATCTCCTCGTCGATCACGCCGCGCTTGTACAGCTTGACCGGCGGCAGCCTGAGCCCCTCCTGCTCCACTTCCGTAGCCTTGGCGGAAAATCCGCCGGGCACCATGCCGCCGGTATCCGGCCAGTGACCGGTGTTGGCGAGCCAGGCGAAAAGATGCCCCTTGTAGAAGAACGGCTTGACGAACTTGACGTCCATCAGATGGGTGCCACCCATATAGGGGTCGTTGACGATGAAAATGTCGCCGTCCTCGACCTGCCTGGCGCGATCGATCACCGCGCGGGTCGAGAACTGCATGGTGCCGACGAAGATCGGCAACCCCAGCTCGCCTTGCGCGATCAGATCACCCGTCGTGCGATGGTAGATGCCGTCAGACCGGTCGAGACCTTCCGCGATGACCGGGCTAAAGGCGGCGCGGACGAAGGCCGTATCCATTTCATTACAGACCTGCTGCAGGCCGTTCTGGATGACCGCGAGCGTTACTGGATCGATGGTCGTCAAGTTAGTGTCCTTCAACATGGATGATGACATTTCCAAATCCGTCGACCTCAACACGGTCCCCCGGATGGACCACGGTCGTGGCGTCGAGCTGCTCCAGGATGGCAGGTCCCAGAAATGCGCTCCGCAGCGGCAGCCGATCGCGGTCGAACACGGGCGTTGCGAGCCAGCCATCCTCGAACCAGACCTGGCGCACCTCGATCCGTGCCATATCCACGCTCGCCGCGGGCTCTTTCGAGCGCAGCGCATCGATGGGAAAAGGCTTGCGCCGGCCGATGACCGCCGTGTGCAGATTGGCCAGCACCGGCTTGATTTCCGGCAAGGCGACACGGAAGCGGTTCCAGTAGGCTTCGGCGAACGCCTGATGCAGATCCTCGATCTTCGGGGCGCCGCCGGTGATGGCGACATTGAGGATGTGGGTTTGTCCCTGAAACTGCATGTCGGCGGTATGGAACACCTTGACGGTGTCGATCTCGATATTCTCCCGCTCGAGGATTTCCCGCCCTTCCCTGACATGCGCCTCGAGAACCGCATGGAGATCCGCCTGATCGACCAGCGGCAGCGGCTTGTTGATGGTGCGGACAAAATCATGGCGCAGGTCGGCGACAAGACAGCCGAGCGCATTGGTCAGCCCGGGACGGGCCGGTATCAGCACTTTCGGAATACCGAGCTCGCGGGCGAGCGCAGCGGCATGAAGCGGGCCCGCTCCGCCGAACGCCAGCAGCACGAAATCGCGCGGATCGTGCCCGCGCGATAGCGAAACGAGCCGGATCGCGCCGGCCATTTTGTCGTTGGCGACGCGGATCACCGCCTCGGCGGCCTGCGCGCCGCTCAGCTCGAGCGCATTGCCGACATGGCGCTGCAATGCCTGCTCGACCGTTTCCAGGGTCGTCGTGTTCTCGACCCCGAGCAGACGATTGGGATTGAGCCGGCCAAGCACAAGATTGGCGTCGGTGATGGTCGGCTCGGTGCCGCCGCGTCCGAAGCAGATCGGTCCGGGTATGGCCCCGGCGCTCTTCGGCCCGATCTGCAGCAGCCCGGCCTCGTTGACATGGGCAATCGAGCCACCGCCGGCGCCGACGGTATGGACGTCCACCATCGGCACATGGATGGGCATCGCATATTCGATCTCGAGCTCGGACGAGACCAGCGGCACGCCATCCTGGATCAGGGCGACATCGGTGGATGTGCCGCCCATGTCATAGGTGATGACATTCGGGAAACCGGCGGCGGATGCGGTGTTGGCGGCGGCGATCACGCCCGACGCCGGTCCCGACATCACCGTATGCACCGCTGCATGCGTCACGATCGATGAGGAGGCCGTTCCGCCGTTGCCCTGCATCACCAGAAGCTCTTGCTTTAGCCCGCGCGCCTTCAGCTCGGTTTCCAGCTTGTTGAGATAGCGATGCAGGATCGGCTGCACCGACCCGTTGACAGCAGCGGTGACGCCCCGCTCATACTCGCGACATTCGCCGATGATCTGGTGGCCGGCAGAGACATATTCGTTCGGCCAGATTTCCCTGACGAGTTCGGCCGCGCGCAGCTCGTGGGCGGGATTGACGTAGGAATGCAGGAAATGAATCACGACCGCCTCGGCGCCGCGGTCAAGCAGGTCGCGTGCCGCCTGCCGGACCTCGTCCTCCGATATCGGCTGGACCACGGCGCCCTCGGCATCCATGCGTTCGGTCACCTCGAGGCGAAGATCGCGCGGGATGACCGGCAGGAACGTGCCGATCAGACCATATGGATTCGGCCGCGTTCGGCGGCCGAGCTCGAGCACGTCGCGAAATCCCCGCGTCGTGATCAAGCCGCATTTGGCGAGCTTGCGCTCGAGCAGCGCATTCGTCGTGGCGGTGGTGCCGTGGATGAAGAGATCGATGCCGTTCGCGCTCTTGCCGGTCTTCTCCAGTGCGGCGAGCACGCCGTGCGCCTGATTGGCTGTAGTCGTCGGCACCTTCGCCAGCTTCAGGCCGCCATTGGCCGGATCATGCAGAATGAGGTCCGTAAAGGTGCCTCCGACATCACATCCAACAATCACCGACCCCATGCCACCGCTCTCCGCTCAAAATTCGATTGTTCAAGTTCACGAAGTTCTTCGCCGCCGCATCCTCAAATGCACACGCATCCTCAAATGCATATTCCGTGCCTGATGGCACGACCAACGGTTCCGGCTCGCTATCGCCCCGGTCGGTTACAGCAAGAGAAAGGTCCGGCCTCGTCAGGCGAAGCCGGACCTGATCTGCGCTCAGCGTTCGAGATCGGCCGTGGTGTACGTCTTCACTTCATCGGCCTTGAGATTCATGCGGCCGGCATAGATCGGCCTGGCGCCGGTGGTCGGCCCCGGATATTGCAGGAAGACGATCTTGCCGCCGGTCTCCGTCTTCATCTCATATTCGAAGTGCGGATCCTGCATGAAGGCAAACGTGCCCGGCTTGTAGACCTTGTCGCCGAACTGAAACTCGCCTTCGAGGATGTACCAGACCTGCGCGAAGTCGTGCTTGTGCAGCGGGAAGCTCGCGCCGGGCTCGTAGTTCAGGATGCCGGCATTGGGCTCCGTCGGGCGCTCCGGGGTCGGGTGGAACAGGAACTTGGTTTTGTTCTTGAACCGACCCATTTCCCATTCCATTTCGCTGACATGCTTGAATTCAGGGGCATGGTGGGTCGTGGTTACCTTGCTCATATCCTTGGCTCCCGGCAGCTTGTTACATCCAATATCTTTATTTTTGTATCCAAAAATGGCAAAGTCAAGCGCATAAATGGTGGAAATGCATCTCGAAAAGGCAATGCTGCCTTTCATTTTGTGCAAAAAGCGGGGCATCGATGAGCGGAATGCCTTGCGCATTTTTTCTTCACCCACTAGGCGGGAGACGGCCGATCCGATGAAGGCAGCGACGACCTTGAGAAATCCCAGCTCTCCCAAGCTGATCGAAGAGCTCGCCAACAAGATTCAGGCAAAGATCTTCGCCGGCGAATTCCCGCCCGGCACACGCCTGAAGCAAGAACTGCTGGCGCAGGAGTTCGATGTCAGCCGCACGCCCATTCGCGAGGCGCTTTCGCGGCTGGAGGCGAAAGGCATCGTCAGCCAGGCCCAGCACCGGAGCGCGGTGGTGCGCGCGCCATCGAGCCGCGAGATCAGCGAGATGTACCAGGTGCGCGCCGAGCTCGAAGGGCTCGCGGCGCAACTTTGCGCGCGCTGGATCACCGATCAGCAGCTCGCGGAGCTGCGGATCTCGCACGACGAGTTCGTGCAGGCGGTCAAGGACCTGCGCGAGCGCGATGCCGAGCAGCGCGCTAAAGCCTCCCGTGCCGATCCCAAATGGTTCGAGCATGCCGCCGAACGCTGGATCGAGATGAACGCCAGGTTTCACAAGACGATCAACGACGCCTCCAACAACCGCTTCCTGGCGCGGACCATTCTCGACGTCACATCCGGCTATGCCCGCAGCGTCATGCTGTCGTCGGCGCTTGGCATGAACAGCTTCCGCATCGAGTCCAATATCACCCATCATGAGCGCATCCTGAAGGCGCTCGAGGACCGGGAGCCCGCCCGCGCCCGGCGTGCGATGGTCGATCACATCCTGGAATCGGGCGAATTCGTCATTGCGTCATTTGCCAATCTGACGCCAGAGGAGTGACGCTGGCCCCTTCCTCCGGGCCGCTTGCCCTCGCGATCGGCTCGAGCCGGACGCGCGTTTCGCCATAGGCGGCCATCTCGCCGAAATTGGACATGACGTCCTCGGTGAGCACATTGGCGCCGCCGCCGCGCTTCATCCAGGTGCCGACCGGCATGATCACCATGTCCGCTCCGACCCGGGGATCGACCAGCACCTCGACGCGCAATTCACCAACCGCCGAGCGCAACAGCGCGATCTCCCCATTGGCAATACCGGCCTTGCGGGCGGCCTCCTCGCCGACGCGGATCGATGCGGTCTTCGGGTGCTCGGTTTCCAGCATCTGCGACAACAGCCACTTCTTGCTGAAATTGGTGACGAAGGTGAGCGGAAAATCCGCATCGACGCGCGGCACGATGTCGACATCGGTCACGAATTCGAACCGGCCCGAAGGCGTCGGAAACCTGCGGTCCGAAAACGGCACGAGCGGTGCGACCGGACAGCGTACCGGCCCCTTCATGAGTTCGTCGACGCTGACGCCCTTTTTCGTCAGCGGCGCCAGGATGCGTTCGAGCCACTGCCGCGGCGTGCCCGCCATTTCCTCAGCCAGGCCAAGACGCGCAGCGAGATCCTGATAGATCCGCAAGTCCGAACGTGATTCCCCGAGCGGCGGAATCGCGGCATTGACGCCGCCCAGAATGTTGTGCCCCCAAGAAACGAGGGCGTCTTCCTCTTCCAGGAAGGTCGTCGTCGGCAGGAAAAGATGGGCATAGTCCGTCGTGTCGGTCAGAAAGCTGTCGACCACGACGACGCATTCGAGCTGCCGCAGCGCGCGCGCGACGAGATTGGAGTTCGGCGACTGGTTGACGGGATTGCCGCCGTTGACGAACAGCATGCGAATTGGCGGGTCCTTCGCCTCCAGCAATCCCCGGCCGAGCAGCGGCTCTGGAATCGCGCGATGATGGCTGGCGCGATCGGAAGCATCGAGCGACTTGTCGAACAGCCGCTGCGTATCAAAGCCGTGCGAGACGCCGCCGCCGGCGACGCCGATCTGGCCGCAGATCGCCGCCAGCGCGTCGACGCAGCGAAAGATCTCGGCGCTGTTCTTGTACTTGTTGAGACCCCAGCCGAGCAGGATCGAGGCTGGCCGCGTGGTGGCATATTCCCGCGCGACGCATTGCAGATCAGGAATCGCGATGCCGCATGCCGCGCTCAGTCCTTCCAGCGAATGCCGTTCGATCAGTTTGCAATAGCCGGCAAAGCCGTGCGTGTGATGCGCGATGAATGCCTTGTCCTCCAGGCCTTCGGCAAGGATGATCTTGGCGAGCGCGAGCGCGAGCGCGGCATCGCTCGCAACGCGCGGCTGGATGTGCTGGTCGCACAGCGTCGCCGATTCGCTTCGCACGGGATCGACGAGGATGACCCGCCCGCCCTGCTCGCGGACCGATTTCAGAAGCGGCACCACATGCAGATTGGTGGCGAGCGGGTTACGGCCCCACAGCACCACCAGGCGGCTGTTCAGCATGTCCGACGGATCGTGGCCGAGCCTTGTCCCGAAATCGAGCTTCTGGCCGGCACGCGCGGCGCCGCTGCACAGCGAGCCGCTGGTGGTCGTCACTCCACCCAGCAGATTCCAGAACCGATGACTGAGTTTCTTGGTCGCGCCCCATGAGCCGGTGCGCTGATAGTGCATGATCGAGAGCGGGCCGTCGCTTTGCTTCAGCGCCTCGATCCCGGCGGCGATGCGGTCGAGCGCGTCATCCCATTCGATCCTTACCCAGGGTGAGTGGATGGTGCCGTCGGCGCGTGCCAGCGGATACAGCTGGCGCTCCGCACTATAGAGCCTGCGCGGGAAGCGGTAGGTCTTCGCGCAAAGATAGCCGCGGGTGAATTCGTGATCGGGATGGCCCTCGAGCCTGATGACCCGGCCATCCTCGACATGCGCAACGATCCCGCATCCATCCGGACAGTCCAGCGTGCAGGACGTGTAGATCTTTTCGGCCATCGGTCAGCTCCCGTCGCAAATCGGCCGATCGCCCGGGCAGGCCACCGGCTCTGCTTGAAATTTATTGTATCCAATATCTTTTGTCTTGCATTCAAAATTATCACTCTGGTAATCTTTTGAGCACGCCTTGGACGGAAATCCGAGGCGGCGCAAAGGGCGGCGAAGCGACTGCCCATTGAAACAAATGGATAAATTCCCGTCTGACCTGCCTGGGAGGGGTCGCACGGGGTTTGGCACAGGTCTTGCGAACCTGGTCTCGTCATTCCCTGAAGGAGAGCACAATGAGTGAAACGTCACAGACGGCGGTCACGCGACAGCCGGTTCGTGCCGCGGCCGCGGCCTTCGCTGGCACGACCATCGAGTGGTACGACTTCTTCGTCTACAGCACGGCATCGGCGCTGGTCTTTCCGCAGCTGTTCTTTCCCGGCAGCGATCCGACAGTTGGACTGCTCGCCTCCTTCGCGACATTTGCGGTCGGCTTCTTCGCGCGCCCGTTCGGCGGCTTTCTGTTCGGCCATCTCGGTGATCGCTTCGGCCGCAAGCGCGCGCTGATCGCAACGCTTCTGCTGATGGGCACCGCGACCACCGCGATCGGCTTCCTGCCGACTTACGGCCAGATTGGAATCTGGGCGCCGACGCTCCTGATCCTCTGCCGCGTGCTGCAGGGCGTCTCGGTCGGCGGCGAATGGGGCGGCGCCGTGCTGATGGCGGGCGAACATGCGCCCAAGGCGCGGCGTACCTGGTACGCCTCCTTCGCCCAGCTCGGCAGCCCCGCGGCCGTGCTGTTGTCGATGGGCATCTTCGCGTTGGTGACACGGGCATCAGGCGATGCCTTCGCGAGCTGGGGCTGGCGCATCCCCTTCCTGCTCAGCTTCGTGCTCCTGATCATCGGGTTGATGATCCGCCTCGGCGTCGAGGAGTCGCCGGAATTCGCCGCAGCGCAAGACCGCAAGGCGCTGTCGCGGATGCCGATCGTCGATGCGTTCCGCGTCGCCACCAAGCCGATCGTCTTCACGCTGCTGGCCTTCACCATTGGGACGGCCGGCTTCTATTTCACCAACACCTTCCTGATCGCCTATTCGACACGAACGCTCGGCCTTGATCGCGGACTGATCCTCGAATGCCTCGCGATGGTCGCGGTGGTGCAGTTCGTCGGCCAGCTGGCCGCGGCCCAGATTGCCGAGAAGATCGGCGACAGCAAGTTCCTGCTGGCGGCCTCGGCGCTGGCGATGGCCGCGCCCTATCCGATGTTCACGCTGGTCGAAACCAAGAGCCAGATCGGCATCGTCGCCGGCGTCTCGATCGCGACCCTCTGCGCATCGGGCTTCTATGCCGTGATCGCCGGCTATGCCAGCAAGGTATTCCCGGTCGAGGTCCGCTACACCTCGATCTCGGCGGCCTACCAGCTTGGCGGCGCGATCTTCGGCGGGTTTACCCCCATCATCGGCGTGATGCTCTCGTCGAGCTACCCCAACGTCTGGATGCCGCTCGCGATCTTCTACAGCATCCTTGCCGGCGTCTCCTTCCTCGGCGTGCTGCTGCTTTCGTACACCGGGTTTGCGGCCCAATACGGCCAGGCATCGACGCAGCCGACAATGCCCATCAAGGCGGCGGCAACGAACTGATGTGAAATGACGGCGGCGCGCCAAGGCGCCGCCGTCCCTTGCGCCCTCCACCTTTCGGGCCAGGGCCAAGCCGGGACGACGACAATGTCCAAGCCAGATCTCTTCGCCGCGCAATCCGCAGCGACGGCGGACAAGGTACGCTGCGATGCATGCCCGGTGATGTGCTACATCAGGCCGGGCGCGGCCGGCGCCTGCGATCGCTACGCCAACGACAACGGCACGATCGTTCGCGTCGATCCCCATGTCGTGCTGGAGCGGACCGTGTCCGGCGGCGGCAGCCTCGTTCCATTCGCCGGAGCTCCCGACTGGGACGGCAATGTCGTCCACGAAAAGAGCCTGTTCGTGACCGCGATCGGTGCAGGCACAACCTACCCCGATTACAAGCCGGCGCCGCTGATCGTCGCATCCGACATCGCCGGCGTCGACATGGTGACCGTCGTCACCGAGGGAATCTTCAGCTACTGCGGCGTCAAGATCAAGATCGACACCGATCGTCATCTCGGCAAAGAGACCGCACTGGTCCGCGCGCAGGGCGAAGTCGTCGGGCACGTGACGACCGGTGAATACGGCTCGCAGATGCTGTCGCTCGGCGGCGTCGATCACCTCACCGGCGGCTCCAAGAAGGAAGGCCGGGTGACCTGCGATACCATCATGGATCTCTGCAACGGCAACGCCGTGGAGCTTGCCATCGACGGCGGCTCATCGGTGGTCGTGCAGGCAGGCAAGGCGCCGATCGTCAATGGCGTCGCGGAAACGCGCATGCGCGCCGGGTGCGGCTCGGCGACGATCGGCATGTTCGCGAAGCAGTGGCAGGGCAAGATCGACGAGGTGGTCGTGGTCGACGATCACATCACCGGCGTCTGGACCGAGCATCAGGCCGGCAAGATGCTTGGCTTGCGTCCAACCGGTGTGAAAGTAAAAGGTCGCCGCTCGACGCCCGGCCGCTACTTCCAGGTCGCCGAGCCCGGCGGCGGCTGGGGCGGCACCGACGTCACCGATCCCCTGTCGATTCTCGGGCCGTTCGATCCAAAGGAGGCGTGGCCGGGACTGCGCATGCTGATGGTCAGCACGACCGGCGAGCAATGGGCCTATTACGAGCTCGACGACGCACTGCGGCCGGTCGAGCGGCCCCTGCCCGCTGCGCTCGTTCCGACCGTCGAGCGGATTGCCGAGAACTGCGAGCCGGCGCTCTGCAACGTGCTGTTCATGGGCGGCGCCGGCGGCTCGCTGCGATCGGGCGTCACCGAGAATCCGGTTCGGCTGACCCGGTCGGTCAAGGATGCGCTGGTTTCCGTTACCTGCGGCGGCGCGCCAGTCTATGGCTGGCCCGGGGGCGGCATCACCTTCATGGTCGACGTCACGCGCGTTCCGCCCGGCGCCTTCGGTTATGTACCCACACCGGCGATCGTCGCCCCGATCGAATTCACGATGCGACGCGCCGACTATGCGGCGCTTGGCGGACATCTCGACCATATCCGCCCGATCGACTCGCTGCGCGCTGCGCAATCCTGACCGGCCGTTCCCTTCTCTCTATCCGGTTTGGCGGCGCGACGCAGCGATCGCCGTTTCCGGCATCACAGGAACGCGGGGGCATCGGAGGCGACGCGCGTCGCGATCACCCTCGAACGCCCTGAGGCGATCGCGCGGCAACGGCGGCTTCGGCCGCGCAGCTGATCAGCGGCATCAGGACACCTCGGGCAGCCAGACGGTGAAGGTCGTACCTTTGCCGGGTTTGCTCGCAACCGAAATCCTGCCCCCTTGACGCGTCACGAGCATCTGACTGACCGACAGGCCGAGCCCGGTACCCTCGCGCCTTTTGGTCGTGAAGAACGGATCAAAGATTCTCTGCATCACCTCCGGTGTCATGCCGGCGCCCGTATCCGCAACCTCGATGACGACCCCGGGACGGCCATCCAGGTCCTGGTCGAACGTCCGCACCGCGAGCCGCCCGCCATCCAGCATGGCATGAATCGCATTGACGATCAGGTTGACGAGGACCTGTTGAAGTTCGGTCCGGTTCATCAGGACAAGCCGCGACGCACTGTCTTCGCGCTCGACCGCAATCGTGGTCTTCTTGAGCAGATGCTGAACGAGCGGCAAAGTGTCGGAAACAATGTCCGCGACGGCCTGCGGCTCCAGGTAGCCGGCATATTCCTGCGGCTTGGCGAATTGCAGGAGCTTGGTCACGATTTCGCTGATGCGATGCATCTGCTCGTCAATCAGGCGAAACTCCGTCCTCGCTGCCTCGGCCTTCTCGCCCATCAGGTCCCGGATCACCTCCAGGTTTCCCTGCATGACCGCGATCGGATTATTGATCTCATGCGCGACGCCAGCGGTGATTTCGCCGATCGCCGCGAGCTTCTCCGACATGACGAGCTGCCTCGTCGTCGTCTCCAGTTGAAGATTGGCTTGCTGCAGCCTGAGGGCACGTTCCTCGACGCGCCGGTTCAATTCCTCGTTCCATTGACGCAACTGCGTGTCGCGCTCCTGAACCTGATCGAGTAGATGATCGAGATGGAGCGCTACCTGACCGATCTCGTCCTTGCTCTCGACATCGCCGGTTCGCGCAGCCAGATCGCCGCTTTCCACCCGGGCGATCGTGCCGGTCATTCGCTCGAGCGGCCGAAAGATGCCGCTGGCCCACTTCAGGAATAAAGGAACGGTGGCAGCAGCCGCCACAAGGAACGCAGCCGCGATCCCCAGCAGGGCCTGGTGCTTCGCTTCGGTGAACGGCTGTTCCAGAAATCCCACATAGAGCATGCCGGCCCGTCGGCCATAGCTGTCGATGATCGGCTCATAGCCCGAGATGTACCAGTCGCTCACGACGAAAGCGCTGCCGAGCCAGGTGCGCCCCTGGTCGAGCACCGCAGCCCGCACCGCTGCCGACACCCGGGTTCCGAGGGCGCGGCGTCCCTCGAACAATCGCACATTGGTGCTGATCCGGACATCATCGAGAAACAACGTGGCTGTGCCCCGGCTGCCTTCGGGCAGGCCGGCGTCGTGGTAGACCAGGTCGTTGATGGTGTCGATAAAGCCAAGATTCCTGTTCAGCAGCATGCCGCCGACCAGCGCCGCACGCCGGCCGTCGGGCAGCAGCAGGGCGCTGGCCGAATGGATCACCATGCCGCGCGTCTCCAGCGTGCGACCGGCATCCGCGATGTCGTTGGCCGGGATCAGTTCAAGACGCGCGCGCTGCGCAAGCTCGGGCGATATCGCGGCAAGATCTGCGCTATCGAATATGTCGATGCCCGTCCTTGCTTGGCCGCCGAGCGCTGCGCGGATGACCGGCCAGTCCCATCGCACCGATGACGATCCGATGGGCCGCGCGCCCGCGATGATCCGTCCGTCGTCGCCGACCAGATAGAGAAAATCGAACCTGAGGGCTTGCGCCTTCTCCGTCAGCAACGCGGCGAGGCCCTCGTTGACGGAGCCACCTCCCGCAAGGAGATCGCGAAACCGCGCCGATTCGCCCACGGAGACGAGCTGTTGTTCGGTGCTCTCGAGGATCCGCGCCAGGTATTGATGGGCAATGGTCAAATCGCCATTGACCTTGGAGATCAGCGCGGCATCGAATTTGGCGTTCCAGCGGTAGATGGTGATGGCAAGCAGCAGCGGCAGAATGACCAGCATCGGCAGGAGCGCGATCGCCAGCAGGCGGTAACGGACCGATCGCCTGCCAGACGCCGGCATGACCTTATACATGCCAGGCCGCACATTTGCGGTCGATCGTCTTGCGCGAGATACCGAGCCGGCGTGCAGCTTCCTCGCGATCGCCGCCCGCCTCGCGGAGCACGGATAAAATATGCCGTCGCTCCACTTCCGCCAGACTCTGGCCGCCCTGCTCATCGGAATCAGCGGCCCTTTCGAAATCCTCCGGGAAGCCGCCGAGGATCACCGTTCGCTCCACGAGGTTGCGCAATTCGCGGATATTTCCGGGCCAGTCATATCTCGAAAGCGCGGCGCGCACCCTGTCGTCGATCGCGACAGGCGGCATGCCGAGCTGCTGGGTGAGCTCGCGCATGAAAAGCGCCGCGAGATACTGCACGTCCTCGCCGCGATCCTTCAGCGGCGGCAGACGAATTTGCATGACGTTGATCCGAAAGTAGAGGTCGGACCGGAAGGTGCCCGCCTCGACGCGGCTTTGCAGGTCAGCGTTGGTGGCAAAGACGAAACGGGCGTCGAACGGAACCTCCCGCTCCGAGCCGACCGGCCGCACGCGGCGGTCTTCCAGGACACGCAGCAGCTTGCTCTGCAAGAGATACGGCAGCTCGCCAATTTCGTCGAGGAAGAGCGTGCCGCCCTGCGCATGCATGAACAGGCCTTCGCGGTCACGGCCGGCGCCGGTAAATGCCCCCTTCAAATGGCCAAACAATTCGCTCTCGATCATGTCAGGCGGAATGGCGCCACAGTTGACCGGCACAAAGAGCTTGTCGGCCCGGTTTGACAGCGAATGGAGCAAGCGGGCCGCCACGTCCTTCCCCGTTCCCGATTGCCCCGTGAACAAGACCGAGGTCGGCAAGGGAGCGACGCGCGCGATGGTCTCACGCACTTTATGGATCGCGGCAGAATCGCCGAGCAGCTTGTCGCGCAAAAGAACCTGATGTGATGCCGATCTCAGTTCCTGGCGCAGCACGTCGTTCTCACGCTGCAGCCGGGTCCGATCGAGACAGCGCGCCACGGCGTTGAGCAGCTGGTTCGATCGGAACGGTTTCAGAACAAAGTCGACGACGCCGGCACGCAAGGCCTCTATCGCGGTGTCCAGATCGGCATAAGCGGTCATCAGGATCACATCGGCGAAGAAGCCGATCGTCCGCTGCTCTGCGAGCCAATCAAGACCGTTCCTGCCGGGCATGATGTTGTCGAGGATCACGACATCGAACGGCTGCTCGTCGAGCTTGCGCGATGCCTCCTTCGTGTCCGCAGCCTCCTCGATCCGCTTGCAGCGCGGCTTGAGCGTCCGAACCAGGAAGTTGCGCATGCCAGGTTCATCGTCGACCACCAGGATGGACGCCTGGGCCAGCCATGGACCAAACTCCGGATCAGCTGCGGCTGCACCGATCCTGCCGGTTGTCTCCAGGGGCATTCGGCTTCCTTCCGGCGCACCAGTCATGCGCTCTCCCTCGATGGTAAGGCCGTCTCGGCGGTAAGGCAAAGAGCTTCGGTCATCAGCGAGAGCCCTGCCCTTTGTCGTGCACCGCCCAGCCCATCGCTGCCCTCAGCGCGTCGCCGGCCGGCCACTCTTGATCGCGAGGCGCTGCGACAGCCGGCGGAGATCAACCACCATCCGCTCGTGGGTGCCTCTTCCGATCTCCTCGACTTCGTCGCGCGCCGTCACGGCGAAGGCGATGCGCCGTCCATCGACCTCGACCACTTCCGCCTCCGCCGTCACGCGCTGCCCGACCGGCGTCGCGGCGAGATGACGAACGTCGACCACCGTGCCGAGCGCGCTCTCGCCGGGCTCCAGGTAGCCGCGCACGGCGTTGAGGGCTGCATTTTCCATCACCAGGACCATGATCGGCGTCGCCAGTACCGGCGGCAGCATCGCATCCTTGAACCGGTTCGCCAGATGTTCGGGTGCGACGACCAGTGTGAAGCTTCCCTTGGCGCCCAGTGGAATCGCCTGCATCTCTCACCTCCTTGCTTCCGTTGAGAGCCTCCCGCGCGACCTGCCAAAGTCGCGGAGCCGGACAGAGGGCCAAACTCCGCCCTCGAAGCTGGCCAGAATCGGCGCCCCTGTCACCCATAGTCCGGTCAGAAAGCGGGCAGCGACGTTCGGTGCCACGCGGGTGGATCTAGTCCGCGTCATCGAGCGGCGGACGCGATGCGCCCTGTCCGTGCTGGTCCGAAAAGCGAAGAGCATCGATAATCATCATCTTGATCTGCTTTGGTTCATCATCATGGTTTAGCTCAAGTTCCCACAGCAGCGACGCAAACGCCTCTTCGTCTACTTTTTCGAGTGCATCAGCAAGTTCCTTGGGGCTCATCATGCATCTCCTTGCTCGCTGCCGAACCATGTCTTGCAGCTTGTGCGCCGGAACGGCCCGCCGCATGTCAGGCCACCTGGCTCAAGCGCAATTTTCGTCGCGGAGCCGGCCCGAGTTGCATACCGACTGCCGCCGCCGGCCACGACAATTGATCAGGGCTTCAAGAACGCGGGTATCAAGTCCTCCTCCACGATGATGTGCGCTGTTTCCGCCGTCAGTTCACCACCGACCGGATCCAGTCCTTTGGCTGCATCGAAAAGGATGGATCGCACGTCGTCCGGCGAGAGCACACCCTTTGCGACAAGCTTGCGTACAAGGGCCCGCAGAATGAGGACGTCGATTTCGCCGTGTCCGAGCGACATTGCCTTTTCGGTCATCCGTGATCTCCCGCATCATGCGCGTCTCGACGGGCAGGCGAAGCCCTAGCGCGACGTTCCCTGAATATCCCTGTTCAATTGCGCGAGCGCGCGACGCAGACCGTGAAGCTGATCCACCAGATGAAGAATCACGTCGACGCCTTCGTCGTTGACTCCGAAATCGGCTTTCAGGTCCCGGATGAGATGCGCCCGCGCGACGTCCATCTCGGAGAAATTCATTCCAGCCGCCGTCTGGTCGGGAACAAGCCAGTGCTGCTCGACCCAGACTTCCAGCGTTTGCACCTCGATACCCGCACGACTGAGGAACTCCACTTTGCTCATGGTCATGATGTGCTGTCCTCGCGCGGATTGAATGCCTTCCCCTTGTCCCAGTTCGAAACGAACGCCTCCAGCTCGGGATCAGGAGGTTTCGGCAAGACCACCTTCAGCTTGACGAACTGGTCTCCGTGCCCGCCGTCGCGGCGTGGCGCGCCCTTGCCTTTCAAGCGCAGCGTCGTGCCGGTGTTCGACCCCTTCGGAACCGTCATGGTGACGTCGCCGGTCGGCGTCGGAACGCGAATCCGTCCGCCCAGCACCGCTTCAGAAAGCGAGACCGGCAATTCCAGGGAGATGTCGTCGCCTTCGCGCGTGAAGCGGGGATCGGGCAGGACCTCGACCTCGATCAAGGCATCGCCGTGTCCCCCTTTCCCGGTGCCGGGCGCTCCCTTGCCTCGCAGACGAAGAATCTGCCCGTCGAGCAGTCCGGGCGGAATCGTCACGTCGAGGGTGCCGCCGTCCGGCAGCGTCAGCCGCTTGTTCGCGCCGGTGATCGACTCTGCAAAGGCGATCGGCAGATGGTAATGCAGGTCCTGTCCGCGGCGGTTCGCGCGCGCCCTTCCGCTGCGCCTGAGAAGCTCGGCGAGCGCGTCATCCTCATCCATGAAATCGGCGAAACCGGAATTGTCCGTGTAGGGATGACCGTGATCCGAGGTGGCGAAATCCCGATAGAAGCGATGCTGCGGCCGCTCCGCGCCCGTCGCATCGATCTCGCCGGCGTCGAAACGTTTTCGCTTCTCGGCATCGCTGAGTAGATCGTAGGCGCCGGCGACTTCCTTGAATTTGTCCTCGGCCGCCTTGTCACCGGGGTTGAGATCCGGGTGCAGTTTCTTCGCCAGCTTGCGATATGCCTTCTGGATATCGGCGGAAGATGCCGTTGGGGCAACGCCGAGAACCTCGTACGGATTTTTCACGACCTACTCCGCAAGGCCTTCAATTCGCATGACGATCATGAGGGCTCAGTTTCGCGAAATTTGCAACAGCATTCGGCACGCACAAAGTGGTTCGTGGTCCACCGGCGATGATGTCAGCCGAACCAATTTCGCGCTTGAGGCAGGAATCGCAGCCGGCCCAGCTTCGCCTCGGCCATGAGGAAATGGCCACGGCTCAGGCCGCGCCGGGCGATCGCCTGCGAAGTGGCGGCTGCAAGCGTTCGCATCGTCTCCTTGCTAGGCCGTATGTCCGGGATCCGTATATCTCGGAAAGTTCTTCTCTTGCTGCGGCGTCATTTTCGCGGTGTCCGGCTTGCCCGGAACGCCGCGCGGGCCGAGCAGCGCTCGCGTGATGTCGTCCTCGCTCAAACGGGGTTTGCCATCTTCGAGTTGCCCGTTGCCTCCGTGACTGATCGTCATTTCGCCCTCCCGCGCATGAATGCTTCGACGGTGTTTGGAGGCCGAAACGGATCGCTCCCGCGCGGCCTCCCGGATTCGAGTTTCAACAACCCGACAGCGGCTTCGACGAGCCCGTTACCTCCCCGGCCGCAGTTCCAGGCTCTCCAGTCCCGCCGCGACACTGAGGCCGACTTCGCCTTGCACACTCAAAGGCTGCAACGCGATGGATCTGTTCGAACCGCCGACCAGCACGTTGCCGCCAAGGCCGAGGCCGACCGCGGCACTGGCGTCGGCGCCCGCATAGGTGCCGGCGAGGTCGCCCGGCCCGAGCCGCGCCACCGGCGCGAACACGCTCCAGGCGAGCGCCGTGTTCTCGGTGATTCCGATATCGAGGCCCACCTTCTGGATGACGGCGACATAGTAATCCGGCGGCACGCCATCGACGCGCAGCATGCATCCGAGATTGGTCACCGATCCCACGATGAAGCCGACGCTGGCACCGCCACGGCACTCGAGCACACCGACCTGCACCCGTTGGGCTGGCTGCTGCGCGTCGGCAGCGAAGGGAGCCGCAAGCATGGTCGTGATGACGGCGGCAAGGATGGTCGAACGGCGCATTCAAATACTCCTGGTTGAGAACGGGCTACAGTTTGTAGGAACGGATGGATTTCGATCGGGGTTTCGAATCGGCACATGGACTCCGGCGCTTCCACCCCCTCGGCCTGGAAGCGCGATCTCTGCACGGGATATCTCAAATCGGCCTTTTGCTGCGGAGACTGCCGATCCCGTCCAACGAACCGTCCCGAGCAGCCGCATCCGGCTGCCCGGCAACGGTATTGGCAAGACAGAAATCAGCCGACCACAGGTCTCCATGTCGTCTGCGAGATCACGCCGACTTCTTCTTGTTTTCGTCGTCGATCTCGGTGAATTCGGCATCGACGATGTTGTCGCCGCCCGGCTCTGCCGTTGCACCGGACGTCTTCTGTGCATAGACCGCCTCCCCCAGCTTGATCGACGCCTGCTGCAGGTCACTCGCCTTTGCCGTGATCAGCGCCGCATCGTTGCCCTTCAAGGCCTCACGAAGGTCGGCCATGGCATTCTCGACCACACGACGGTCCGCATCCGCCAGCTTGGCGCCGTGCTCGGCCACCGTCTTCTCGGTCGCGTGCAAGATCGTCTCGGCGTGATTCTTGGCCTCGACTGCTTCCTTGCGCTTCTTGTCCTCGACGGCATGCGCCTCAGCGTCCTTGATCATTTTCTCGATATCGGCCTCCGAGAGCCCGCCGGAGGCCTGAATCTGGATGCGCTGTTCCTTGCCCGTGCCCTTGTCCTTGGCGGACACGTTGACGATGCCGTTGGCATCGATATCGAACGTCACGTCGATCTGCGGCGTGCCGCGCGGCGCCGGCGGAATGCCCATCAGGTCGAACTGTCCAAGCAGCTTGTTGTCGGCAGCCATCTCGCGCTCGCCCTGGAAGACACGGATGGTGACCGCGCTCTGATTGTCCTCGGCGGTCGAGAACACCTGGCTCTTCTTCGCCGGAACCGTGGTGTTCCGCTCGATAAGTCGCGTGAATACCCCGCCGAGGGTTTCTAGGCCGAGCGACAACGGTGTGACGTCGAGCAGCAGCACGTCCTTGACGTCGCCCTGGAGAACGCCGGCCTGGATCGCCGCACCGATCGCAACCACCTCGTCCGGGTTGACGCCCTTGTGCGGCTCCTTGCCGAATATCTTCTGCGCCACCTCCTGGATCTTCGGCATCCTGGTCATGCCGCCGACCAGCACCACCTCGTTGATGTCCTTGGCTGTCAGTCCGGCGTCCTTGAGCGCATTGAGGCATGGCTCGATGGTCTTCTGCACGAGATCCTCGACGAGCGACTCGAATTTTGCGCGCGTGAGCTTCACCACGAGGTGCTTCGGACCGGACGCATCCGCCGTGATGAACGGCAGATTGATCTCGGTCTGCGTGGTCGAAGACAGCTCGATCTTGGCCTTCTCCGCGGCTTCCTTCAGGCGTTGCCGGGCAAGATTGTCGTTTCTCAGATTGATGCCCTGCTCCTTCTGGAACTCGTCGGCCAGATAGTTGACCAGGCGCATGTCGAAGTCCTCGCCGCCGAGGAAGGTGTCTCCGTTGGTGGACTTGACCTCGAACACGCCGTCGCCGATGTCGAGAATGGATATGTCGAAGGTGCCGCCGCCAAGGTCGTAGACCGCGATCTTGCTTTGCTTCTTCTTCTCGAGCCCATAGGCGAGCGCGGCGGCAGTCGGCTCGTTGATGATGCGCAGGACCTCGAGGCCGGCAATCTTGCCTGCATCCTTGGTCGCTTGCCGCTGCGCATCGTTGAAATAGGCGGGCACGGTGATGACCGCCTGGCTCACCTTCTCGCCGAGATTCGCCTCGGCGGTTTCCTTCATCTTTTGCAGAATGAACGCCGATATCTGCGACGGCGAATAGGCCTTGCCGTCTGCCTCGACCCAGGCGTCTCCGTTGGAGGCTTTGATAATCTTGTACGGGACGAGCCCCTTGTCCTTTTCCACCATGGGGTCGTCATAGCGACGGCCGATCAGGCGCTTCACGGCAAAAATGGTGTTGGTCGGATTGGTCACCGCCTGCCGCTTGGCCGGTTGGCCGACAAGGCGTTCGCCGTCGCTCGTGAATGCAACGATCGACGGCGTGGTGCGCATTCCCTCGGCGTTCTCGATAAGGCGGGCGTTCTTGCCGTCCATCACCGCAACGCACGAATTCGTCGTTCCGAGATCGATTCCGATGACTTTGCTCATCACGGCACTCCCTCAACTCGGTTTACTACTCTGTTCATCTTGTCACACGTCGAAGAGCCCGACCAGAACGGAACGTGGGTTTGGCCGCCGCACCAGGTCCGGCTCGTCATCGACGCCTGACGCTTGATCTGATGGTTCGATGTCACAAGGACCGCAGTGCTTACCGATTATTCTGCATAATCATTGGCCAATGCCAGGTGACGCGCTGGTGACGCCCCGGCTGCAACCCCATATGCCTGGCTCGTCGCTTTGCCACCGCTGTTGTGTTTGCTCAAACGACGGCACCACGGTCACTGATCGGGGTCAGCTCGCCGACCATCCTCATCTCCCTCCTGGCTTCGCGCATGTCGATCTTTTGCGACATGGGACCACGTGATTGCGGTGAGGCACATCATCGAACAGGCGGCTTACCTCGCGATGACGCGCGCGCAAGCGGAGTCCCGAGGTCGCGCTCAAAGAGTCTGCCTGAACCAACCGAGGTTAGAGCGCCTCGCGCCATGATCCCGTCCACCGCTGATGTCCGGATATTGCTAGCAACCGACGTGCCATCTTGCACAGGAAGCAAAATCAACGGTTTAAGATTCGATTTTTCAGTAACGCAGACAAATTGTCCAAAACTGGCCGGACAAACTGTCCGTCGTGACGCTCTCGCTCACGCTGCTTCAGTTTCCCGGCTGCTGTCCGATACGAGCAACGGCACGCTTTGCGAAAGAAGTCGATGCTGGCATGCAAGCAGGACAACCTCCGTCGTTGACTATCGCCTGAAACGATCACACGATGAGACGGTTCAACAAGCAGCGCTCGCCGCTTTGGTCGGCGCCACCGCAAGGCGAATATCGAAATGATGGATCGTCATCGTTGCGCCACTGCCGTGCTGCGGCGACTGACCATCCGACATCGGGATGTTCGGCGGGTGACGACGCGGACCGGCGGCGCGTAGAAGTTTTGCTCGGCCGGCGTCGTTACCTTGAGAGGTGCAACCATGAATATCGACAAATACACCGATCGCGTGCGCGGCTTCGTTCAGTCGGCGCAATCGCTTGCCATGCGCGAAGGACACCAGCAATTCTCGCCGCTCCACATCCTGAAAGTGCTGTTGGACGACAGCGAGGGCCTCGCGGGCAGCCTGATCGACCGCGCAGGCGGCAACTCGCGCGCGATCCTGAAGGCGACCGAGGATGCGCTGAGCAAGCTGCCGAAGGTGACTGGAGCCGGCGCGGGACAAATTTATCTCTCGCCTGAAACCGCGCGCGCCTTCACCGCGGCGGAACAGGCAGCGGACAAGGCCGGCGACAGCTTCGTCACCGTCGAGCGCTTGCTGCAGGCGCTGGCAGCCGACAAGGATAGCGAGGCCGGCAAGCTGCTCGCCAAAGGCGGCGTCACCCCGCAGAATCTCAACGCGGCTGTTGAAGCGCTGCGCAAGGGGCGGACGGCCGACAGCGCCTCGGCGGAAAACGCCTATGATGCGCTGAAGAAATATTCCCGCGACCTCACCCAGGCCGCGCGCGACGGCAAGCTCGATCCCGTGATCGGGCGCGACGAGGAAATCCGCCGCACCATCCAGGTGCTGTCCCGCCGCACCAAGAACAATCCCGTGCTGATCGGCGAGCCCGGCGTCGGCAAGACCGCGATCGTCGAGGGGCTGGCGCTGCGCATCGTCAATGGCGACGTGCCGGAGAGCCTGAAGGACAAGAAGCTGCTTGCGCTCGACCTCGGCTCGCTGATTGCCGGCGCGAAATACCGCGGCGAGTTCGAGGAGCGGCTCAAGGCCGTGCTGCAGGAGGTCACGTCCGCCGAAGGTGGCATCATCCTGTTCATCGACGAGATGCACACTCTGATCGGCGCCGGCAAGGCCGACGGCGCGATGGACGCCTCCAACCTGCTCAAGCCGGCACTGGCGCGCGGCGAACTGCATTGCATCGGCGCCACCACGCTCGACGAGTACCGCAAGCATGTGGAGAAGGACGCCGCGCTCGCGCGGCGTTTCCAGCCGGTATTCGTATCGGAGCCGACCGTCGAGGACACGATCTCGATCCTGCGCGGCCTGAAGGAGAAATACGAGCTCCACCACGGCGTGCGTATCGCGGATTCCGCGCTGGTGGCGGCGGCGACGCTGTCGAACCGCTACATCACCGACCGCTTCCTGCCGGACAAGGCCATCGACCTCGTCGACGAGGCGGCGGCGCGGCTGAAGATGCAGGTCGATTCCAAGCCCGAGGAGCTCGATACCCTGGATCGCGAGATCATCCGGCTCAAGATCGAGCAGGAAGCGCTCAAGAAAGAGACCGACCGCGGTTCAAGGAGCAGGCTGCAGACGCTGGAGCGCGAGCTGGCCGACCTGGAAAAGAAATCGGCCGACATGACGTCGAAATGGCAGGCGGAAAAAGGCAAGCTTTCCGATGCGCAGAAGATGAAGAGCGAGCTCGAACAGCTGCGCACCGAGCTCGCCAATGCACAGCGCAAGGGTGAATTCCAGCGCGCGGGCGAGTTGGCCTATAGCCGCATTCCCGCACTGGAGAAGAAGCTTGCCGCGGTCGAATCGAGCGAGAACTCCTCGATCGGCGAGACGGTGACGGCCGACAACATCGCGCAGGTGGTGTCACGCTGGACCGGCGTGCCGGTCGACAAGATGCTCGAAGGCGAAAAGGACAAGCTCCTGAAGATGGAGGATGCGCTTTCCAAGCGCGTCGTCGGCCAGGCACAGGCGGTCCGCGCGGTGTCGACGGCGGTGCGCCGCGCGCGCGCCGGCTTGCAGGATCCCAACCGGCCGATCGGCTCCTTCATGTTTCTGGGACCGACCGGCGTCGGCAAGACGGAGCTTGCCAAGGCACTCGCCGAATATCTCTTCAACGACGAAACCGCGATGATCCGCCTCGACATGTCCGAGTACATGGAGAAGCACTCGGTCTCGCGGCTGATCGGCGCGCCCCCTGGCTATGTCGGCTATGACGAGGGCGGCGCTCTGACCGAGGCGGTTCGCAGGCGGCCGTATCAGGTCGTGCTGTTCGACGAGATCGAGAAAGCGCATCCGGACGTGTTCAACGTCCTGCTGCAGGTGCTCGATGACGGCCGCCTCACCGACGGCCAGGGCCGCACGGTGGACTTTCGCAACACGCTGATCATCATGACGTCGAACATCGGCGCGGAATATCTGGTCAGCCAGCCGGAGGGCGAAGACACGAGCGCGGTGCGCGAGCAGGTGATGGCCATGGTGCGCGCGCACTTCCGTCCCGAATTCCTCAACCGGATCGACGAGATCATCCTGTTCCACCGCCTGCAGAAGAGCGAAATGGGCCGGATCGTCGAAATCCAGTTCACGCGGCTGCGGAAGCTGCTGGAGGATCGCAAGATCGAGCTCTCGCTCGATGCGAAGGCGCGCGACTGGCTGGCGGACAAGGGCTGGGACCCCGCCTATGGCGCACGCCCGCTGAAGCGCGTGATCCAGCGCAACGTGCAGGATCCGCTGGCCGAGATGATCCTCGCCGGCGACATCCGCGACGGCTCGTCGGTGAAGATCTCCGCCGGCAAGGCCGGCCTCACCTTCAATGGCAAGAGACCATCGGCGGCCGAGGTGGATGAACTCGAATCGGCGTGAGATCTTGCGGCATCGGAGGCTCGTGGGAGACAGGCCTGAAGCCAACCGCTCGCGACCATCCGAGGGATCAACGAAGGAGGAAGTCATGACCAAGCAAGAGATCAGGGAAAACATGGAGGTCATCGGTGCGGACGGCGTCCATGTCGGCACGGTCGATCGCGTTGTCGACGGCCGCATCAAGCTCAAGAAGCGCGACAGCTCCGGGCTACACGGGAGACACCATCACTACATCGAGATGGGCTTTGTCGCCGGTGTCGAGGGCGACAAGGTCCGCCTCTCCGCCAATGCCGACATTGCGGTGACGCTGGAGGAGGAGAAATCCGGACGGCCTGTCGATGATTGACGTGCGGGAATCGAGGCGGTCGCACCGGCTGCCTCGCCCTGTTCGGCAAGGCCGAACGCCGGGGCATGAGCATTGGCAGCGGACGCCACCGGGGCGCGGGCCGGCGACGCTGAGATCGAGGTTGTGCCGATCACGGAACCCGGCATACCATGGGTCGACGAAGAGAAGCACGGCAGATGGGATGGCCATCTGACAACCTGCAAGACCTCAATAGGACAATCGGAGCCATGATGGCGAAACCGCAAACCATCCCGCCGAATGATGCCGCCCCGCCTGCCACGATCTAGAACAAGCCGACAAGAATCCGCGTCTTCGGTCTACCGTGTTTTGGTCGTCGCGCTTGACAGCCATGACGGTAAACGGATGCCGAACAGATTGATTAAGTAAGGAGCAAAGCGTGCCATCCGCTGTTCCGCAACCGGTCGTCGCGCAGCTCACGCGGACCGCCATCTTTCTTGTGCTCACAATCGACCCCGAACCCCGATGTGATACCGTCGTGCGGGCCTTGTGTGGTGACTTGGCCGCCCTGCTGCGCGCGGTAGGCTTCCGCGACCTCGAGGGCCGGCTGTCATGCGTCATGGGATTTGGCTCCGACGCATGGGACCGGCTTTTCGGAGAACCGAAGCCAAAGGGATTGCATCCATTCCGTGAGATCCATGGTCAGCATCACGCCGTCGCGACACCGGGCGACATTCTCTTTCATATCCGCTCCACGCGAATGGATCTGTGCTTCGAGCTGGCGACCCAAATCATGTCGCGGCTCGACGGCGCAGTCTCGGTCGTGGATGAGGTGCATGGCTTCAAATATTTCGATGACCGGGACCTGATCGGTTTTGTCGACGGAACGGAGAACCCCGTGGATCAGGCGGCCCTCGACGCCACCGTCATCGGCGAGGAGGATGCCGCGTTCGCGGGCGGCAGCTACGTCATCGTGCAAAAATATCTTCACGACGTGAAGCGATGGAACGAGCTGCCTGTCGAGATGCAGGAAAAGATCATCGGCCGGACCAAACTGGCCGACATCGAGCTTGACGATTCGGTGAAGCCGACCTCGGCACACAACGCCTTGACGACGATCATCGAAGACGGAAAGCAGCTCGAGATCGTACGCGACAACATGCCGTTCGGCGATGTCGGAAAGGGTGAGTTCGGCACCTATTTCATCGGTTACGCCCGATTGCCGCACAGGATCGAGCAGATGCTCGTGAACATGTTCGTCGGTCGGCCGCCAGGCAACTACGACCGGCTGCTCGATTTCAGCCGTGCCGTCACGGGCACGCTGTTCTTTGTGCCGTCGGCGACGTTCCTGGAGGATGTTGCATCCGGGGACGCTGCATCGCCTGCCGACCCGTCGGCGGACGGACGCAGGACCGACGACACGTCTCAAACGAAAATGCCGCCCGATGGCTCGCTCGGGATCGGCTCGCTGAAAGGAGAGGCTGGACATGAATAACCTTCATCGGGGACTCGCCCCCATCTCGGACGCGGCATGGGCCCAGATCGAGGAGGAAGCCTCCCGCACCCTCAAGCGTCACCTGGCGGCGCGCCGTGTCGTGGACGTCGAAGGCCCGAAGGGCACGGATTTCTCCGCCGTCGGCACCGGTCACCAGCGGCAGATCGAGGCGCCCGGCGAGGGAATCCAGGCCGCGCAGCGCGACGTCAAGGCGCTCGTCGAATTGCGCGTCCCCTTCGAGCTCACGCGCCAGGCCATCGACGATGTCGAGCGTGGCGCCAACGATTCTGACTGGGATCCGCTCAAGGAAGCGGCGCGCAAGATCGCCTTCGCCGAAGATCGAGCGATTTTCGATGGCTACGGCGCCGCCGGGATCGTGGGCATCCGTCAGGGCAGCAGCAACCCGGTGCTGACACTTCCGTCCAACGTGCAGGATTATCCCGGCGTGGTCGCGCAGGCGGTGAGCCAGTTGCGGCTGGCGGGCGTCAACGGACCTTATACGCTGCTGCTCGGCACGGAGCCCTACACCGCGATTGGCGGCTCGAGCGACGACGGGTATCCGATCCTGCAGCACGTCCAGCGCCTCGTGGACGGCAAGATCATCTGGGCGCCGGCTATCGAGGGCGGCGTCGTCCTCAGCACCCGCGGTGGCGATTTTGAGCTGGCCATCGGCCAGGACATCTCGATCGGCTATCTGAGTCATTCCGAGACGGCCGTCCGACTCTACTTCCAGGAATCCATCACCTTTCTGCTGTTGACGACCGAGGCCGTTGTGTCGCTCGCGCCGCAAACGTGAAGGAGACATCTCGATGCAGGAATTCGATCTCTACATCAATCCGCAAAAGCCATCCGTCGGCCTCTACGTGCGGAAAGGAGCAAGTCTCCCCGACCTGGCCGACGCCAAGGAATGGGCGTTCGACGGCACCGCGGCACAGGCCGAATTGCCGGCGGACCTCGTCAAGAGGATCGAAGCCAACGGCCACGCCTTTCGCGACATGGATTGAGCGCGTTCGGCACCGGAACAAAGAGGAAATGCCGACGTCTGCTTTCGCGCGCTGGCGCGCCCGCGCTTCGATGGCAGGCCCGATGCGCGCACCGATGGGCCACGCGCCTGGCAGCTCCGCTCTCCAAAGCGGGAGCCAAATCCGAGGCTGCCAACAGTCAATCACAGGTTTCAGAGCGTGCCTAAATAGGAGTGCTTGATCCGCTCGTCCGTCAAGAGTTGCGCCGCCGGCCCCTGAACGGGAATGCTGCCCTCGTCCAGGACATATGAGTAATCGGAGATCGGCAGGGTTCGATAGGCGTTTTGTTCGACCAGGAGCACGGCCACGCCTGATCGATGGATAGCCTGGATCACGTCCAGAATTCGATCGATTATCTTCGGCGCCAGGCCCAGGCTCGGCTCGTCCAGCAGCAACATCCGCGGTCTCGACATCAGAGCGCGACCGATCGCCAGCATCTGCTGCTGGCCGCCGCTAAGCGTGCTCGCCCGCTGCTTCCTCTTGACGGTCAGCTCCGGAAAAAGGTCGAAAATCTCGGGCAAGCGCCGCATGGCGTCCTGCCTGCTCCCCCGCGTGTAAGCCCCCATCACCAAATTTTCGTCCACCGTCATTTCGGGGAAGAGCTGCCTGTGCTCGGGAACGAGCGACAACCCGGCTTCCACGATCTCCCAAGCCGCCATCCGGGTGAGTTCAATCCCCTCGAATTGAATGGTTCCGGCAAGCGGCCTGATCAATCCAGCAATCGTCGCCAATGCGGTGGTCTTGCCTGCGCCGTTTGCTCCAAGCAGCGTGACGATCGTCCTTGCTTCCACGTTCAACGATATCTCGCGCAACGCTACTGCGCTTCCATATGCGACCTTCAGCTTCCGCACCGAAAGGAGACTCAATTCGATCCTCCCAAATAGGCCGCAATAACCGCAGGATCTTCAACGACGACCTTGGGAGGTCCGCTGGCGATCTTAACTCCATGGTCCAGCACGGCTATCTGATCGGAAAGATTCATCACCAACTTCATGGTGTGGGCCACGAGTATGATCGTCGGCGACAGCCGCTGCCTTATTGACCTGATGGTTTCCGTCAGTCGCTCGACCTCTTCCGAGCTCATCCCGGCGGACGGCTCGTCGAGAAACATCAATCGGGGTCGGTTGACGACGCAACGCGCCAATTCGAGGAGGCGCTGGTGGCCAAGCGGGAGGGAGCCTGCCTGAAGATTGCAGTAAGATTGCAATCCGACCAGCTCAAGTGCGTCGAATGCGCGTTCGCGCATCAAGCGGTCTTCAAATCGCTCCCGACCGACCGCCGTCGATAGATAGTTCGTGGCGAATGAGGAGTGCAGGCCCAGAAGAACGTTCTCCAGCACGGACATGTCTTTCAGGAGCAGCACGTTCTGGAACGTCCGCGCGATGCCTGCCCGGGCCAGCTCGTGCGGTCGCTTCGCAAACAAATCGCTCCCGAAGAATACGGCTTGGCCGCCCTGCGCCTCGTAGTGTCTCGTAAGAACATTGATCAGGCTGGTCTTGCCGGCTCCGTTGGGACCGATCAACGAGAACAGTTCACCGTCATTGATCGACAGGCTTACATTGCTCAATACGCGGTTTCCGCCAAAGGAAAGGCAGACATCGACTATTTTGAGAGCGGATATTGTGGCCATCTGCAAACTTTCAACGGCGCAAGCGTCCGACGCCGCGACCAATCAAAGGCGCGATGCCCTCAGGCATCACGATGAGAAAAATCAAAAGCAGCGAACCGAACACGAGCTCCTTGTACTCGGCGACCGGACGAAGCAACTCGGGAAGCACGGTCAGCAGCGACGCTCCGAACACGGGCCCCCAGAAGACCCCGAGCCCTCCAACCACGCTCATCGTCAGATATGCGATCGATACCTCGAACGAAAACGCATAGGGATTGATGAAATCCGAGACTCCCACGTACAGCGACCCGGAAAGCCCGCCGAACAGCGCGCCAAGCGCGAAGGCCGCTATCTTGTATCGCGCCACCGGAATACCCATCGATTCGGCGGCAGCCTCGTTGCCCTTCAGTGCCAGCAACGCCCTGCCAAAACGGGAAGACAGCAGGTTCCAGGAAATCCAGAGCGCACAAAGGAAGGCCCCGATGAGAAAATAGTACATGAGGACCGGTTGCACCTCGTGACCAAACACCTGTATCGGGGGCACCGCCAATCCGTTAGGTCCCCGCGTCAGCTCCAGCCAGTTCATCAGCACCAGGTTGACCGCTTGCCCGAAGCCGAATGTGATCATCGCGATATAGAGCGAGCTCAGCCTGAGCGATGGAATGGCAATGATGATGCCACACGTGGCAGCGATTGCTGAGGCCAACAGGATGGCGAGGAAGTAAGACACGCCGAGATGGGTCATGAGCAGGACGGTTGCGTAAGCTCCGATGGCCGCGAAGCCGGCGTGACCCACGGAGACCAGGCCCGCATAACCCATGCTGATGTTGATGCCGGTGGCGGCAACGCAGTTGATCAACGCAAGCCCGACCACAAAGCCGAAGTACGGGCCGGCCAGAGCAGGGACGGCAGCGAGCAATGCGCAAATAACCACGCCGAACAACAACTTTCCTTTTGACATCGCCCGAACCGTTTTTGCGGATCGCCCCGGTTCTTTCGACTTTTCAGGAAAAGAATGTTCCGACCCGCGGCTCAAGCTGCTGGAAATCATCTCTAGACCCTCGAGACCGTCGCTTTTCCGAAAATTCCATTCGGCAACGCCGCGAGCACACCAAGCAGCAGGACGAATACGACGACGTCCTTGAAAGCGCTGGTCACGTACACGCCGACGATTATCTCGACGACGCCGAGGATGAACCCGCCGGCGGCGGCGCCGCCCAGACTGCTGAAGCCGCCAAGTATGGCCGCGATGAATCCCTTGTTTCCGATGACGCCCATGTCCGGCGTGACAATGATCATCGGAGCAAGCAGGACGCCGCCGATGGCCGCAAGCGCTCCGGCCATCGCCCACGTCGCAGACAACACGGTCGGCACGTTTACTCCGACGATCGCAGCACCTCGCAAGTTCTGCGAAGTCGCGCGCATACCCCAGCCGAGCTTGGCCAGGGAAAAGAACGCGGCGACCGCAATGAGCGTCGCGGCGGCAACACCGAGAATGCCGAGCTGGAGCGGCGTGACCCTCACCCCGAGCAGGTCGATCTGCTCCGTGCTCAATACAGGTGGCAGGATAGAGACCTCCTGCCCATAGAAGACGCGCACGCCGCTTCTGAGAATCTGGCCGATTGCCACGGTCGAGAGCAGAACGGTGAAGTGAGGCGCGTCGATCAGCGGCCGAAAGGCGATCCTCTCGACCAAATAGCCAAGCAGCGTACAAAGCCCGACGGCAAGCAGCAGCGCGGCGACCTGGCCGAGATGGAAGTCCCTGAGAGAGACCAGCGCCGCCATTGCGCCGATCATCATCATGTCGCCCTGCGCAAAATTGACGACACCTGAAGCCCGGTAGATGGTCGCAAAACCCAGGGCGGTGAGAGCATAGATCGAGCCCAAGGTGAGGCCGCTGACCAGGAGCTGTGCAAAACCCACGGCATTCATTGCGCCACCTCCCACGCCAGGCCGGCATTGATCCTGATCATCGTCGCGGCCGCTGTTCCTTCATGCGAGGCCTTGCTGTAGGTCACGGGGAACATCACGCCGGTGCGAAAGTCGTTGAGGGTTTCAAGCGCCTCGATGAATTTCGCCCGCGTAAGAGAGCGCCCGGCCCGGCTCAGCCCCTCCGCAAATATCTTTATGGCCGCGTAGCCCGCGAAGTCGTATTCGGACGGCCGGCCCGGCGGAAGTCCGCCCGGATATTTCGACCTGAGGGCACTCCGGTATTTCACGATTTCCGCGTTCGTTGAATCGTCGGCCAGGAACGGCGCGAACGTAACCGCGATAAAGCCTTCACCCGACTGGCCTGCGGCCTTCGGAAACAAGGGCGTGGCCGTTCCCGCGCCGCCAAACAGCGGCACTTTCAAGCCAAGGTCCTTGGCCTGGCGCGTGATGACGCCGGCTTCCGCCGCGAATGCCCAGACGTACAGGGCGTCGGCGCCAGACTGAGCGATCCTCAAGAGCTGGGCTGAGAAGTCCTGATCACCCTGGTTGAACCTTTCGCTCGCTTTGAGAGCGATGTTCGACTTTCCCAACCACTCTCGAACCGCTTCCTCACCGCCGATGCCGTAGTCGTTGCTGGTGTAGATCAGCGCCGGCTGCTTCACGCCGAATTTCTTGACGGTGTATTCGAGGAGACGATCGGCATGCGCGATCTCGTTGGAGAATACGCGAAAGACATTGTCGCGCGGCGGGACGAGCAGATTGCGGTTGGACGAAATCGACGCCAGGAAAGGAACCTTTTCCCGCCCGATGAGCGGCAGAACCGGCAACGTGCTGCCGCTCGTCGAACCCGCGATCAGGCCGAAGACGCGATCCTGGCTGAGGAGCCGTCTGACGCTCGCCTGAGCCTCTTGCGGTGACCCGGCATCGTCGTACACCACCAGCCTCAGTTTTCGTCCGTTGATTCCACCCGCCGCGTTGATCTCATCGATTCCGATTTGAATCGCGTCCCGCTCGGATGTTCCGAGTAGCGACGTTGACCCGGTTAACGGCGTCCACATGCCCAGAACGACCTCGTTGTCGGAGACCCCGATCTCCTGACACCTCGCCTGGGTCGCCGCGGCGACCATCGTCAGGGACGCCAGCAAGAGAGACAGCACCGACGACCATGAAAAGATCGCGCTAACCTTTCGAAGACCGATGTCACTCACACGACCCTCCATCTCGGCTGGGAATGTCTGGATAGTTTGCTTCTCTCCGCAACGGCCGAGGCGCGCGCCTGGCCCTCCTGCAAAAGCGCCCCCTCGTCCATCGAGGTCAGCTTTCCCCTTTCGAGCAGAATCCGGCCATCGACCAACACTGTGTCGGCCCCGCCGCGCGTGCTGAAAGCGAGGTTCGCAAGGGGATCGTGCAGCGGCACCCAATCACTCTGATTGACACCGAACAACGCGATATCGGCCTTCTTGCCTGCTTCGAGCGAGCCGATTTCCTTGTCGATGCCGAGCGCTTTGGCGGCCCGAATCGTCGCCATCTCCAATGCCAATTCGGGCGGCGTAATCGTCGCGTCCAGCCTGAACGACATGCTGCCGCCGCAAAACAGAAAGAGCTGCCGCAGCAGGTCGGTGTGATTGCTGGCCATCGCGGAGAAGCTGCCGAGCAGGACATTGACGCCGAAAGCGACGAGCTCCGGATAGCGGCCATATTCCAGCGATCCGGTACCGAGCCTGTGCGAGGCTGACGGCGTGCAAACGACGTGAGCGGCAGCATCGCGCAGCCTGACCATGTCAGTCGGACTGGACCAGCCGGCGTTCGAGATCAAAAGCCTGTCGCCGAGCAATCCGGCCGCGTCGAGACGCTCGACCTCGGTGCGAAAGTGCTCCCGGCGGGATGCGACGGCGTCGTCACGGCAGAAGGCCGCACCTGCCAATGTGATTGCGCCGGTCGTGGCGGCAAGTCTCGCCATTCCTCGGCAAAGGTCGTCGCTGCACGCCGGAAGCCAGGGCAGAGCCAGGGCCGGCCGGACACGAGACGACCCCAGCGCCTGAATTTCGAGAACGGCGCGTTGGGCGTTTTCAATTTCTTCGACGCAATCCGTCGCTCCGATCGGCGCCTCACCAAAAAACGTATCGGTCACGTCAGAGCAAGAACGTGAAACGAATGCCCGGATCCCCAGGGAGGCCGCAGCGCCTGCGACCTGTCCATAAAAGCGGCTGCCCGCGTCCACGAAGCACGTCGTACCCGCATGAACCATTTCAACCTGGCTCAGGAGGGATGCCGCGAATGCGTCTTCGGGAGACAGCGCCGCCTCGTAGGGCAGCCGACGACCGAGATGGTATTCATACATGTCGCAGGCGTCAGCCAGACCACGGCCAAGATGGTGACTGCTGTTGACGCAGCAGTCGACGATGCCCGGCAGCGCGAGCAGCCCGCGTCCGTCGATGGTTTTCTCGGCCTCGATGGAATGATCCAGATCCTCGGATTTCCCGATTGCCACGATCCGGTCGCGGTCAACCGCAATCGATGCGCTCTTCACGATTTCACGGGAAGCGTTGACCGTTACGGCCCAGTCCACGCCCTTGATGAGGACGGAACAGCGCGGCAAACCATCTCTCGCGCTCATCTGACGCTCCAGTGCGGCCTGTGGATCCGATCGAGGCCAGAGCGCTCTGCGATCGCGAGGCCCCGCATCTGGCCTTCGCGAATTGTCTCCTCTTCAGAGAAGGCAGTAATTTCGCCCTCCCGCATGAGCAGGCGGCCATCGACGAACACGTAATTTGCGCCGCCGCGGGAACTGTGCACGAGATTTGAGAGGGGGTTGTGGACCGGGCACCATTCAGATGTCCGCGTGTCGAACAGGACCAGGTCGGCTTTCTTGCCGACTTCAAGGGATCCAATCTCATCCTGCATCCCGACGGCGACGGCGCCATTGATCGTTGCCATTTCGATCATCTGCTCCGGGGGAAAGATGAAAGGACTTATCCGTGTTGATCTCATCATGCCCGCGCCGAGCCCCATCACGCGCACCAGGTCGAGGTGGTTGCTCGACATTGCCGCATTCCCGCCGAGCGCCACGGTCACGCCAAGCGCAGCAAATTCCGGGAAATGGCCGAAGGTCGCGTCACCCAGAGCAATTCGATAGCCGGTGGTCGGGGTATATGAGATCTTGAAGCCGCGCTTCTGGGCGAGCGCTATCTCATTTGGATTGGCCCAGCCCATTTGGATCATCACCATGTCGGGGCCAAGGACATCGAGCGCTTCCATGCGTTCGATATCGGTGAGGCCGCTGGTCCGTCGCGATCCGACGCTTTGATCGTGAGATTCACAGCAATGCGTGACGATGCCGACCTTGTGCTTGTCAGCCAGGCGGCGGATGCCCTTGCAAAGGGCATCGGAACAGCCGACCGGTATGCGTATCGAGAGCCAGGCCCGAACGCGGCCGCCGTGCGCATTCTTGTATGTGACGACGGTTTCTTCAGCCCGATCGAGCGCTTCTTCGGTGCTCTCGCGGAACAGCGGCCTTCGCGGCAGCTTTCCGATTTTCGTATTCTGAATGTCGAAGGCGGTTCGCGAAACGAAGCCGCGCATGCCGGAGTCGCCGGTGGCGCGTGCCGTCTCGTCGGGATAGTAGCTGCTCGGATCGAGAAAGCATGTGGTGCCGGATCGAATCAATTCGAGCTGACACAGGCGCGCCGCCCAGTAGGCGTCTTCGGCAGTCATCACCGACTCGTAGGCGTAGAGACGCTCCAGAAGCAGGACGGGCATGTCGCATCCGTCGCCAAGCCCCCTGCCGAGATGCTGGGTGTTGTGAACGTGGGTGTCGATGAAACCCGGCAGCGCAATGTGGCCGCTGCCGTCAATGACCTCATCCGCCTGGTAGTCGGGCGGCAGGTCCTCCGCCTTTCCGACGAATTCCAGCCTGTCGTCGGCGATGCCAACCGCGCCGTGCCTATAGATTGTCCTTCCGGCATCGACGGTTATCAGCCAGTCTACATTCTTGATCAGAACGCGCCCCATGGGGTTTCGCTCTCCCAACTCATTCTATTTGTTAGAATGACCGTAAGATGGCAAGAATTGGCTGTCAAGAGGACGATTTGCGCTGGGCCGAATGATCCCGTACGTAACTTGACGGAGCGAACCCTGAACGAGCCATGCGGACAGCAGAAAAGAAGTCGCAGCTAAACGCGCCGCTGTATCAGCAAGTCGCCGCTGAGTTTCGCCGCCGATTGGAGACCGCGGTCTGGGTGCCGGGCGCGCGCATTCCCAGCATCGACGCGCTCCAGGAAGAGTTTTCGGTCGCCGGCGTGACGATCCGGCAAGCGATAGAATCGCTTGAATCCGAAGGACTGCTGAAACGATACCAGGGCAAGGGAACGTTCGTATCCGGCGACGTTCAGGCGCGACGCTGGCTGAAAGTAGCCACGACATGGCGCTCTCAATTGGAGACGATCAAGGACGTCGTTCCCAATTTCATTGAGACGTCGGATCCTCCCAAGTCACCGAGACTGGCCAGCACCGAAGGCCGCCCGGCCGCGGACTACATCTATCTGAAGAGCGTGCAGTCGAGAGACGGATCCCCTTACGCATTGGTCAGCTTGCACCTGGCGAAATCGATCTTTGATCAGGATCCGAAGGCCTTTCGCAGTCGGGCAGCAATGGCCGCGCTGGTCGAGATGCCCGGCGTTTCCATCAAGAGAACGCGTCAAACCATCATCATCGGAAAGGCCGATGCCGCCACGGCCGTGCGGTTGGGGCTCGCGTTGGACGCGCCTGTGGTCGAGGCCAGGTGGATCATTACCGATCAGGATGACGTCGCGATCTACGTCGCCGAGATAGTCTATCGCGGCGATCTCATTCGCTTCGAGATCGAGCTTCCCGCGCCCGACGATGACCTGGACCTTCGGCGTGCAGGGACTTCGCGACGATCCGGCTCTAAGAACAGTGGTCGCCGGCGAGCCTAGCCCAGTGGAGGCATCGCCGGCGCCGCCCTCTCCGCAGGCGGTCTTGCCGCGGGCGACGGCGTCGAGTCACCGCCCGGCTGAATGCCATCATTTCCAGTGGATTGTGCGCAGATCATAGAACGCGTAGCCTTGTTGAGGCACCCATTCGATCTGGCTGTCCATCGCAAAGACGGAGAACAGCTCGGAAATCAGAACGGCATGCCCGTCATCGCGCATGATCCGTGCGATCTTGCGGAACAGCTTGTCGCGCTCGGCGGGATCCTCAACCGAGTTCGTCTGTTCGATCAGCGCATCAACTTCGGGATTGTGGTAGTCTGACCAGGTGCCCTTCTTGGCTGCGGTGCCGAAGATCGCAGTGATCGGATCATAGATCGCGTTCGAATACTGCATGACGGTCATCGGCCCGGACGCGTGCGTATTGTTGAGCCGATTCCACGCTGGATAGTCCAGTATCTTGATCTTTGCGCGCACGCCGATGGCCTGCCAGTAGCCGGCGACCGCATCGGTGACATCCTTCGGATAGGAGTTCGGGCTCAGAAGTTCAGTTTCGAAACCGCGTGGATAGCCTGCATCGGCAAGAAGCTTTCGCGCCTGCGTCGGGTCGTATGGATACGGCTTCAGATCCGGATCGACGCCCACGGGATAGTAGGCCGAGATGAAAGACGTCAGAGGTTTGCCGATGCCATGTTGAACATGCTTGATGATGGCGTCGACATCGATCGCGTAGTTCAATGCAAGGCGCACTCGCTTGTCGGCCAGCGGCGTGTTCGGCACGTTCGAATAGAGACGAATGTGCAGCGGACTCCCGGCCGGTACGAGGACAACCGAGAGACCGGCCGTGCTTTTGATCTGCTTCACGTCGCTCGGTGCGATCATGTCGGCCACATCAACCTCGCCGGCGCGCAGCGCGTTCAGACGGCTTGATGCGTCGGGGATGTACCGAAAAATCAGATGCTTGATCGCCGGCTTGGCGCCATAATACGCGTCGTGGCGCTCGAGCTCGAGAGACTGTCCGATCTGGTGCGAGACAAGCTTGTAGGGACCAGCGCCGACCGGCGCCCTGGCGAAAGCCTCGACCGACGGCAACGACTCCAGATATGCCTTCGGCACCAGAGCGACGAAAGCCGCCACCTTGTTCAGGAATACGACGTCGCGTTGCTTGAGCTTGACGTTGACGGTCGCGGGATCAATGACGTCGACCCGGTCGATGATGTCGGCAAGATAAGGCCGCCGCGTACTCTTGATTGCCGGGTCCAGGATCCGATCGAAGGAGAATTTCACGTCTTCGGCAGTCAGTTTGGCTCCGTTGTGAAAGATGACGTCCTGTCGGATGGTGAATCTATAGTCGAGACCGTCGTCGGAAACCTTCACGTCTTTGGCGACCTGAGGGATCAGTTTGCCCTGTTTGTCGAACGTGTAAAGATTGTCGAACATCTGCCAGGCATAACGATCGGAATTTCCGGTGTTGTCGACCTGCGCATCGAGCATCGCGATATCGCGACCGATAGCGATGACGATCGTGTCCTTGTCGACCGCCGGCCTCCCGCCAATCGCCGTGGACGGCGTAGCACCGAGCACGACACCGAAAAGAGCGAGGGCAACGATCGCGACACGCGATCCACGTTTATTCGCCCACATCGTCGTTCCTCACATGCTGCCGTTGGTTTGAATTCTCGACCGACAAAATGACTATGCGTTCTTCGCTCGCAGCAACGGCAGCACCAAGCGGCCAAAGCGCTCCGCCTCCTCGTCGTGGAGATAGCCCGACAGGCAGAAGGAATGGCAGCCAACGTCGATGAACTTCTGCAGCGTGTCGGCGCACTGCCGGGGATCGCCGACAACTGCGATGCCTGCACCGGGGCGCACTTTGGTGATGCCGGTCCACAGATGGGGGATGATGAGGTCCTGACTGGAGAGTTCCTGCATCCGACGGTTCGCCACCGAATTCTGGAAACGACCGGCGATATCCTTGCGGAATTCGGCATCCGCGTGACGAATGAGTTGGTCGGCAGCCGCCCAGGCGTCTTCCTCGCGCTCGCGGCAGATGATTTGCAGGCGCATGCCGAATCCGATCTGGTCAGCCCGCCCATACTTTGCCGCGAGCTGTCGAATCTGGCTCATATTCTCGGCCACCCGGTCCGGGTGATCGCCCCAGAAGAGATGGACGTCCGCGTGCTTGGCCGAGATCTCCCACGCTTCTTTCGAGCCACCTCCCAGATAGAATTTCGGATACGGCTTCTGAAGGACGGGCGGAATGACCTGAACGCCCTTGAGCTTGTAGAATCGCCCGTCATAGTCGATCGGCGCGTCGGCTTTCCACAAGGCCTTGAGGATGCTGACTTCCTCATCCATCAGCAGATAGCGGTCGTTTTTGCTGTAGGGTAGCCCGTCGGCGGCATATTGCTCGTCGCTCAGACCGGCGATCAGATTGATACAAATCCGCCCACCGGAGAGCTGATCGAATGTCGAGATCATCTTTGCCAGCAGCACCGGATTGATGTAGCCGGGTCGGGCCGCGATCAGCGGCTTTATCGATTTGGTTCGGGCCGCCATCATCGCGCCCGTGATCCAGGCTTCCCAGCAATGGACGTTGACCGGAATCAGCAGGTACTCGAAACCAGCGCGCTCCGCACTGAGCGACACGCGGTCGAAAGCGTCGATCGATGGCGGCACGGATGCACCCGGATCTCCGTAGGCCGTCGTGTCACCTTGCGTGGGAATGAACCAGCCCAGCTCGATTTTTCGCATCGCCCGACAAACCTCCTCCATAGACCACCCAGTGAATCCGCTCGACGATCGTCGCGGTGCCGAGCCCGCCATCCGCAGCAGGTGTTGCGGAGGCGGCGTAATCCGCCTCCGCTGAAACGCGCGTCAGCGCTGCAGGGTCGAATCGAAGCTTTCTCCCAGTTCGGACTGGCCGATGATCTGCGCCGTGCGGTCGTGGCCCGCATGCAGGACGTGGGTTTCCAGGTCGCGCAGATAACGGCTGAGCGGGAACTCGTCGAACAGAGCGGTCGAGCCAGCTGCGTGGATAATCTTGTGGGAGAGTTCGAAGGCCACATGCGCCGCCGTCGACTTGGCCGCCATGGATGCAAGCTCCGCCTCGACGACCGGTTTCGTCTTCCAGCACGCGATGGCGTGATGGAAGATCGCCCGCGCCGCCTCGAGCTGGATCTTCATTTCGCCGGTTCGCATCTGGGTGATGCCGTCCCGACCGCGGCCGCGCTTGCGCATGTAGTCGAGGTACCAATCGTACATGCCCTCGGTCGCGCCCAGATAGGTGGCCGCGAATCCGAGGTGGAATTTCCCCTGCCAGCGCTGACGCGGATACGTGCCCGGTTCACCGAGGAACTGGTCTTCGGTCACGAAAACGTTGTCGAGTGTAATGATCGATGATGGAGCCGCCCGCATCCCGTTCGGCCGATACCAGGCGTGATCCATCGAGACACCCTCCATACCCGGCTCGATGATGATCATCTGGTGATTTTGGTTGTAGTCCTCGGTTCCGGCGAGGGCGACGAAGATGATTGCGAAGTCCATCGTCGGCGCATTGGTGGCGTAGTTCTTCTCGCCGTTGATGACCCATCCGCCATCGACCTTCTTGGCGGTCGTATTCATCATATACATATGCTTGCGCTTGGCTTCGCTGCCGACGAACGAGCCCAGGAACGAACGCTCCCGCATGGGCTCAAGATAGCGCTTCTTCTGGCTCTTCGTGCCGATGGCTTCCAGGCACCAGGCGGTGTGATTGGTCACCTGAACACAATGCGCGGTGCCGGGGCAGCCCTGCGCGATGCTGCGCTGGGCCTGCAGATAGGTCGCCGGATCGTCGGTATCGAGATTGCTGCCGCGACCTCCGCGTTCCTTCGACAGGGTGGTGCGTAGCCAGCCACCCTGGTGAAGTTCCCTGATGTTCTCGACCGGCATGTCGCAATTGGCATCGTAGGCGCGCCCGCGCTCGCGAAACTTGGTCGTCGCGAGTTCGCGCAGCGCCGTCATCTCCGCGGTATGCAGGGCTGCTTCCGGATCAATCGGGCGTTCCATCGGGCGATTCCTTTCAAGCATTATTGGTCTCCAGGCGGATCGTTTCGGCGAAATGGCAGGCGACGAGGTGATCAGGCTCCAGCCGGCGCAGGGATGGCGGCTCCAGGCGGCAGCGATCGCGGGCGAAAGGACAGCGAGTGTGGAAGACGCAGCCTGAGGGCGGGGACAGCGGCGAGGGTATCTCCCCGGAAACCGGAGCTGCGTTGACGTCCGGCGTGGCGGAGGCGATCAGGGCCAGACTGTAGGGATGCCGCGCGTCGGAGAGGATCGTCTCCTTCGATCCGACTTCGACAAAGCGCCCCAGATAAAGCACGCCTATCTGCGTGCTCATGAAGCCAATGACGGCGAGGTCGTGTGAAATCAGGAGATAGGTCAGCCCCAGTCGGTCCTGCAAATCGCGGAGCAAATTCAGGATCTGAGCCTGAATCGACACGTCGAGCGCCGAAACCGGTTCGTCCAGGACGAGGAGACGCGGCTCGAGCGCGAGAGCTCGCGCAATCGCCACACGCTGGCGCTGTCCTCCCGACATCTCGTTCGGATAGCACCGCGCCACGCTCTGCGGCAGGCCGACCGCGTCGAGGAGGTAGGCGACCCGTTCCGCCCGCGCCGCTTTGCTCGGATAAGTGCGATGGATTCGAAGCGGCTCATCGATGATGCGATCGACCCGCATGCGCGGACTGAGCGCGCTGTAGGGGTCCTGCAGCACCGGCTGCAGCAAGCGGCGGAACGCAAAGCGTTCCGCCCTGTCGTGCCCGGCAATGTCGCGACCATCGATGACGATCTCACCCGATGTCGGCTCGTCGGCTCCCATGACCATCTTTGCGGTCGTCGTTTTGCCGGAGCCGGATTCGCCCACCAGGCCGAAGGTCGTTCCGGCGGGCACGTCGAACGAAATCCCGGCGACGGCGTGCAGAATCTCCGCCTTCCCGAACAGGCCGCGGGAGATCGGAAACGTCTTTCGCAAATCTCGAACCGAGAGGAAGGCGCTCATCCGAGCACCTCGTCGGCATGCCAGCAGGCCGAGCGGCGCGTCTCGCCGGCCGTTGCCATCCAGTCGGGGTATTCCGTCCTGCACAATTCGGTCGCGCGCGGACAGCGAGGTTCGAACCTGCACCCGGAGGGAAGCGCCGCAAGGGATGGAGGCTGGCCGGAGATCAGCGGAAGGCGATCTTCCTGCCTGCCGAGCTGAGGCAGCGCACGCAGCAGCCCTTCCGTATAGGGATGGGCTGGCCGGGCAAAGATCTCGGCCACCGGCCCCTGCTCGACGATCCGGCCCGCATACATGATCGCGACCTCGTCACAGAAGCGCTGGACGGTGTGCAGGTCGTGCGTGACGAGAATGATCGCCATCCCGGTCTCACGCTGGAGATCGCGAAGCAGGGCCAGGATCTGCTGCTGCACCGTCACGTCGAGCGCAGTCGTCGGCTCGTCCGCGATCAGCAGCTTCGGTGCACAGGCGATGTTGAGCGCGATCGCGACGCGCTGGCGCATGCCGCCCGAAAATTCGTGCGGATAGGACCCGAGGCGCTTCTCCGCGGCCGGAATCTGCACCCGCGACAGCACGTCCACGACCTTGGGCCGTCGCGCGCGACGCGACCGATCGCCGAGGTGATATTTGAAGACCTCTCCGACCTGATCCTCGACATCGAAGAGCGGGTTGAGGGAGGTCATCGGGTCTTGGACGATCATGCCGATCTTGCGGCCGCGAATGGCCTCCATCTCCGCCGGACTCTTGGTCAGGAGATCCTTGCCCTCGAACAGCACTCGGCCGCCCGCGATATGTCCGTTGCCGGGCAGAAGCCGCATGATGGAGGAGCACGTCATGCTCTTGCCGGAACCGGATTCGCCGACGAGGGCGAGCGTGCGGCCGGGCGGGACGGAGAAACTCACATCGTCGACCGCCGTGACGATGCCGGATTCCGTGGCCAGCCAGGTGGTCAGATTCTCGACACGGAGAAGAGTGCTCATCTCTACCATCTCCGCCTTAGGCTGGGATTGAGCCTGTCGCGCAGCGCATCGCCGAGCAGATTGCCGGACAGCACGGTCGCCATGAGGGCAAGACCCGGGAAGACGGATATCCACCATGCTCGTTCGAGATAGCCGCGACCGTCCGCGATCATCGTGCCCCACGAGGGATCGGGAGGCTGCACACCGAGCCCGAGGAACGACAGCGTCGCTTCCAGGATGATGATCAAGCCGACATCCAGCGTCGCGAGGACGATGAAGGTGCCGAGCACGTTCGGCAGGATGTGATGGGCGATGATCCTGAGGGGCGATGCCCCGCCGAGCTTCGCCAACAACACGAAATCCCGGCTCTTGAGCGAGAGCGCTTCGGAGCGGATGACGCGCGTGAAGCGCGCCCAGTTGGCGAGGCTGAGGACAACGACGATGTTGGTGAAACTCGGACCGACGGCACCGACCAGGACGAGCGCGAGGATGACGGCCGGCAGCGAAAACTGCACGTCGGCGATCCACATCACCGCCCTGTCCACGACGCCGCCGAAATAGCCCGCGACGAGGCCGAGGATCGTGCCGAAAGCCCCCGCCAGCGCGACGGCACAGGCGGCAAGAAAGAGCGAGACCTGCCCGCCCCAGATCACGCGCGACAGCACATCGCGTCCGAGTTGATCGGTCCCGAACCAATGCTGCACGGAGGGAGCCTGCAAGGCCCTGTCGAGGCCGATCTCGTTCGGATCGTAAGGTGCCACGAAGACGGCCAGCAGTGCCGAGCCGAAGACGATCGCAAGCAGAATGATCGCGACCCAGACCTGCAGCGAGCCGAGCCAGCGCGAGGAGCGCTTCGCCGCGATCGTCGCCAGCGTGCGATCCTTCGCGCCGGTCGATCGCAGGACGGGCCGGTCTGGCGAGGGGGCATCAAGCATAGCGGATGCGCGGGTCGATATAGGCGTAGAGGAGATCAACCGCGAGATTGATCGCGGTGAACATCAGCGCGGAAAGGGTCACGGCCGCCTGAACGACCGCGTAGTCGAGATTCGCGATCGAATCGAGGATGAGCTTGCCCATTCCCGGCCAGGCGAAAACAGACTCGATCGATACCGCGCCGCCCATCAGAATGCCGAACTGGAGCGAGGCGAAGGTGAGAACCGGGAGCGCCGCGTTCTTGAGCGCGTGCTTGTAGACGACGGTCCGCTCGGGTACCCCCTTGATTCGAGCCATCTTGACGTATTCGGAGGTCAGGACCTCCATCATGTTGGAACGCGTCAGCCGCATCAGGCCGGCTGCGGAATACCATCCGAGCGCGATCGACGGCATGATGAGATATTGCGGGCCGCCATAGCCGCTGGTCGGCAGCCAGCCGAGCTGGACGGAGAATACGAGCACGAAGATCAGCCCGAAGAAGAAGGGCGGCGCCGCCTGGCCGAACAGGGCGATGGCCTTGGCCAGAAAGTCGATCCAGCTGTCCGGGCGAACGGCCGAGGCGACACCCAGCGGCACCCCGACCAGGATTCCGATCGCGAGTGAGGTGCAGGTGAGCAGAAGCGTTGGACCTATCCGCGCCAGCACGACATCGAGGGCCGGCAGGCTGAAGCGATAGGACATCCCCATATCGCCGTGGAGCAATTGCCGCAGATAGCGCCAGTACTGGACCACGACCGGATCGGAGAGCCCCATCTGTTGGCGCAGCAATTCGCGATCCGCCTCCGTCGCCTCGGGAGGCAGCATCAGATGGGTCGGGTCGCCGATCAGGCGGATGATCACGAAGATGATCATCGTGACCAGCAGCACCGTCACGATCGACTGCGCGATACGGAGGGTTAGGTAGCGCAGCATTGCCGCATCTCGCCTCGAGGCCTGATGTCCGTTACTTCCAGCGGACCGTACGCAGGTCGTACCAGGCGATACCCGGCTGAGGCGCCCAGTCCAACTCGCTGTCAGCGCCGTAGACGTAGAAGATCTCGGTAATCAGCACGGCCTGCGCATCGTCGTGCAGGATCGAGCCGATCCGCTTGAAGATGCGATCGCGTTCGGACCGGTCGGCGGTCTTGTTCGCCTCGATGATGAGCTCTTCGATCTCGGGATTGGAGTAGTCGGACCAGGTGCCGGACTTGCTCGCGCCCCCCGTCACCGGATGGATCGGATCGAAGATGGCGTTCGACATCTGCATCAAGGTCATCGGCCCGCTCTTGTGGGTGTTGTTGAGCCGGCTCCAGGCCGCGTAGTCGATCCTTTGAATCTTCGCCTTGACGCCGACCTGCGTCCAATAGGCGGCCAATGTCTCGGCGATCTCCTTCGGCCAATCGCTCGACGAATAGATCGATATCTCGAAGCCGTTGGGATAACCGGCCTCTTTCAAGAGCTGCTTTGCCTTGGCGGGATTGTAGCCGTAGGGCTTGAGATCGCGGTTCACGCCATACGAATAGTAGGACGAGATGTAGCTCGTGAGCGGCGCCCCGGCGCCGTGCAGCACGTTCTTGATCAAGGCGTTGACGTCGATGGCGTAGTTGAGGGCCAGCCGCACCTTCGCCTTCGAGATCGGCGACGACGGATCGTCGGCGTAGAGACGAACCCCGAGCGGGCTTCCGATCGGGACGGAGTGAACCGTGAGGCCGGGCGTCTTCTTGAGCCGCTCGATCTCGGCGGTCGGAATGCCGTCGCTCAGATCGACCTCGCCGGTCAGGAGCGCGTTCACCCGGCTCGAGGGCTCCTCGATCAGGCGCATGATAAGGCGCTTGATGCCGGCTTTCGGACCGAAATAGTCGTCGAAGCGCTCGAAGGTGACGGACTGGCCGATCTTCTGCTCGACGAAACGATACGGTCCGGTTCCGACCGGCGCGCGCGCAAACGCCTCGGGGCTTCCGAGCGATTGCGTATAGGCCTTGGGCACGATGAAGAGATAGCCGGCGATCTTGTTGAGGAACGCCCCGTCCGGCTCCTTGAGCGTGAAGACGACCGTCTTCGCATCCTTGGCCTCGGATTTGGCGACGACCGGCGCGAAGGCGGGACGGCGCGTGCTTTTCACGGCCGGATCAAGAATCCGGTCCATCGAATAGGCCACGTCTTCGGCCGTCATGAGCTGACCGTTGTGAAACTTCACGTCGGTGCGCAGCGTGAACGTGTAGGTGAGACCGTCCTCGGATCGGGTCATGCCGGTCGCCAGACTCGGCACGATGTCGCCTTTGCGGTCGAGCGCGTAGAGCGTGTCGTAGAGTTGCCAGCCGTAGCGCTGGGAGTCCCCGCTCGCGGTGACCTGCCCGTCGAGATTGAATATCTCCTTGCTGACCGCCATGACGACCGTGTCGCGATCGACCGCCGGCTTGCCGCCAATCGCGGCGGCCGGAAGAGGGACGAGAAGCGCGGCCAGACAGGAGAGCATCCGAAGATGCCGCGCGATGCCGGTTGTCATGGTGCTCTCCCTCAGCCGCCGCGGCGGGTTTCCGGCCCGCCGCTGACATAGATGACTTGGCCGGACACGTAGGACGCCTCGTCGTCGGACAGGAAAGCGATCACGGCGGCGACGTCGGCCGGAACCCCGACGCGGCCGACCGCGATGCCCTTCGCGCGCTCCGCCTTGTAGGCCTCCGGATCCTTGCCGAGCCTGCCGGCGGTCTTGCGCGTCATTTCGGTGTCGATGAAACCCGGCGCGACGCAGTTCACCGTGATGCCGAAGCGACCGAGTTCGAGCGCGAGCGATCGCGTGAAGCCCTGCAACCCGGCCTTGGCCGTCGAATAGTTCACCTGGCCGCGATTGCCGAGCGCAGACGTCGAGGACAGGTTCACGATCCGCCCCCAACCGCGCTCCACCATGGCCCGCTGCGCGACACGACTGCACAGGAACGCGCCGCGCAAATGGACGAACATGATGTCGTCCCAGTTCTCGAGGCTCATCTTGTGGACGAGGTTGTCGCGGGTGACCCCCGCATTGTTCACGAGGATGTCGAGCGATCCGAGATCCCGCGTTACGTCCGCAACGAGCTGCTCGACCGCGTCGGGGTCGCCGACATTGGTCCGATAGCCCCGCGCCGGCACGGCATGGTCGGCATTGATCCTGGCGGCAGCCTTCTGTGCCGCCGCGTCGTCGAGGTCGCAGATCGCGATCGCCGCGCCATCGCGCGCGAGGCGCTCGGCTGTCGCGAAACCTATGCCACCGGCGCCGCCGGTAATGAGCGCGACGCGCCCGTGTTTCCGCCCTGACATTGTCTCTTCCAATTGGAGCGCCCGTTTTGGCACCCTGATTGTGTCAATTGTATCTATGAAATTGACGCAATGCCAGTGACAATTTCGCCCGGTCCCATCATGACCACGACACTTGCCGGAGGTTCAGGAAGCCGGACCCCTCTTGCATGCTCCACCGCAGCCCGTCCTTGTGGCTGAACAGGTGAAACAGTTCGGTGATGAAGACCGCGGCTGCATCGTCGTGAAGAAGCTGCCCGATCTGGCGGAAGATGGCTCCGCGTTTGTCGTCGCCGACGGCGGAATTGAGCTTCTCGATCAGCGCTTCGACATCTGGATTGAAATAGTCGGACCAGGTCCCGCTCTTCGAGAAGGAGCCGGCCACCGGGTGGATCGGGTCGTAGATGGCGTTGGTAAACTGCGTGATCGTCGCCGGGCCGCTCTTGTGCGTATTGTTAAGCCGGCTCCAGGCCGCGTAGTCGATGCGCAGAATTTCGGTCTTCACGCCGACCTGGCCCCAATAGGCGGCGATGGCTTCGGCCAATTCCTTGGGATGGTCGTTGGCGCTATAGAGCTTGAGCGCGAACCCGTCCGGAAAGCCTGCCTTCTTGAGGAGCTCGCGGGCCTTCTTGGGATCGTACGCGTAGGGCTTGATGTCGGGATCTGCCCCATAGGGGTAGAAAGCCGAGATGAACGTTCCCATCGGCTGGCCGACGCCGTAGTAGACCGACCGGATGATCGCCTTGCAGTCGAGGGCGTGGTTCAGGGCGAGGCGTACGTCGCGCTTGGAAATCGGCAGCGACGCGTCGTTCGAATAGAGCCTGACATGCATGGGGGCGGAGACGGGATTGGTCAGCGTCTTCAGCCCCGGTGTCTTGCTGAGCCGTTCCTTCTCGTTGAGTGGCGCCTGCACGACGAGATCGACCTCCCCCGTCAGCAGCGCGTTCACGCGTGTCGATCCCTCGGGGATCATCTTCATGACGAGGGTCTTGATGCCGGGCTTCTCGCCATAGAAATCCTCGAACCGCTCCAACTCGAGCGTCTGACCGATATCGTGGCGCTTCAACCTGTAGGGACCCGAGCCGATGGGCGCAGTGGCAAAGGCTTCCGAATTGGGCAGCCCGCTCGTGTAGGCCTTGGGGACGATAAACAGAAAGCCCGCGATCTTGTTGAGAAAGGCACCGTCGGGCTGCTTGAGCTTGAAGACGACAGTCAGCGGGTCGGGCGTCTCGACCCCGGCCATGATCGGCGCGAAGAAGGGCCGGCGGGTGCTCTTGGCGGCGGGATCGATCACCCGCTCCATCGTGAACTTGACGTCCTCCGAGGTCAGCGGATCGCCATTGTGAAAGCGAATGCCGGGACGGAGCTTGTAGGTATAGCTGAGCCCGTCATCGGAGACTTTCACCTCCGTCGCCATGCGGGGGACCGTGCGGCCCTTGAAATCAAATCCGTAGAGCGAATCGAACAGCTGGAGCGCATAGCGCTGTGAATCGCCGCTGGCGGTCACAAGGGCGTCGAGGCTCTGAATCTCCTTCTCCAGCGCGATGACCAGCGTGTCCTTGTCGACGGCAGGCTTGGGGCCGACGGATTTGGCGCCGGATTGCGCATTGGCTCTCCCGATCGTTCCGAGAAGAGCGGCTGCACCGATCGCAGCTCCGAAATCGCGCCGATTGAACATTCATTCCTCCTTGGCGAGCGTTGCCGCCCCGTTTGCTGTGCCCAACACTGCGGTCGGGTTCAGTTGACCACCCTCTTCTCTCGCTCGCCCGGCGATGCGGCCAGCCGGCTGGCGAGCAGACGCTCTCCCTCCGCCCGCAGGACGAATTTCTGGACCTTTTCGGTCCCGGCGGTCAGCGGGAGTTCGGACACGCGCTCAATCAGTTCCGGGAGCTTGAACGACGACAGGCGCGGCTTCAGATATTCGGCGAGTTCCGCCGGATCGGCGGCGCGGCCTTCAGCCGGAACCACGAAGGCGATGCCCACCTGCCCCCAACGCGGATGAGCGACGCCCACAACGGCGGCCGCATCAACGTCCGGGTGGGCCAGGAGCACGGCCTCGACCTCGGCCGGCGAGATGTTGAAGCCCCGGCTCTTGTAGCCGTCGCCGAGGCGCCCGCGAAACGTCAGACGCCCCGTCTCGTCCAGCGAGCCTCCATCTCCCGTCCTGAACCAGCCGTCCGGCGTCAGCGCCTTGCGGCTCTCCTCGGGCTTCCGGAAATAGCCGGGCGTGATGCAATAGCCGCGGGCCCAGATCTCCCCGGTTTCGCCCGTCGGGGCGTCCCGGCCCGATTCGGGATCGACGACACGCAGCTCGACGTCCGGTAGCGCGTAACCCTGCGTGGTGATCCGCGTCTCGAGCGGATCGTCCCACCGGTTGCGCGTGAGGACGGTCGTCGTCTCCGTCAGGCCGTATCCGGTCATCATGCCGGACACGGCCAGATCGTGGGCGACCATTTCCAAAATTCGGCGCTCGCTGCTGAGCACCCAGCCAATTCGAAGGCTCGACAGATCGAAATCGGCGCGCTCGGTCGAGGCGACCAGCGATTCGACCATCGGCGGCAGGAAATGCGCCGCTGTGCAGCGCTCCTGCGAAACGCTCCGCAGGAATTCGCGCACCTCGAACCGCTCCCCGAGAACAACCAACCCGCCGCGCGCCCACAATGGCAGGACGCCGTTCATCATCGCCATCGAACCGAACAGCGGGATGCAGAGATAAAGCCGATCGTCGCCGGTCAGCTCGGCGCGTTCGCCGATATCGAAAGCCTTGCGCCACACGCAGTGGGTGATCAACGCTCCCTTCGGAAGCGCCGTGGTCCCGGAGCTGTAGGAGATCAGGGCAGGCTCGCCGGGATTGTCCGCATAGACGGGAGGTGCTTCTGCATCCGTCTCCTGACCGAAGGGCGGCCATTCGACGAGTCCCGGCCAACCGGGCCCGGCATCCAGCGTTACGATTCGCCGAAGTCCGGGCAGTTCGGCCGGCGCCAGCGCAGCCGCCGACTGTACCCGCACCTCCGGGCACAATTCTGCAACTTCTGCGGGGAAATCGCGAAATGAACCACGACCTGGAATGATCAGCGCAGTACTATCGGATTGCGCGAGCTGATAGCGAACCTCCGGCAGCTTCAGCCGCGTGTTGAGCACGACGGTGATCAAGCCAATTTGCGATGCGCCTAGCCAACACCAGAGGAATTCCGGCCGATTGGGCAACCACAGCGCGACGCGATCACCCGGCCGCAGGCCGAGCGCCTCGAAGCGCCGCGAGGCCTCGTCGACCCTCCGTTTCACGTCGGCGAACGAATATCGCTCTCCCCGGAAGACCAGCGCTTCCCGCGCGCCGAATTCATCCGCCAGCCACTTCAACGCCGAGCCGTAGGTTGCGTCGACGAAGGGATTTCCTGGTGCCGCCATCCTCAATCCGCGTAGCGTCTCGCCCGGCCCCTCCGGCTGGATCGATACATCTGAGCTTAGGACATGGATACAATCGACGTCAATGTCATTGTATGCTAAGATACATTTCGACGACGCCAGATTTTTCTCCCAAAAGCGTAGCGACGGACATGATCCATGTGGACACCTAACATCCGCGATCTCGAAGGCCCCCGCTACATCGTGATCGCGACCGCGATCGCACAGGCGATCGACAGCGGCGAATTGCCTCCCGGCAGCCAGCTGCCGCCCCAGCGGGACCTCGCCGAAAGCCTGGGCGTCACGGTCGGAACGGTGACGCGCGCCTACGCATTGGCCCGCGAGAAGAACCTCGTGAGCGGCGAGGTCGGTCGCGGCACCTTTGTCAGAGCGGGGCGGAATATCGGGCAGCGACTGGAATTCCGGCCTGCGGCGCAAGAGCGCACGGTCGATTTTTCCTGTTATCGCGCGCCGATCGCGGGCCTTGGCGATCTCGTCTCGGCGTCGTTGGCGACCCTGGCCCAGCGCGCTGCCTTTCTGCCACTGCAAAAATATCCGCCCGCGGCCGGGCTCCCGGCCCATCGCGCCGTCGCAGCCACATGGCTTGGTCGGACAGGGCTCTCGGCGCGTCCAGAGGACGTGCTGATCTGCGCCGGAGTTCAGCAGGCGATCCAGGTCGCTCTCGCGACGCTCGCCGGTCCTGGCGACGTGGTGCTGACGGATGAACTGACCTATCCGGGCCTGAAGGCTCTCGCCGCGCTCCAGGGGCTACGCCTCGTCGGCGTCGAAATGGACCAGGAGGGGATGCGCCCCGAGGCGTTGCGTGAAGCCGTCGTGCGAACCGGCGCCAGCGTCGTCGCGCTTCAAACGACCCTGCACAACCCGACGATCGCCACGATGAGCCTCGAGCGGCGGCAGGCGATCGCGGATGTCGCAGAAGAGCTCGGGCTCACGCTGTTCGAGGACGACGCGCAAGCGGCAATCCTGGCGGAGCGCCCGGTGCCACTCGCAGCCCTCGCGCCCGAGAGAACCGTCTATGCGACCGGCCTCGCCAAGGGGCTGAGCCCGGTCTTCCGAACGGGGTTTGTCGTCTGCCCGCCCTCTCTCAACGAGGCCCTGTCGAACACGCTTCACGCGATGACGCTTGGCCCCTCGCCGTTCGTCGGCGAGATGGTATCGAGCATCCTCAGCCATCCCGATCTTGACCGGGTGATCGAGCGAATGCGTGCGATCATCGCCGAGCGTGTCGCCTTCGCGGTCGAGCTTCTCGGACCCGATCGCGTTCGTTCTCATCCGGCTTCGGTCCATATGTGGCTGAGCCTGCCGCCGGAATGGCGGCCGCTGGATTTCGAGGCGGCAGCGCGCCGCAAGGGTGTCGCCGTGGTCGCCGCCGACAATTTCGCAACCGACGGCGTGCGCCCACCTGGCGCCGTGCGGCTCTCACTCAGCCCGGGAGCCGGGGACAACCTCCTTCATCGGGGCCTGACCACACTGAAGGGCATGCTCGACAGCCGGCCGATCCTGTCGGCGACCATCATCTGAGCTTGAGTTTATCGCGAGAGCACCACCCTGATTCGGTCAGAGCGGACTGCGCGCCTAGTGGTCCGATTCTAACATTCGCATCCCGTCGTGGCAGGCTCTTTTGCGAATGTCAGAATCAAAGGACCACTAGCAAATGATTGCTTCTAGTGGAGCTTTGGATTTGACGTTCGCATCAAGGAAGCGCGGAGAGGGGTAGCGAACGTCAAATCCGCTCCACTAGCTCCCCGTCAGGGCGATCTCCCAGTCGAGATAGGCCCGCATCCCTGCCTCTCCCTTGAGATAGGGCGGATCGACGACATCCTGCGGCAGATCGAGAGGAAGGTGTTCGGTCGACTCCAGGGTCCCGCCCTGCGCGACCCAGCCGGCATTTCCGCCCGCGAGCCAGCTTGCACGGTGCCCGAGCCGGCGCAGCGTCGCGACCGCAAGGATGGCTTGGCTTTCGTCCGCGGCCGTCACGACGATCTCCCGGCCGAAGTCCAGACCATCCTGGCTTATCTCGGCCAGCCGCGCCTCGAGCCACCCGCGGGGCAGCCAGAGCGCGCCGGGAATGTGCCCTTTCTTGAAGTCGCGGCTCGTGCCGACGTCGAGCACGATCCGCGACGCCTCGCCAAGGCGGCTCGGCGCAACCGAAGGGACAGTATCACGCAGGCGGGCGAGCCATGCCGGGACCGTGGCCGGCCGCTTCGCGAGAGGGAGGCCCGCGGCCCGCCAGGCCGGAACACCCCCATCGAGCAGTGCGACCTCCGAAAACCCCATCCGGCGCAGCCAATAGGCGGCCATGGCCGCGCGCCCATTGCCGTCGTCGACAAGGATGACGGGTACCGCCTCGACGGCGAGAACTTCGTCCGTGCACTGAATGAGCTGCCCGCCGGGCCGCGAGCAGGAGGACGCGATATGCCCGGCCAGATAGGCTTCCTCGCTCCGCACATCCACGAGGATCACCGGCTCCGAGGCGTGTCGGCGGGCCCGGCGCTCGACCTCCGCCGGCGAAAGACGCAAGACGCCGCTCGCATCCGCGAGGGCGCCGGCGACGGCTCCGTCGTCGTCGAACGGCGCCTCGACCCGATCTCCAGGCACGAGAGTGCGGCCTGAAAGGCGCCAGCCCATCGTGCCGTTCTCCAGCGCGACGACCCGTTCAACTCCGAGGAGCGCCAGCGTACGGGCGGCGATGATTCCGCGTGTCCGCCCGGCGCAGTGAACCACGACCAGCGAGCCCTCGCGTGCCGCCTCCGTCGCCCGGCCGACGATCTCGACGCCTGGAACGTTGCGGCTGCCGGGCAGAGTGGCGCGGCCGAACTCGGCCGGCGTGCGCACATCCCATTGCTCGAACGTCTCGCCGGCGGCCCGCATCTGCGCGAGCCGATCAGAATCGATCGACTCGACGCCGTCATGTTCGTGGATTTCTTCCCCGAAACGCTTGCTGGGAACGTTCACGCCGGTCGCGACGGGACGGCCCGCAGCCCTCCATGCGCCGAGGCCGCCGGTCAGGATACGGACAGCCCGATAGCCGAATTCCGCGAGCGTCGCGGCGGCCAACGCCGCACGTCCGTCCGCCTCGCCCCCATCATAGACGACGATGTCCTGCGCGGTGGACGGAACCAGTTCCCCGATCCGCAATTCGATCAGCCTGCGGGGCAGGAAGGTCGCGAACGGGATGTGCCCCTGCTCCGCTTCGCCTGCCTCACGTATGTCGAAAAGGGCGAGCGAGCGCGGGCGCTCCGCCATGAGTCCCGCGAGCGCATCGACATCGATGTCGCCAGCCATGTCACCAACCATGGCGTCAGCCTGCCTTCTCGGCACGCTTCCATTGATTGTTCGAGCGCTCCAGCAAATCGCCCGCGATCATGTTCTTGTGGATCTGGATCGTGCCGCCGTAGATCGAGCCGCCGCGGACTTCAGCGTAGCGCTGGGCGAGCGGGAATTCCTTCATGTAGCCGTTGGCGCCATGGATCTGCAGCGCATCGTCGCAGATCTCGCGAGCCGCCTGCGCGGTATAGACCTTCGCGATCGAGACCTCGCTGCGGCTCGGCAAGCCGTGGCCGGCATTCGATGCCGCCCTGTAGGTCAGGAGCTGCGCGGCCTCGAGCTTCACCTTCATGTCGGCCAGCATCCATTGCAGGCCCTGGAAATCCGCGATCTCGCGGCCGAACTGACGCCTCTCTTTCGCGTAGGCGACGGCGAGTTCGAACGAGGCCTGGGCCGATCCGAGCATCCGGGCGATGCTCCCGAGCCGTTCGGCATTATAGACGCTGATGAGCCGCCCGAAGGCATTGCCGTCCAGAAGCACATTCTGCGCGGGCACCCGGCAGTCGTCGAAGAAGAGTTCGAACAGCCTCTCATCGGCCATGTTGATCCCACCCTGGCTGTGAGAGAAGCCCGGCGCGTCATGCGGCACGATCACCGCGCCGATATCGGCGGGTTTTCCCGTGCTGCCGAAACGGCAGTAGGTGAGCGTGTAGCTGTTGTGGTCGACGAAGCTGACGAACTGCTTCTTGCCGTTCAACACGACAGCGTCGTTCCCGTCGCGACGAGCAGCGGTTTTCATCGCCGTCGCCGCCGACCCGGCCTCCGGCTCCGTGATGCCGATGCTCACCCCGAACTCGCCGCGGCAGACCCCGCCGACGAAGAACGACTTCTGCTCCGGAGTCCCGAGTTCGAGGATGGCTCCGATCGCGCCGGTCGAGCTGCGATGCGCCAGAGCGCCGACGATCGAGGCGCAGGATTGCAGCTTCTGGATGACGAGCAGCGTGTCGAGAAGAGGCAGGCCGGCCCCGCCATATTCCTCCGGCATGTTGAGGCCGAGGAGTCCCGCCTCGGCCATCTTGCCCCGCAACCGCGCAATACCCTCGCGGGTGTGGTCGGAAGCCAGTTGCTTCAGCGATCGCCGATAATGCTCACCGGCGAGATCGATGAGTTCGCGCTGCCGCTCGGTCAGTTGAAAGTCCATGGATCGCCCCTTGATGGATCACCCCTTGATCCGCGCCAGAACCTGGCCGACACCGACGACATCGCCCGCGGAGACGCAAAGCTCGGCGAGGACGCCGTCACTCCTGCTGTCGACCGGGATTTCCATCTTCATCGATTCGATCACCAGAATTGTCTCGCCGGACGCGACGCGAGCGCCCTGCTCCGCCAGAATTTCGAAGACGATGCCGGCGATCTCCGCCTTGATCTCTATCGACACAATGCCTCCCGGGTCTCGCGCCTGTCTCCATGAGTAGCTGACAATTTCGATCTTTGTCTAGATCGTATCCCTCAAATTGTGTCCCTTGATGTAGATACAATGCCGTGATATTGCACCCACAATGAGAGGATCGCATGGATAAAGCGACCGAGGAGGAGCTTGCGGAGAGGCGACGCCTTGCCCGGCTCATGGGCGGCCCGGAGGCTCTCGATCGTCTGCACGCGGCAGGAAAGCGGAGCGCGCGGGAGCGTCTCGATCTGCTCCTCGACGAGGGCAGCTTCGAGGAGATCGGCGTCCACGGTCGCAGCCAGCATCCCGGCCTGCGCGATCGGACGCCGGCGGACGGTCTCGTGGCCGGTTCAGGGCGGATCGACGGCCGTATCGTCTATGTGGTGTCCGAGGATGCCACAGTGCTTGCCGGCACCCGCGGGCGGGTGGCGGAAGCAAAGATCGCGCGGATTCGCGAACTCGCCCTTGCGCATCGCAAGCCCTTCATCGCGCTGCAGGAGGCTGGCGCCGGACGTTTCCAGGAGAGCAACGGCGCGGTCGCCGCGGGTATGGGCGTCCGCTTCCGCGAGCACTTTCTGCTCTCGGGTGTGGTGCCGCAGGTGGCGGGCCTCATGGGCGCATGTTTCGGAGGACCGTCCTTCACGGCAGCGCAATCCGATTTCGTCACCATCACGCGAACCGGCTTCATGGGGATGTCGGGCCCGGCCGTGGTGCGGGTCGGTATTGGCCTCGACGTCAGCGCCGAGGAGATCGGCGGCGCCGACAAGGTGGCGACCGAGCGCGGCCTCGCCGATCATCTCGGCGAGACGGATGCCGACAGCATCGCCGCGATCCGCGAGGTTCTGTCCTATTTTCCGTCGAGCAGCGACGAGCTGCCGCCGATCCGCCCGTCACGCCCCGCGCCCGGCGACACCGAACAGGGACAGCGCGAGATCACAGCCCTCGTGTCTGACAATCATCGGCGCGCCTACGACATGCGCAAGCTCCTGCGCCTCATCGTCGATGACGGGAAGCTCACGCCGTACAAGGAGAGCTATGGCCCAAACCTGATCACCGCCTGGGCCCGGATCGCGGGGCGCGCGGTCGGCATCGTGGCGAACCAGCCGATGCAGCTCGCGGGCGCACTCGACGAGAAGGCGGCCGTCAAGGCGCGTCGATTCATCGACATCTGCGACGCCTTCCACATCCCGATCGTTTCGTTGATCGACTGTCCCGGCTTCCTGGTTGGCCCGGACATCGAGGATCGGCGCATGGTCGTGCTGGCCTCGCAACTGCTGAATTCGATCGTCAGCGCGACCGTCCCAAAAGTCACCGTCATCCTGCGTAAGGCGATCGGGCTCGCCTATATCGCGCTCGGCGGCAAATCGACCAAGCCGGACCGCATCGTGGCTTGGCCGACGGCGCGGTTCGACGTGATGGGCACCGCGGCCGGCGTCGAACTCGTCCACGGCAAGGAGATCGCCAAGGCATCCGATCCGGCCGCGAAGCGAGCGGAGATCCTCAAGAAAGTCGAGGCGCAATCCTCCGCCTATCTCGCGGCTGAGATGGCGCTGATCGATGACGTCATCCATCCGACCGAAACGCGCCGCGTCATCATTCATGCCCTGGACTGCACGGCGGATCGTGTCGCGCCCGGCTTCAAGCGACGGATCATGCCGTGACGGAGATGGCGAAGGACATGCAGGAAGTCGATGTCGTCGTGGTCGGCCTCGGTGCCGCGGGAGCCGCCGCGGCCATCGCGGCGCACGATGCCGGAGCGCAGGTCGCCGTCTTCGAGAAGATGCCCGATCCCGGCGGTCTCTCGATCGTGTCGGCAGGCGGAATCCGTATCGCCTTCGAGGCCGGCGCCGCCTTCGACTATCTCAAGGCGACCTGCGGCGGACGGACTCCGCATGACGTTCTGCGGGTCCTTGCCGACGGCATGGCGGAGGTCTCCGACTGGGTGCGCGCTCTCGCCGAGGTGAGCGGAGCCACCGTGAAGGTCACGCCGGCAAGAGGGAATTATCCGCTGCCGGGTTCCGAGGCTCTCGGTTACTGCGAGGTGGCCGAGGTCCCGGCGCTCGAAGGTGCCGCTTCATTCCACGCGGTACGGGGGATTCGGCCGGGATGCCGGCTGTTCAAGGTGCTGGAAGACAATCTCCGGACGCGCGGCATCGCCGTCCATCTGGGACATCCGGTCCGGCGACTGATCCGCGAGGGAGCCGGGGTCTGCGGCGTCGTGGTCGAAGCGGGCGGACAGCAGCTGCGTGTTCGCGCGCGACGCGGCGTCATTCTCGCCTGCGGTGGCTTCGAGGCGAATTCCGAGATGAAGCGGAATTTCTTCCAGGCCGATCCGGTGATATCAGCTTCGTTCCTCGGGAATACGGGCGACGGCATCGCCATGGCCCAGGAGGTCGGGGCCGCGCTCTGGCACATGTGGCACTATCACGGACCCTACGGCTTCCGCCATCCGGACCCTTCCTATCCCTACGGTCTGTATCTCAAGGCGATTCCGATGTGGCACCCGGGACATCCGGAGAGCACCTCGGATCTCGGGGTCGTCGACCAGCAGGGACGACCGGCCGGAGGCAGGCAACTGCCGCGGCTCGCCTGGATTCTCCTCGACAAGACCGGGCGCCGCTTCATGGACGAATATCCGCCCTACCCCGGCGATTTCGGCGTTCGTCCGCTCGATCTCTACGATTCGAAGAACCAGGACTTCCCCCGCATCCCCGCCCACATCGTCTTCGACGAGAAGGGTCGCCGGATGTACCCGCTCGGGCGCTGCGCGATCAACGGGCGCGACGGCTGGTACGAATGGAGCGCCGACAATTCGCGGGAGGTCGAACTCGGCTTCTTCCGGCGGTTCGACAGCTGGGACGCGTTGGCGGACGGGATCGGGGTCGATCCCGATATCCTGAGGAAGGAGATCGCGACCTGGAACCGGGCCTGCGCGTCCGGCGATGATGAAGCCTTCGGCCGGCGTCCCGACACGATGGTCCCACTCGATACGCCGCCCTTCTATGTCGGACAGGTCTGGCCACTCGTCATCAACACGCAGGGCGGCCCGGTCCACAACGCGCGGCAGGAGGTTCTCAACCCGTTCGGCGAGGCGATCCCCGGCCTCTACGCCGCCGGCGAATTGGGATCGGTGTTCGGGCATCTCTATCTCAGCGGCGGCAACCTCGCCGAGTGCATGATCGGCGGACGCATTGCCGGTCGCGAGGCCGCAAGCCGGGAGCCGATCCGTGGCTGAGATCCTCGTCGATGATCCCGGCGCGGTGCGCCGATCGGTGCTGAACCGGCCTTTCCAGAAGGTGCTGGTCGCCAACCGCGGAGCCGCTGCATCGCGGATCATCCGCGCGCTCGGCGAGCTCGACATTGCATCGGTAGCCATCTTCTCGGAAGCCGATGCGAAGGCGCCCTATCTGCACGCGGCGACCGAGGCTTTCTGCATCGGCGCCCCGCCGGCGCGCGAAAGTTATTTGCGGGCCGACAAGATCATCGCCGTCGCCCGCGAGAGCGGAGCCGATGCCATCCATCCCGGCTACGGCTTCCTGTCGGAGAACGCTGCCTTCGCCCATGCGGTCGCAGACGCCGGGATGACGTTCATCGGCCCGTCACCGCGATGGATCGAGGCGATGGGCCACAAGACCGAGGCCCGCGATCTGATGCGGCGCCACGGCATGCCTGTCGCCGCCGGCTCGGAGCTGCTGGATGAAGGGGGCGACATCGCCGCCGCCGCTCGAAAGATCGGCTATCCTGTCCTCGTGAAGCCGGCCGCCGGCGGCGGCGGCATCGGCATGATCATCGCCCAGGACGAAGCCAGCCTGTCCCGCGGCGTCGAGCGCGCACGCTCCCTCGCAACCCGCAGCTTCAGCAACGGCCAGGTCTATCTCGAACGCTATCTCGCGCGGCCGCGTCACATCGAGTTCCAGCTCCTCGCCGACAGATACGGGGCCGCGCGTCATCTCTTCGAGCGAGATTGCTCGCTCCAGCGCCGATACCAAAAAGTCGTCGAGGAGGCGCCCGCTCCAGCGCTTCCCCGCGATGCGCTCGGCGCCATCGCCGATGTCGCGACGGGCATCCTGGCCGGGCTCGGCTACGACAATATCGGCACGATCGAGATGCTGCGGGCCGATGACGGCGGCTTCTCCTTTCTTGAGATGAATACCCGCCTTCAGGTCGAGCACGCCGTCAGCGAGATGGTCACCGGCATCGACATCGTAAAGGCGCAGATCCGCCTCGCCGCCGGCGCAGCGATCGCCGACGTGCTGCCCGAGGAGGTCGACGTCGACGGCCATGCCGTCGAGGCACGCATCTACGCGGAAGATCCGCAAAGCTTCATGCCCTCGCCTGGACGGCTCGAGCGCTTCCGGCCCTGTTCGCCGAAACCGGGATTGAGAATCGAGACCGGCTATGCCCAGGGCTGCGAGGTTACGCCCTTCTACGATCCGATGCTGGCCAAGGTCATCGCGCATGGCGCCACCCGCGACGAGGCGCTCGACACTCTCGCGACGGCCCTCGTCGATTTCGAGGTCCAGGGCGTGAAGACCAATATCCCGTTCATCCTGCGCGCGCTTCGCCATGGGCCTTTCCGGGCGGGCGCGATTCATACCGGTCTTGCGGCCGAAATCGCCAATTAAGGAGGCACCGATGACGAGAGAAAGCCAATTGGAGGATCGCGAGCCCGTCATCGTGGAGGCCGTCAGAACGGCGGTTGGACGGCGCGGCGGAGCTCTGCGGGACTGGCATGCGGCCGCTCTTCTTGCCGAGACCTTGAAGGCGATCGTCGCCCGCAGCGGAGTTCCGGCCACGCGGATCGACGATGTCGTGGCAGGTTGCGCGACACAGGTCGGCGAGCAGGCCGGAAATGTCGGACGCACGGCCCTTCTCATGGCCGGATTCCCGGTCACCGTGCCGGGCATGACCGTACAGCGGGCCTGCGGCTCCTCTCAACAGGCCGTGCATGTCGCCGACAACATGATCAGGAGCGGCATCGCTGAAATCGTGATCGCCTGCGGCGTCGAGCTGATGTCGAAGACGCAGGGCGGGAACGAAGACACCAAATATGGTCGTCGCCATCCCGAGGAGCTGGTGCGCCGCTTCTCGATGCCCTCGATGGGCGAGGCCGCCGAGCGGATCTCGGACCGCTGGCAGCTCGATCGTGGCTACCTGGATGATCTGGCGCTGCGCAGCCACGCGCTCGCGACCGAGGCGACGCAGGAGGGTCGTTTCGATCGGCAGATCGTCCCCGTCGTTGCGGTCGACGGATCCCCCCTCACCCGGGACGAGGGCATCCGGGCCGACGCCTCGCGCGAAAAGCTCGCCTCTCTGAAGACGGCCTTTCGTGAGAACGGCCGCGTCACGGCCGGAAACGCGAGCCAGGTCTCGGACGGAGCGTCGGCGATCCTCGTCATGAGCGCGCGAGCGGCGCGCGAATTCGGCCTGCGGCCCCGCGCCAGGCTCAAGGCGCAGGTGGTCGTCGGCGTCGATCCCGAACTGATGTTGACCGGCCCGATCCCGGCGACGCAGGCGATCCTGAAGCGTTCGGGCATGGCGCTGTCCGAGATCGATCTCTTCGAGATCAACGAAGCCTTCGCGCCGATCCTCGGCTCCTGGCTCAAGGAGATCGAGCCCGATCTCGACCGCGTCAATGTGAATGGCGGCTCGATCGCGATCGGTCACCCGCTCGGGTCGACGGGCGCGAGGCTGATGACGATCATGATCGACGAACTGGAGCGCCGCGGCGGCCGCTACGGGCTGCAATCGATGTGCTGCGGCGGAGGTCTCGGCACCGCGACCATAGTCGAGGCGTTGTCGTGAGCGAAGTCGACAGGAGCCTGGTCGGGACACAGACCGCTCCCTTCACCGTCGAGGTCGAACGCGGCGCGATCCGCCGCTTCGCGGAAGCGATCGGGGACGGCAATCCGATCTTCAACGAACCGGCGGCGGCGAAGCAGCAAGGCTATGCCGATCTCGTCGCGCCGCCGACCTTCGCGACCTCCTTCCGCCTGCCAAAGGACCCGCCTTGGATCGCCAATCTCGATCGGCGCCGGATCGTGGCCGGCGAGACGTCCTTTGCGAGCGTTCGTCCGATCACGGCCGGCATGGTGCTGACCTGCCAGATGAAGCTGCGCGCGGTCGAAGACAAGGACGGCCGCAAGGGACGGATGCAGCTCCTGCATCAGGATCTCGAGGGCAGAGATGCGAACGGAGATCTCGTCTTCGTCTCCAGCCGCACGACCGTCTATCGGTCGGCAGAGCAGAGCCTCGCATGATATCCGTGCCCGACCTCTCCACCATCGAACTCGGCTCCCGCTTCGAGGCGGCCTGCGGGCCCGTCACGACCGCCCAGCTCGTCCGCTATGCCGGCGCTTCGGGTGACTTCAATCCGATCCACTACGATCATCACTATGCGGTCGGTGCCAAGCTCGGCGGGGTCATCGCGCATGGCATGTTGACGATGGCCTTCATGTGCCGCGCGCTCACCGATCGCGCCGGCCCGCGCGGCAGTGTCAGCCGCGTCACGGCGCGGTTCCTGGCCCCGGTCCGGCCGGGCGATACGGTCACGACGATCGTGGCCGTCAATTCGCGCCGGGAAGACACAGCCCAGCCCGGCATCGATTGCGACCTCGCAGCCTTCGTGGGCGACCGGCAGGTCGCCGAAGGTAAGGCGACGATTATTTGGCCGGACCAAGAACCGGCTCGTCAGGATTTCGGGGGGATTGGAGAACGGCATGCGTGAGAGCAAACGACCGCTCATCCTTGGGGTCGGCGGGACACCGCGCGGCGGATCGACCACGGAACGCGCCTTGGCGGTATGTCTCGCGGCCGCCGCCGCCGACGGTGCCGAAACCGTGATGATCAGCGGCCCCGACCTCATGCTTCCCATGTACAATCCGGGTCAGATGCCGAACACGCCCGAAGCGGAGCGGCTGGTCGACCTCTATCGCCGTTGCGACGGCATCGTGATCGCGTCCCCGGCCTACCATGGCTCGCTGTCCGGCCTCGTGAAGAACGCACTCGATTACGCGGAGGAATTACGGTCGTCCGAGCGCGTCTATTTCGACGGCCTCGCGGTCGGGCTGATCGCCTGCGCCGCTGGATGGCAGGCGACCGGACAGACGCTCGCCGCACTGCGATCTATCGCGCATGCGCTGCGGGGCTGGCCGACCCCCATGGGGGCGGCACTCAACACCTCGACGAAACTGTTCGACGATGCCGGTCAGTGCATCGATTTGTCTTCTCGTTTCCAACTCGAAACGGTAGGACAGCAAGTCGTGCGCTTCTCGCGGATGAGCGAGGCGGTGATCCGTCTCGAACAGGAAATCATTCGATAGAGCGTGCGGCGGGAAGGCGGAAAGCCGATTTCCCGGACGCAGCGCGCAACACCGATGGGTCAGGCCGGACGATGTTTTGTGGATCATCGACTTGCCCGACGCGGACTTAAAGGAGAGGGCAATGTTCCTTCGTCTGTACTGGAGCCGCCTCCAACCGGGCGCCTGGGAGGCCGTGCACGATCTCTACCGTCGCGACTTCAGCAAGATGAACGTGCCGGGCCGTCTCGCCCGTTGGGTCACCCGCGACACGAACGATCCCGACTGCGTCATCACGGTGACGCTGTGGGAGAACCAGGCCGCTATCCAGGCCTGGGAATCCTCCGAGCAATACGCTCGTTCGATCGTCGCGATCCGCCCGCATCTCGTCGGATCGCAGACTGTATCGCTCTGCGAAGTGGAACTGGAATATCCGTCCGGCTTGCTCCAGGCCCTGCACGAAGCCGCCGAACGATTTCCCCTTTCGCCGGCGTGACGGCCGTCCGTTCCCATTGTTCTGGGATTGGCAATCAGCTGCCGGACGATGCGGCGAACGTCATCCTTCACGTCGCATGTATCGACAGCCGCTTGCTCAAGTTGTGGGAATGAGACTCCGCAATTCTCTGTAAGCGCTTGGAAAGGCTTGGTCGGCGCACCAGGGCCCGAACCTGGGAGCCCCTGATTAAGAAACATCCTGTTGGCCTTGATATTTCGAGAGAATTTTTCCAACTGAGCCAAAATTCGCGCATCAGAGATCAATGGCTTAAAGCGGAAACTCCAACTGCGAGAACGCGTCAAAGTTCATGGATCGATCCATCGCCCCTGTCGCCTCCCCGATCAGGTCGCACTACCAAGATCATGGATGGTTGGCCTAGGACCGCTTGCGGTCAAATCCAAAGTCGCCGCTGTGACGGGCAAGTTGAAACGCCGCGGCCCAGCACTTCCCGGATTGAGATAGAGCACCCCGCGAATAGTCTCGATCCGGGGCCGATGCGAGTGGCCGCAAACGACGACGTCAACCCCGCGCGAGACTGGTTCGGGCCGGAGTGTTCTGAGGTCGTGCAGAACGTAGATGCAGCGTCCACCTAACTAGCCGAATCTGCATAGCGATGGGTTCTCATCGCCCTCAGAGTGCGGCTTCGCATCGGCATGGACGGAGCGAACCATGAGCGCGACAATAAGCATTCGGCGCCGACTGCTAGCAGCGACAGCCATCGCGACCATGTCGGGCCTGCCGGCAGCCGCACAGAAAACCACCGGCACGCCGGGCTCACCCGGCGCCACGACCACTTTCGCCGCTACGTTTGCAACGATTGCTCTCGCGAACGACACTCAAACAAGATTTGGTTGCGCGTAGAAGCTGGCATGCTGGGGCAGCTCCAAGCGAACCCGGTGAGACTGAAAGATGACGGCGGGAAATCTAGATGAAGACGGCCGCGCTGCTATCGCTGGTGCTCTTGGGCAAGCAACCGGTGCCAGCGTCGGATCGTGGCAGCTCGTGCATCAGTAACCGGAGGAAGTCCCCATGAACATCGTATTGTTATCAATCATGCTTGCTAGTCCACTTGGAAACCCGTTGGTTATACCTGTCGGAGATCGTGTGCCGATTATCAATGTCGAAGAGACTTGCAGAGCCACAGCTGCCACGGACAAGGCTATGAATCTCGATTTGCCTCAATCTGTCGAGAACTGCATGCGCGACGAAAACGCCGCCCGAGAGCAGCTTGGTACCGTCTGGTCGACCTACCCCGCTTCCACGCGTGATCGATGCGCGCAGGAAGCGACTCTAGCCGGTACAGGCAGCTATGTTGACCTGTTGACCTGCATGCAGATGACCGACCCGGCGAAATTGATACCAACACCGCCCTTGAGGGGCGCGAGCAAGAATAGAAACAAGACTTAATGCCTATCGCCGCGCGGGTCAGACAGCCGGCTGCCTTGCCCGAACCGAAAGAGAAGCAGCGGACAAGGAATGACCGAGTTGACTGACTGCATTTGAGAAAGACAGGTACGACGGATGCGCGCCGTCCTGGCCGAGGATCATCCTGCGATGGCTCAGCAACTCCACGCACTGATCAGCTCAGATTGCGACGTTCAGATCGTACAGGATGCACAATCGTTGATGGCCGCTTTCGAGTTAGAGATGCCCGACATCGTCATCACTGACATCACCATGCCAGGCAAAAGCGGGCGGGCAGCGGCCCGGGACATCCTCGCCGCGCCTCCGGAAGCTCGCAAAATCCGCTCGCACTCCCCAAAAGTCTGATGGCCGGGAATGGTGGACCGAACATGCGTAATCCGATGTGAGCTTGCCGGGGACCGGTGCGATCGCCGACAATCCATCAGGATGCGAGGCGTCTGCGCCTGGCGAAGTTCAAATCATGGGGCCATAATAGGCGCCCCAGTGGCCCCAGGGATCCCGCTCGTAGCCGCGGCGAACCGACTCTTGCCAGCCATAGTAGCGTTCCCCGCCATGGAGAACGCGCTCGCTACCACCAACTTTGGGTGCGGTTGCAACACGATCAGCCGCGAAGGCACTACGTGCGAATGCGCTGGTGGGGAGCGCGGAACCGCCGAGGGCAACGGCGATAGCAACAACAACCGTGATCTTACGCAACATGGACTTTCTTTCGTTAGGGGCACGTCGATAATATATGAAGCAACTTGCGAAACCGCTGCATTGGTCATGAAGTTGTGAACGCTTGTTAGAACTCGGCCCGAACTGCGAGATCAAAACCGCCGCGCCACAAGAGCAGCGCCCACCGTTGCTGCCGAGCACAGTAAGCACACGCCATGCTGTAGGTCGCGCTACGCCGGGATGATATCGGCCTTATGGGGCCCATCATTTCGATAAGGACCGATGCCAAGCCTCCCCTTTTGAAAATGACCTTTGACCACCTCCAATTCAAAAGCGGAGTTTTCGCGTTCGCGCTTGGGGATAACGACCACGGCGTTGCGCGCACCGCGACCAAGAAAGAAACCGTCGCGTCGGGCGGGTCCGCGCGGCCTTAGACGATTCCGAAATTGCATAGTCGGCGAACCGGCATTAAGTTGCTATGCTTCAACGGCAGAGCGGGTGGCCGGTGCAGGCACATCGCCATTCGCGGCAATCGCATGAGACAACCAGCTCACCCGGGCAGGTGTCATGACTTCAATCTCGCACTCGACCGTGGCCGCGAATGTTGGCACTGCGCCACGGGCCAAAGCGCGCAACGCAGCGCTCGATCGCTCCCGCACCTTCCTGACGCTGGTGGTGCTGCTGCATCACGCCGTCATTCCCTACACCCATTTCGGCCACACCGATCCCAAGTCGTGGATCGGCTTTGACATGATCGTTCTCGCCACCGACAGCTTCTTCATGGCGATGTTCTTCTTTCTGTCGGGACTGTTCGTGTGGTCGGGGCTTGCTCGCAAAGGACCCGTGAACTATTTGGGTGACCGCCTGATCAGGCTTGGATTGCCTTTCGTGATCTGCGCGTTCACGATCATTCCATTGGCCTATTACGCGATTGAACTGCGCCAATCGCCTGACGTGAGCTTTGCCGAGTTCTGGTGGAAAACGGTCACAGTCGGCCCCTGGCCGAGCGGCCCGGTCTGGTTTCTCTGGGTTTTGTTTGCCTTCGACTTGGTTGCGAGCCTCCTGTATCAGCTTTGGCCCCGGCTGCTTGATCCGATTAATCGCCTGTCGCTGCGCGGCCGTGACCATCCGGCCCAGTTCTTCGCGGTCATGCTTGCCGTCACTGCCGCGCTGTATATCCCGGGGCGAGTTTACTGGGGACCGGGCAGTTGGTTCGAGTTCGGTCCGTTCTCGGTTCAGCACGGCCGCGTGCTGCTCTATGCGACCTACTTCTTTTTTGGCGCAGCCATAGGCGCGCAGTATCTGGATCGCGGGTTGTTGGCAGCGGACGGCCAGCTCGCCAAGCGAACCTGGCCCTGGACGATTCCAACGCTCGTTCCCTATTGCCTCATGTGGGTGCTGATCTATATCAAGCGCGAAATACTGGGGAATCCGTTGCGGCTGCCGGATTGGTACGAGGCGACCTATGGCCTGTTCTTCGCGGCGTTCAGCGTCGCCATCATGTTTACGATCCTGGCCTTTTTCCTGAGATTCAAACAATCAGGCCGGAGCATACTCGACCCCATGCAGCCGGATGCCTATGGCATGTTCCTGGTCCACTATCCGATCGTGCTTTGGCTGCAATATTGGCTGTTCGACTTCGACATTTCCGCGATCGCCAAGGCCCTTGTTGCCTTCGTGCTCACCGTCATTCTGAGCTGGGCCGCGACAGCGGCGCTGCGCAAGATCCCTGGCGCGAGCCACGTTCTTTAGATCATGCGCTCGAAGCGTCCCCGATCAACATGCTAACTCAAGCTGCGTGCGGAAGGATTAAGAACGGCGGCTCTTGCATAACCCGCGATGAGCCCATAGCCGGTCCGGTTCGGATGAAGTGAATCGTACATTGCGCGCGAATTCCAGGTGCCGCCAAACAGCCCCCAGACGTCAATAAACGGCACGTTAGCGGAATAGGCCACCGATTTCATGTTTGCAACATAGGCCGCTTGCGTCGCGTAAGATGCATAGACTCCCGCCTGAGATGGAGGACGTCTTTAGTCGTTTGTTCAGCGACGCGGGCTGGTTTGGGGTCGTTAGCCCCTTGGTGAGCGAGGCACAGGGATCGACGATGCCGCGCCGCAACCAGCCCCATCGAATTTGCCGAATCTGCATAGCCGGAATTGATCTGCATCGATCAACTCTTCCTTGAGAATTCCTGGGGGTCTGGCGGGCAGGCCAATGGCACGCGACAGCTGCGGGACCGGCAAAGCTGACAAACCTTCTCCGCACGGGAGCAGCGCGAATCCGGCCGCCATCGATGTTGCCGTACGGGACGCCCCTGGCGGCTGGAAGCCGCGGACCGCGGCATTCACGTCAGTCAGAGAGACAGCAAATGCACTTTGCAGGCCGTTCGCACTTCTGCTTGTCTCCTTGGCCATAATTGCCGCGGTCTGGTGGTGGTTGGCCCTGCCTGTCACGCTGGTATCGGCGCCGATTGATCCCACCAAGAAACTGGATTGCGTGTCCTACGCGCCGTTTCGATACCGGCAGAGCCCGTGGAACTCCCGAATAATCATCAGTCCGGAACAGATCGCGGAAGATCTCGCCGATCTTGCCAAGATATCCAGATGTATCCGCATTTATTCAGTCGAGAACGGACTGGACAAGGTGCCCGAACTCGCCTCGAAGGCGGGTCTGAAGGTTATTCTCGGCGTTTGGATCGGACGCGATCATCTGAAAAACGCGCTTCTTATCGACAGCGCCGTATTGCAGGCTAAGGGTTATCCAGGCGTGGTTACGGCGATCATCGTCGGCAGCGAAGTGCTACTCCGGGGAGAAATGACCGCGTCGCAACTTCGGGAGACGATCCGCTCTGTCAAGGCTCGCGTCACTATTCCGGTGAGCTATGCCGATGCTTGGGAATTCTGGCTGCGCTACCCCGAGGTCGGCAGCGACGTCGATTTCGTGACAATTCACGTCCTGCCATATTGGGAAGACCTTCCAGTCCGCGCCGAAGACGCTGCGGCGCATGTGGATGATGTCCGTAAGAAAATGGTCCTTGCCTTCCCCGGCAAGGAGATCCTGATCGGTGAAACTGGGTGGCCAAGCCGAGGGCGCATGCGCAAAAGCGCGGTGCCATCTCGCATCAATCAGGCTCGTTTCACGTCCGAGGTCCTCGACCTGGCCAGACGAGAGGATTTCCGCGTCAATCTGTTCGAGGCCTATGACGAGCCCTGGAAGCGTCAGTGGGAAGGAACAGTGGGCGCCCACTGGGGCCTGTTCGATGCAGGGACTCGTGGGCTGAAATATTCACCTGGATTGGCCGTCAGCAACTATCCGTTCTGGAAGGTGCAACTGGTGGCCGGCCTCGCTTTCGGCATTTCCGTATTCGTAGCAGCGTGGTTGACGCTTCGGCTTCGGCTCTTGGCAGCAGGAGTCGCAGCACGGTGGCTTGCTGTGGCAACATCCGCCACAGTCGGCGGGATTCTGCTGGGCCTAAGCGCTGAGAAGATGCTTTGTGAGAGCTACGGCTTCGCCGGTTGGCTTGTCCAAGGACTGCTGCTTGCCGTAGGAATAGCCGCGCCCTTCCTGTGCTCCAATGCGTTGATGTCGGGGCGCCCGCTGCCGACCCTTCTGGAATGGTTCGGTCCGAGCGACGGCAGAACGCGATCGTTGCCCACGCGGATCCTCGGGTTCATGTTCACCGTCACCACTCTGGTCGCAGCAGAAACTGCGTTTGTCCTCGTATTCGACCCACGTTCGCGCGATTTTCCGTTTGCCGGCCTGACGATGGCGGTTGTGCCGATTTGGACTCTGACGCAGCTCAATCCTCGAAAATCGGAGATCCGCCCCTTCACTGAGGCCATGTTCGCGGGCCTGTTCCTAGCTGCTGCGCTCTATATCGCTTTCAACGAAGGGGTCCGCAACTGGCAGTCCTTGTGGACCTCAGTGATGTATTTCGTGTTAGGCACCACGCTGTGGCCGACGCGTTCGGTTGTCGTCCTCAGTACGCTATCGAGTATGCCCGTCGTCCTTTGGAAGATGTTCGGCAGGGAACGTCGCGCATTGCAGCCGATCAATGTCGCCTTAGTCCCCGAACTGGAATCGTCGACCGGCACAGCCAGTCGGTCGCTTCGCGGCAACCATCCCATCAAGGGGCGAGCGCGATAGCTAATCCTTTCTTGACGCAAAAGTCTTGGGTTCTGGAAAGTGAGGTTGCGTTAGTGAGCAGACTTTCTCGGCGCCAATTTGGCAAGATTGCGGGATGGGCGGCTCTCGGACCCGCGGCGGCCTCCACTGAGCCCGCCGGTGCCGGCACAGCCCAAGAGAGCCGGTTCACCGGCCAGGGCTTCATATCCGGCTTTCCGAGTGACTTTCTGTGGGGCACAGCCACATCAGCCTATCAGATTGAAGGCGCCGTCAACGAAGATGGACGAGGTCCGTCAATCTGGGACAGTTACACTCACAGACCCGAGACAAGTGCCGAACTTGGCAATGCAGATGTCGCTGATGACCACTACCATCTGTACAAGGACGACGTTCAATTGATGAAGGCGCTGGGAGCGAAGGCCTATCGCTTCTCGATTGCGTGGCCTCGCGTCTTCCCGGAAGGATCAGGCACCCCAAACCCGAAAGGCCTCGACTTCTACAATCGACTTCTCGACGAACTGCTGGCAAACGACATCGAGCCGTTTGCGACCATGTATCATTGGGATTTGCCTCAGGCGCTTCAGGATCGTCTCGGCGGGTGGATATCTCGCGACACTGCGAATGCCTTTGCGGACTATGCGGGACACGTCGCAGAACGTTTGACCGATCGCGTGAGGCACATTTGCACGATCAACGAGTGCGCAAGGTTTGTTCATCTTGGCTATGGCCTTGGCCTCGACGCCCCCGGCCTGAAGCTGTCCCGAGCCGAACTGAACCAGGTTCGTCACAATGTCGCGCTGGCACAGGGTCTTTCGGTGCAGGCGATCCGAGCGCACGGACGGACAGGAACCAAGGTTGGTCCAGCCGAAAACATCGTCATCTGCATACCTGCAATTGAAACACCGGCAAACATACGCGCTGCAGAAATCGCGACACGCGAACTCAATGCTGCCTATCTGACTGTTATGCTCGAGGGAGAATATGCGGAAGGCTATCTGGCCCGGGTCGGAAAAGATGCCCCATCGTACACGGCCAGGGATCTGAGCATCATTTCATCCCAGATCGATTTTGTAGGGCTCAATGTCTACAGGCCGGACCATTACGTCGTTGCGGCTGACAACGACCGAGGCTTCACCCTGATCCCATTTCCCGCGTCGTTTCCACATATGGATTCCGCCTGGCTCAGGATCGCTCCCGAGGCGATGTACTGGGCGCCGCGTCACGTGGCGAAGCTTTGGGGCGTAAAGTCAATCTACATCAGCGAGAACGGAACGTCGGCGACCGATGAACCTGCCGCCGACGGAAATTTTTACGATCTGGATCGGATCATGTATCTCCGCAACCATTTGCTTCACCTGCAGCGCGCGACGTCGGAGGGTATTCCCGTGTCCGGATATTTCGTGTGGAGCCTTATGGACAATTTTGAATGGTCGGACGGCTTCCAAAAGCGCTACGGGCTCTACAACGTCGACTTCGATACGCAGCGTCGCACGCCAAAGCTGAGCGCGTCATTCTATCGCGAGATCATTAGGCACAACGCCGTGGTTTAGTCCGCAAACCGTGTGGGCGGAGTGGATGAGCAAGGCTCCATTTGAAGAACGTGAGTCTCGCACTCCACGGTGGCGGAACGCATGGTGCCTTTGTCTGGGGCGTGGTCAAAGGATGCGGACCGTCCCTCCTCACGCGGCTTAGCGCGTCCAGCACCGATCCCGGCATAAGGGGCGCGTTTTTCAGCCAAATCCGCTTGGCTCACCTGCCTCGTCCGCGGGCGGCTCTACCGGCGCCCATCGTTCCCGTGGGCATGATATTCGAGAACACTACCTCCAGCATCGACTTCGCAACCGGGTCGTCCGGGAATTCCTCCAGAATTTTCTGATAGCGACGAGCCGCCTCGCTGAAATCCCTCCTCTCGAAATACTCTGACGCTTGCCACGTCAGCTGGCTCAACCTTTGGTCGGAGGGCCGCGCTTCAATTTCCGCGTCGCCGCAACCTATCATCCCGAGCAGTTCAAACACCATGAATTCCTGTTCGCGGCCCTTGACGCGAACCTGGCGCAACGGCCGCGCCACCACCTGAGACGACACGGCATTGAACACACTGTCGCTGATGCAGATCGTGGTACCGAAGGCCTTGTTGAGGCCTTCCAGCCGCGCCGCCACGTTTACTCCGTCTCCCATGACGGTGTAGCTCAAGCGCTTGCTCGAACCGACATTGCCGACGAGTACATCCGCGCAATGCAACCCGATCCGAAGCTGCAATGGCGGCCGCCCCTGCCCGCTCCATTCGGCGTTGAGCTGCTGCATCCGCCGTGCTGCGCGCAACGCACCACAACAAGCTCGGAGCACATGGTCGTCGCGATGGGCTGGCGCGCCCCAGAACGCCATGATGCCATCGCCGATAAACTTGTCGACGGTGCCGGATTCCTCCGCGATTGCCTGAGAGACGACCTCGAAATAGCGAGAAAGTTGCTCGAGCAGATCATTCGGCGCCATTTGCTCCGATAGTGTGGAAAAGTCCTTTAAGTCGGTAAAAAGCACAGTCATGAAGCGCTGTTCGACACCGAGCGTCAGGGGCGTTCCGGTCGTGATCAGCTTTCTGACGACATCCAATGGCACGAACGAAGAGAACGAACGCAAGGAAGCATCGAACAGCGAAACCGCGGCTTGCAGCTCCTTGATCTCCTTGATGCTGGACGATGCCGGCGCCGCGTACGAGAACGTCAGGTCCTGGACTGACCGCAACTCCCGCGATATTCCTTCGATCGGTTGCGACAACCGTCGCGAAATGAAATAGATCAACAGCAACTCGATGCCGCTCAGCACGGCAATCAGGGCGATCATCTGCCGGTTCGTTCGTTTGAGGGTGCCGACAAAGTCGTCGGTCGGCGTCAGGATGATGACCTCCCACGGCTGTCCGAAACTACCGGGATATCGGGTGAAAGACGCGCTGAATTCATGGCCGGTCTGCGGAGAGCGGAAGAAGAAGTCGTCGCTGTTGGTCTCGCGCTGCAACCGATAGGCCTCGCGAACATTGTCGTCGGCAATAGTGTCGAGGGTCGTGAGTTCCAGCCGGCCGTTTTCCACACGGGCGGTTTTCTTTGGATCGGGATAGGCAATGATCGTGCCCTTGTTCGGATTGGCAATGATCGTGGTGCTGCGTGGGCTGGCGCGATGGCTGGTGAGAAACCGTGCCAGCACGTCAAACGTAATATTGGCCGACGCGCAACCGATGAAGGAGCCATCCTTGATGATCGGATATCGCAGGGTAATGACGGGAGTGTTGGTATCCGGATTGGGCCAAGGTCCCTCGATGATCAGCGCGCGCGCCTCCTTCACGGCCTGGTAGCCCGAAAGGGCCCTGATATCCTCGATCGTCTCGACATCATAGCTGCCCACAACGTGGGGCCACGTATCGAAGAAGGTGCGATGCCGGACGCGTCGATGAGAGCCAGAAAAGCTGTCGATATAGCTGGAATGCCAATTCGCCGACGGCGGAATCTTCGGATCTGAACGCCTACGGTCATCGTCGACCCGAGTCGCGACCCGGTGAAAGCCGTCTTCGAAGCTGACATAGGCTGCATCGATCTGCCGCGCCGAGGTGAGCGCCTGGTAGAGCAGATTCCGGCTCTCTTCCTTTCTGAAGACCGCCGGATCCTCCGCAGCCACCGCCGCGAGCAGCTCGAGGGTCGCCGCAACGGGGTTGATCAGGTTCTCCGCGTCCTCGATGCTGGCCTGCTTGGTCTTGGTCACGACATCGTTCAGGATCGCGTTAATCGCTGCAGCGCTCTGTCGATAGTTGAACGCAAGGACGAAGATCAGCAGGGGAATGCTGAGAAGGACGAACAAGCCCGCCATTACCGCGCTGAGGTGCAGCGCGCCAAACACGCGGGCGTTGCGGTAGAAGATCCAGCCGAGCGCGGACACTAGAGCCACTAAAAACAGGCCCCAGAGCAGCGGCGCTTGCAGCCGGTGTTGCCATCCCGCGTCATCGGGGTGGTAGATCAGGCCTTCGGGCAGCTTCGTCTCGGTCCGCATACCGATATCGGCGTAAGTCTTGGCAATGCTGGTCCAGCGCTCGATGCTCTGATCGCCTAGCGGCTTGAGACGCGGTCGGATCAGCATTTCGCTTCGTATCGCCTCGAACAGCAGCGCCTTTCGCGTCTTCTGCGCCGAATACTCGCTTCGAATCAGATCGACGATCTCGTCCTTGTGGGCGAGCGCATAGGCCCAGCCCTTCAGACTTGCAGCGCGAAACGCCCGTATGCGCTCAGGATGCTGTGCAACCTGCTGTCTCGATGTGCACAGGTTGTCGCCGTAGAAGTCGAACCCGTAGTCGCGCGGCGAGAAGGCCAGATAGGGTGTGCCGTATTCCTCGAAGAGATAAGGCTCGTTCGTGCTGTACGCGACCATCGCGTCCGCTTTTCCGCTGAGCAAATCACGCGGATCGCCCGAGTGCGCAACGCGGAACAGGTCCGCGTAGTTGACCCCCTCGTGCTTCAGCATCGCCGCGATGTCGTCGCTCCCGGGGGCATCCATCAGGCGGTGCCCGCCTAATTCAGAGACCGCGTGGATGCCGGCGCGGTGGGGTACCATGATGATCGCGGCGGAATGCTGAAAGATCACGGCGAGGACGACATTATGCTCACGCTCAACGCCGCTGGCGAGAACGCTGGTCGTGCACACACCGAAATCGGCATTCCCGTAGGCGACCTCTGTGCCCGCATCTACACCAGGGCCTCCTTCGCGAATCTCGACCTCGAGTCCGTGTTCGCGATAGAAGCCCTTTGCGAGTGCGGCGTAGTAGCCGGCGAACTGGAACTGGTGTCTCCACTTCAACTGAAGCGAGACCTTCTCCAGCGCGTTCGCCGGATGCGGCAGGAGGGCTGCCGCAAGCAACAACACGAGGCTCGCGACGAGTCCTTTGACGAACTGTCGCTTCCATCGACCAATCAAGGAGAATCCCTGCATCGTGCACCTGCCCAGTCTCGCGTTCGACGGATCAAGTGCTCGCGGTGAACACCCTGCGCGCCCGCAGCATTGCAATTCCAGCTAGTTGCTCACGTGTGCCTTCATCGCCCCTCGATCTGACTGCTTCCAGAAGCTCGCACCTTTTGCATCGGCGGAAAGTCGATGGCGGTCTGGGCGAGCTTCGCTACCTCCCGCTGCGCGTTGACGAGGCGCCAGAACTGGTACGCAAACTATTCGTAGAAAGCCATGGAGCCTCTGGAACCCGATCGAAAGAGCGGGCGCTCTCTGGAGAGCGCCCGAATGTTGAATGATCGGGCCGACTACTGCCCTTGATGTGCCTTGATGGCCTGCTCAACCTCCCGTTTTACGGCTTCAAGGTTGAAGCTCGCCGGTGCCTGCATCGGAGGGAATTCGACGGCCGTTTGCGCCAATCGGCCGACCTCCTGCTGAACAAGCACGAACCGCCAGAATTCGCGGGCCATGAAATCATTCATGTAACCTCCACCCATATCGTTCAGGCTTTGACCGCGGATTGACGGTGTCCGCTCAAACGGGTCCTGGCGGATGTTGACCATGGTTGGCATATCGGTCGTGTCCTTTTCGCCTGGCCACCCGTAGGGCTGCTGGAAGAACTGAAACTTGAAGTCATCGTGGCGAAGGGCACCTAGATGCGGGCCGGCAAAATAGAAGATCTCGTGGCGAGCCGAGGGACCCTTGCCCGTCAGAAGATCCATCTGATTGTAGCCGTCGAGGTGGTTCTTGTAGGTGCGGCCGTCCAGCGTCACGCCCTTCAGAAGCTGGTCGGTAATGTTCGGATTTCCCGCCGCAGCGGTCAGTGTCGGGAACCAGTCGAGTCCCGAGAAGATTCCGTTCTCGACCGAACCCGGCTTGATGCGGCCTGGCCAGCGAATAATGGCCGGCACGCGGAATCCGCCTTCATAGCTGGTGCCTTTGGTGGCCTTGAACGGCGTCATGCCGCCATCCGGCCAGGTGAACACCTCGGCGCCGTTGTCCGTTGTGAAGATGACGATGGTGTTGTTGGTTTCGCCCATGTCGTCGATATGCTTGAGCAGCGCGCCGACGCTGTCGTCCAGCTGCGCCATGCCGGCTTCCTCGAGACCATAGTTCGACTCCGAGTTCTGCATCGCGCTGTACTTCTTCGACAGGAAGGTCCAGACGTGCATGCGCGTCGTGTTGTGCCAGACAAAGAAGGGTTTTCCGTCGCGCTTGGCCTTGTCCATGAAGTCGCTGGACGACTTGACCAACACCTCGTCGAAGGTGGTCATGTCGTACTTCGCCTTCAGGAAGGGCAGATCGTGCATGTTCGGCACGTTCGACATGTCGGAAAACGGCGGTAGCGGACCCTCGTCGACGATCCGTTGCTTGCCAATCTTCCCCCATCGCGGCATCTCGGTCGGGTCGTCCTTGTCCGTCGCGTAGCTGTGTATCAAGCTGCGTGGGCCGTACTTGTTGTAGTAGTCCTGATTGGTGGGGAACGAGTACCAGTACGGGTCAGACATCGCGTCGAGGTGGTATAAGTAGCCGAAGAATTCGTCGAAGCCGTGCACCGTCGGCAGAAATTTGTTGAGATCGCCGAGGTGGTTCTTGCCGAACTGTCCCGTTGCGTAACCGAGCGACTTGAGCGCGGTGGCGAGCGTGACAGCCTGGTCCGGTATGCCGACATCGGCGCCAGCCTGACCGACGGTCGTCAGCCCCGTGCGGATCGGCAGCTCGCCCGTGATGAAGTTGGCGCGCCCTGCCGTGCAACTCGCTTCCGCATAGTAGTCGGTGAACATCATGCCTTCGGACGCCAGCCTGTCGAGGTTCGGCGTCTTGCCTGACATCATTCCGCGGTGATAGGCGCCGATGTTGAACCAGCCGACATCGTCACCCATGATGACAAGTATGTTCGGCCGCCCGCCGCCCGGTGCCTGCTGCGCCTGCGCCTGCGTCTGAGCCAGCGCCTTTTCAACCGATGCGGCGGCGCCCAATGCGGAGGCGGCAGCCAGGCTTGTCGTCGCAAGCAGAACATTGCGACGGCTCAGATCGTGCGCGGTGTTATCCTTCGTCTCGACCATAATCGACTCCCCTTTTTATGACGCAACGAAAACCAATGTGGCTCGTGGACGTATCCACCGCTTCGGCGTGGCGCGCAGCCGGGCGATAGCGGCGGCAGTAATTCGGCGCGCACAGATGCGAGCCGCCTTTAAGAACCTTGCGGGGAATCCTGATCTTCGGCAGACACGGATCGCAGCTGTCTTGCTCAAGTCCGCCGCGTGGATCTTCCGGGATGCAACACGGCTTTGCCGCGTCGGCCTGATGTTTGGTCGACCACCAATCTGCGGTCCACTCCCAGACATTGCCGATCATGTCGTGGAGACCGTAGCCGTTCGGTGGGAATGCCAGTACCGGCGAAGTTCGCGCGTGGCCGTCGCGGTTGAGGTTTTGGTGAGGAAAAGCGCCTTGCCAGGTCTTCGCCATTTGCCTGCCGCCCGGCATGAACTCGTCACCCCAGGCGAACTCGGCGCCATCGAGGCCGCCGCGTGCGGCACACTCCCATTCGGCCTCGGTCGGCAACTCCTTGCCGGCCCATTTGGCGTAGGCTTCGGCATCGCGATAGGCGATGTGAACGACGGGATGATCGTCGAGGCCGCTGATCGAGCTGCGCGGCCCGTATGGCCTGCGCCAATTGGCGCCAAACTTGAAACGCCACCATTGCGACCAGTCACGCAGATCGACCTGATGCTTCGGTGGCGTGAAAACCAGCGAGCCAGCTTTGAGCATATGCGGCAGCGCGCCTGGATAGTCCTTCGCATCGGGGGGAATCTCGGCGAATGTCACGTAGCCTGTCGCGTTGACGAATTTGCGAAAATCACGATTGGTGACCGGCGTCCGGTCCATCCAAAAGCCACTCACGGTGACACGATGGGACGGCGCCTCTTCAGGATAGTGCCTGTCGGAGCCCATGCGGAACGTGCCGCCGGGAATCCAGATCATGCCCAGATGGCTTGGCTCATCGGACAAGGGTACGCGTGCCGTGAAGCCAACGTCGCTCATTGGGGTACTCGAAGCAGACGTGTTTGACCATGACGGACGTATGCGAACAGCCGCGGCCAGACTATGCAATTCCGGCGGGAAGCGACTTACTTGCTCGTTAGCGTCACCGACGGAAACTCTCCAAATATCCGGCGGTAGATAGCCGCAAATCGCCCGAGTTCTGAGAAACAATAGCGTCGGGCGATCTGCGCAACGCTGGTCGTAGCGGGGTCCGCGCGCCGGAGCTCCGTGCGCACCATGTTCAGTCGTCGCAGTCGCATATACTGGCCCGGACTCATCCCCAAGAACTTTACGCAGCAGTCCCTCAAGGTTCGTTCCGGTACGCCGATTGTTGCGCAAAGATCGGACAAGCTCGGCGGTTTGCCGAAATCCATCCGGAGCGCATTTTCAAATCGCGTCATGATGTCTGCGTTCTGTTGTCGTATCATTGCATGTTTGCCGACTTCGCCGGCCGTGAGGCATTCGACGAGAGCGAAAATGAGCTCCTGTTCGACCGCTCGTGCCGCTTCTCGATGAATGAATATTTCAGGCTTCATCTCGGCAAGGTGGCAAGCCCTGGAATATAGGCGCCTCAACTGCACTGCCGCGCTCTGCGGCGGTCGCAGGATTCGACCAACCGGGTACGCGATCAAATCCAGTTCGGCCAGCGACTTGCAGTAGTAAGGCAACCGGTCGAGCGGAAGCGAAACGAGCCCCCATTGGCTCGCCCCCTTCGTCCATTGATGCGCACGCTCTCCGCATGAGTGAAGAACGATGTCGCCGGGCTTTAGTTCGACACCGCTCCATACTGACGACGATGGAGAAGTTAGCGGAAATGAAACAAACGTCCGGACCGGCGCCAGCGATACGAAGGCAATGCGCTGGACATTTTCGCGGCCCCGAAACAGGTGGAGTTGCGCTAGCTTCACCCAGGTCAGGCGCGCTTCGAAATTGCCGTTTCCGGTGAGGACAAAGTCGAGGTTCGCGTCTTCGATGCCGGCGCCATAGTCGTCCGGATTGGTAAAAACCGCCGTGCCGGTCGCCATCATGCGCGTGGACCAATGAAACAGGCTGTGGAGCGCCCTCGGGGCTCCGCTTGTGCTTTCCACCCTACATGGAAGTACCAGTATCAAAGGGATCGTCGGCATCGCCTATGCAAAATCGGACTCTGCGAACGAAGCCGAGCGAACTCGGAGCGCTTTGTGGCAGCTCGCCGGTTTGCGCAAAGTCGCCGAAGGTGATTCTCCGAACAAGTCCTGGTAGGAGACGGAGAAGCGCCCCAATTCCCAGAAGCCATAATCCATCGCTATCTGTGTGACGGTGGCTGTTGCCGGATCGGCGCCGAGGAGAGTTCGCCGTGCGAGATGCATACGGCGCAGCCAAAGATACCGAATCGGTCCCATGCCCAGGCGCTCCTCGCAGCTCGCACGAAGCGTGCGCTCCGAGGCACCGACGGCAGCGCAGATATCGGCCAGATACATCGGCCGATCGCAATTCGCGGCCAAGACTTCCTCAAAGCGGTCGATGATTGCGGTGTGATACCGCCATCCGGATCCAGCCTTGGTAGGCACATCGTCGGCCAAGCAGGTCAATAGCGCGTGGACGAGCTCATTTTCCAGAGCGGCTGATACTCCGGGATGCCCAAGCGTTTCGGGCGATGCCTCGGCAAGCCCTCGGATCGCCGCATGCAGGCGCATCAACTGGACCATATGAGCGGGATCCGGATGCACCAGCCGCACGACAGGTCTATTGGTCAGCTCGCGCCCGATCAAAGCGCGACTCGCCGCCGACAGGTTATCGGTCGGCAGGGACATGGCCGCCCAGCTGTGAGGCTCTATCGTCCTAGCGTGAGCTGATGCGGCTGGCCCGTGCACGAAAATCGCGTTGGCGTCGAGTTCCATTCCAGAGTAGTAGCCGGGCGACTGGCTCGGCTCAGCATTGAATGCAAAGCCCACTCGTCGCTCGAGCATCCGGATGTGCGCTATGCGAGGCAGATTTTCCTGGCCTTGCTGCATCCAAACTTTGTCGAGATCGATTTGAACCAGCTCGCCGCAGAAGCAGCCTTTGCCCGTGATCGAGAGATCTACCTGAGCTCCCCGCAGGGCGGCTTGGTATAGGATCGGATCATCGCATGTGAACGTGGCGACTCGGGACATACTCACCACCACGATGCAAACGGGTTCCCTTTTTACATCATCCACCTTCTCAATGATACGAATAAGATAGCTACAACTAGCGGTTGCCCCCTCGTCTACGATTGGAGGTTCTTGCACGGTTGGTGTGAGCCACCGAAAGCACCGGTGAAGCGACAAAGAGTGCCAATCATCAAGCTCTGTGTGACGACAATCTCACAATGGATCTGAGGGTCCCCGAATACGACAGGGCTCCTGTCCTGCCGGTGCCTTGGCATTCCACGATGTCGATAATCTGATCCAATCGACGGCGTGAAAGGCTGAGGGCGGGCTCACGAATCCAAACCTGGCTGAAGTAGCAGATCATCCCGCCCAGCCTCGGGAGACGCCGGAATTGCATAGCCAGCGAAGCCGGCTAGAATCTAACCTGCCGTGGTTTTTTGGCAGGGCGGCGTGGTCAGGCCAAATCCTGGCGACGCGGCACTTTGTCGTTCGAGTCAGTGGGCATCCATCCGGTGGTGCCCCTCAAGTCAGGGTTGCTCCGGCCTGCGCTGCGGCGCCGGAAGGAAAACGTGTGCCTAAGTGAATTTTGCCAAAATTGCGCGGCGACTGTGTTGGCTTTGCCACGCTGCCGAACAATTGGAACGACCTCCGGCTTTCCCTCGTGAATGCGATAGGCGCGGCTTTCGTCCGCGCTTAAACTTGCGCGCGTGAGGGATTCTGGGGGTTCAACTGAAACGTGCGGGGACAATCATGAAATGGAATCCACGCAAGTCAGCTTCCGTCGCCGTTGCAATCTTACAGGCATTTTCCCAGCGGCTATTTGATTGCGCAAATATTCAGCGCGTTCTCCTCGCAGCAGCCTTTGGCTTCGCTGCTCTCCTGGCAACAGCAGAGACGTCGCGAGCCGATGAAAATGGTGTCAGCTTCTGGATTCCAGGTTTCTTCGGCAGCTTGGCGGCGGCGCCACAGCAGGCCGGCTGGTCGCTAGCATCAGTCTATTATCACACCGATGTTTCCGGAAGCGGCAACATTGCCGTATCGCGCGAAATCACTATCGGCCGGTTCAATCCCGCCCTCAACACCAGTCTCAGCGCGAATGTCAATGCACGGGCTGATCTCGGAATGCTCATACCGAGTTACGTCTTTGCGACGCCGGTTCTCGGAGGCCAGGCTTCCGTCAGTCTCCTTGGAATGTATGGCAGCAACGATACCGCACTGAACGGCACACTTTCCGGCACCTTGGCCAATGTCCCCTTTACCAGGTCGTTTGCGCTCGAACAGACCACGATCGGATTCGGCGATCTCGTGCCGCAATTTGCGCTGCGCTGGAATGCTGGCGTCAGCAATTACATGGTCTATTTGACCGGCGATATCCCGGTGGGATTGTACGACAGATTTAATCTGGCAAATCTCGGCCTTGGCCACGGCGCCATCGATGGCGGATTCGGCTATACCTATTTCAACCCGGCGACCGGACACGAAATTTCGGCCACGTTAGGCTTTACCGGAAACTTCAAGAACACATCGACTGATTATACCAGCGGCATTGATTTGCATCTCGATGTCGGGGCGTCACAGTTTTTGACCAAGCAGTTGCAAGTCGGCGTGGTTGCCTATGCCTATGAGCAACTCACTGCCGATCAGGGCTGCGCCCCGCAATTGTGCCCTTTCAAATCCCGCGTCCTCGGTATTGGCCCGCAGATTGGCTATGTGTTTCCCGTCGGCGGCATGCAGGGCTATGTGAACGTGAAAGCCTATAAGGAGTTCGAAAACTCCAATAGGCCGGACGGGTGGAACGCATGGGTCACGTTCGTGCTGTCGCCTGCGCCGCCATCCGCCGCACCGTCGCCGCCGCCAATCACCAAAGCGCCCCGGAGCTGAGAGCCTCATTCCTCAAGCCATTTCGGCCCCTGTCGGTCGATAGCCCGCGCGGAGGTACTATCCGTGTGCATCCAGAAAATCTTTTGGCCACATCACCGTCTATGAAGGTGCCATAGCAATCTCAAACACGTAAGAGGCTTGATCATGAAAAGCAGCAAGCCGTCGTTTGCCTTCGTCTCCATATTCTTTGCAGTGCTTCTCTCGTCGAGTATTGAAACACTCAATGCGCGTGACGCTGATCGTAATACTGATATAGGCTCTCGTACCTTCGCAGCCGCCCAGCCTATGCGGCGATGCATAAACACGTGTCGTGCACGCTATCGCGACTGTCGTCGTTTGAACCAGTTGCCATCGTTCGAGTGTCGGGATGTTTACCAGGACTGCACCCGATACACTTGTACTGGTTCGGGACCAGGATGACCGACGTGCCTTTTTCTGCCCTCGGCGGCGAGGCGCCAGCGCTGTAGCTCTCCACCTTCCAGGTTCGGCTGACCCGTGCCGACGAGGCGATCGGATGATGCTGCGGTGCATGAGTGCGGATGTGACCCATTGCGTCGATCTCAGGATGTCCGCTTTTGCGCCGCTCTTGATGAAGAGCTGACGTCGGCCTGCGACTTTCACTGATCACGCGACCATCGTTTGCCTGGCCAGCGCTATATCGAATGGCTGACTGATCCGCAGGGTTTAAGGGATTTGATCGAGTGCCCGTGCATGCATCCTTCATGTTTCTGGGCGTAGGCAAGCAATCCCATGATAATCAAAGCCACTATGACACATCCGGTTACGATGTTCTTCATCATGGCTGCCACTCCACGGATTGGGTTAGCGCATTACGTAGCAGGCGACTGCGTGGCCAAAGATGATGAACACCATGGGCGCGGCCGTCAATGCTCCGCAAGACCGAGGCGGCCCGAGAAGGCGGGGGTGGATGGCCAGACGGCTCCCCTGCAGGACGGCGACAGAAGTCCGGCGCGGCAAAGAAGCGGCACCGACGCAAGACTGCTTCCGAACTAGACCTTGTATTGTAACTGTTTTGTGCGAGACCTTGCCGCCGGCCGATGATGTTGGGGTTCGCGATCGTTGTACGGTCCGATTACCCTAAACGGCATAGCGACGGCCGGTCAGACAGTGCCTCTGATCCCGCCGGCCGGGCGCGAGCGATGGCTTCGTAGCCCCGCCCGCAAGACAGTTCGTGGCCTGTTGGACCGCGTTATCACGCAAGATACCATCCGCCCTTCGCTTCCTTGCGGGAGCGTTACGCGGCCTGCGGCGCCAACAGGGCACGAAGCGGAGTATCGGAATCGCGAAGACGTCGCGGGTCGATTTCGGTCCTCCGGTCGATCGCCTCCCGTACGGGCCGTACGTTGCGGCCGTCGTTGACGAAAACGCCCCCGACGATCCGACCTTTTTGCAGGAGAAGGACCGAAAAGCGATTGTCGTCGCGGCGTCCTCTGACAACGGCGTCATCGTACGAACCAGGCACACCGAGGATCTGAACGTTGGTGGCGAATTGATCGGTCCAGAACCAGGGCGTCTCGCAATAGGCCGTTGCATGGTCCAGCATCGACCTTGCGGCAACGGCTCCCTGCCGTTCCGCATTCTGCCAGGACTCGAGCCGCAGCTGGCGCTCATGGATGCCGTTCCAATGGCTCGCAACATCGCCTGCAGCGAAGATTGCGGGGTGACTGGATCTCATCGAGGCATCGACACGAATTCCATCGTCGACGTGAAGGTTAATCGCTTCCGCGAGTTCCGTGTTCGGGACAGCGCCGATTCCGACGACGACAACGTTCGCCTCGACCACGGTTCCATCGCTGAGATGCAGCCAGCGATCATTCCCCGATTGCTGGAGCTGCTCGACCGTCACTCCCAATCTCACGGCAACGCCCTTGGATCGGTGCAACTCCAACATATGTTCACTGACTTCCGGGATCACCGACCTTTGCAGCAGCCGCGCCCCCAGATCGACCAGCTCGACACTGCATCCGAGCTCCAACGCGGTGGATGCGACCTCAAGACCGATAAAGCCGCCGCCTACGATGGCTACCTTGACGCCGGTCTTGAGCAATGGTCTCAAGCGCTTTGCGTCATCAAGCGATTGCAGGTAGTGGACGGCCGGCTCCGCTGAGCCAGGTACTCTCAGCTTGCGTGGACGCGAGCCCGTCGCGAGAAGAAGTTTGTCGAACGAGATGCTACCGCCCTTTTCTAGGTAAATTCGTCGTTGCTGCGGATCAATCGAAGCCGCTCGTCCGTAGACCATCTCGACGCGCTGCCGGCTGAAGAAATCTGGATCGCGCAGCGGCAACGTGGCTTCGTCTGCACATCCGGAAAGAAAGGCCTTCGATAACGGAGGCCGCTCATAGGGAATGTAGGTCTCCCCGTTCACCAGGATGAGCCGACCGTCGAAGCCGGTGCGCCGAAGAGTTTCGGCCGCCGATACGGCCGCGAGACCACCGCCAACCAGGGCGATGGCCCGCGTCCTCTCTGACGACAGAGCAGCAGACTGGGCGTGAGGGCGCATACCCTATTCAGCCGCTTCGCTTTGCGACCGCTCAGGCCCGAAGATACGATCGAGGTTGATGTTGAGGAGATTGTACACCCCCAGCTCCTTCTCCGACATGTAACCAGGCACGAAGCGAGGCGAGAAAGCCGCGTCCTGTAACGTGTCCATCATGGCGGAGTCTTCTTCGAGCACGCGGGTGGTATAGAGCGTGTAGTCCTTGACCTTTTCCGCGAATCCGTCGTGGTCGAACCACTCCTTCGGGAAAAGCTGATAGCAGAAGATCCGGGTCTTTGTCGGCGTGATCGGCCAAATGACAAATGGGTGGACGTTGTCGGATCGCGCGAAGAGCTGCACGTTCGGACCGAGGTGACCACCGCACGCAAAGTCCTCAGTCTCGCCCTTCGCAATCAGCGAAGGCATAATGCCGAACCGAGATTTGTTGTCTTCGGTCATCGGCGCCCCGCGATAGAACGCAGTGAACGCGCCCTGACCGCTGCGGGTGCCGGTATAGCGGTTCGGAGAGAGGTTCTTTCCGATCGTTTCCTTGTGAAGAACGGGACTGTGGTACGCGTCCATCAGGTTCTCTTTTGCGAACTTCCAGTTGCACTCGAGCGTGATGTCGAGCTTCTCGGCCAGCCTGCAATCCTCCTGTTTCAGGAATCCGAAGTCTTTGTCGAACTCGGCGATGAAATCGTTAAACGCGACGGGAGCGTCAGCGAAGCTTATGAAGATCCAGCCGCCCCACCGAGACAAAGCGATTGGCCGCAATCGACAGTTCTTCGCATCAAAGTTCTTTGCGTTGCGCATATGCGGCGCACCCAAGAGCTTGCCCGAAAGGTCGTAGAGCCATCCGTGATACGGACAGGTAAATTCGTTGGTGTTGCCACCCTCCCGTGCGACCGCAACACCGCGATGGGCGCAGCGATTGTAGAACGCGTGCAGTTGGCCATGCTCGTCACGGGCGACGATGATGGGCTCGTCAAGGATTCGAAGTGTGAGGTAGTCGCCGGGCTCCTCGACCTCCTCCTCGCGCGCAACCATCAGCCAGTCCTTGAGAAACATGTTCTCCTTCTCAAGGCGAAAGACTTCCGGATGCCAGTACATGTAGCCGGGCAGATGCCTCGCCTCGCTGATCGGCAGACGGGTTGCCTCATAACCCGCCCCCACAGTCGCAGTGGCCCGCGGACCCGCGCGGAGCGCGTCCTCAGGGCTTAATGCCCCCGGCAGGGTCACAGTGTGTACGGGTGCGCGGTAGCCCTGCCCGCCCGCTTTTGGGGTCGAGTTCTTCTCCATCGTCCGCTCCTTGCGCTTTTGTCAGAACGAGGATATGTATACATATCGATGGCAACCCGGTCAATAGTGGGCTATTTACAGTAGTTTTTCACCCAGGTTCCCATCATATGTATCCATAATGACGCTTTGGAGACTGATTTTGAGTTGGATTCATGCCGCCGACGTCGGCGATCTCGATGGTCAAGAAATTATCGGGGTCCGGAAGGAGGGGCACGACATCGCGATCTATCGGCTTGGGACCGACTACTTCGCGACCCACAACATCTGCACGCACCAGTTTGCTCACCTTTCGGAAGGCTACCTGGTCGACGGGTGCGTCGAGTGCCCGTTGCACCAAGGGTTGTTTGATATCCGTACGGGCAAAGCCCAAGGCGGCATCGTCAAAACAGACCTGCGCACATATCCGGTCCGCATCGAGGAAGGCCGGATCATGGTTCTAATTCACTAGGTCGCCAGTGCCGACATCGCCTCCCGAGAAACTCGGCGGCGCTCGATCGCCACGGTACACTTTCGCGTCCCGTCAAACGATCGATCAGGAGGATTCGGATGGATATCGAGGACCTCAGAACGTTCATCAACATCCTCGAATCGCTGAGCTTCACTCGAACTGGTGACAAACTCGGTCGTACGCAGTCCGCCATCAGTCTGCGGATAAAGAAGCTGGAGGACGAACTCGACTGCAAACTGATCGAAAGAGACGGGCGGATGATGCGGGCGACAGCGCAGGGCGAGCTGCTCCGGAACGAGGCGGCCCGACTGGTCGAATTCCACGACAGGCTGAAGTCGAGCTTCAAAAGAAAGGGAATAGGAGGCGTTCTACGTCTTGGAGTGACCGACGATGTGGCGGACGGCCCCCTATCATCCGCATTGCACCACTTCGCAAACGAACATCCAAACATTCAGATCGAGCTTTCTGTCGACCTAACTCAACATATCTTGGCTCGGCTGAAGCGATCGGCGTTTGATGTGGCTGTCGCCAAGGTCGACGGATCTCATCAGCCGACGAAGATCCTTCGCACCGAGCCGCTGATCTGGTGCTCCCAACACGGCGCGCAAGAAGAGGCACCAGGCGTAATCCCCGTAGTCGTGTTCGTCGATGGCTCATATCCTCGCGAGGTGATGCTGACGCACCTCACCCAAGCCCATATCGACTGGAGGATCTCAGTAGTATCGAGCTCACTTTCGGGGTTGAGGGCCGCTGTAGAAGCGGGGCTCGGGGTCACCGCCATTGCTGCCGGAGCGGTGCGGGGACGGTTGAAGCCAGCGCCCGCGTCGTGGTGTTTGCCGGAACTCCCGCCCGCGCAAACAGCGCTGTTTTCAGTGCCGTCGGCATCGCCGGCCCAGGAAGCATTTATCGATTTCGTGTCGGCTTCCTTCGAAGTCTGAGCGATCTGCGCGAAACGCGGCGCCTCCACCGCGCGCTTACGCGATCAAAAGATGCGGTTTGGTCGCAAACTCGGCAGCCGCTGCCGCCGCATCCTTCGAACTGGCGACCATCTGCTGGTAATATTCCGACAACAGATCGGAGGAAAAGCGAATGTGTTCGCGCATCGCGGCCTCGGCACGTCCCGAATTCCGTTCCAAGATGGCGCTGACGATGACGTGGTGATGCGAGTGCGCCTGCTTGGCGAGAAAATAGTTGCGATCATCGAACCGATACCAATGCACGTTTCGCGAACTCGTCAACGGCAGGCGTTGGGCCACCTCAACGAACGAGATCAGCATTTCGTTGCCTGTTGCTTTGTAGATGGTCGAATGAAGGCGCTCGTTCATGTCGACCCAAGATTCCTGATCCTTCTGCGCGAAGTGCCCTTGGGCCAGCGCCCGATCTCCACAGTCGAGGCACTCCTGCAGCACGTCGCGCGTGACGTCGTCTGCGCCTCTCTGTGCCAGGATTCCGCAAGCCAAGGCCTCCAGGGTCGCCCTGACCGCGTACGCGTCGATCAATTCCTCGATGCTGAAGGAACGAGTCTTGTAGCCTCGCTTAGGCCCTGGAACGAGCAAGCCTTCCTGGGCGAGAGTATTGAGAGCGGAGCGCACCGGCGTACGGGATATCCCCAACCGCTCCGCGAGCGGAATCTCCTGAAGATGCGTCCCCGGGGGCATTTCCCCTGACACAATCAGTTCGCGTATACGAATGACTGCTTCCTCGGAGAGGGAAACGACGGCATCTCGTCTGTCCTGAGGTATCGCCTTTTTCACCATGTTCGTTGACCCTGCGAGTTCGTGCCTCTATCGGGAAGCATACCTTTTCGGGGCATCGTCGTGAACCTCGGATGCGGAAGTCTCGTAAGAGTGCCCCATACCCAAATAGGTCTCGACGATCCGACGATCGTCGCGCAGGACGGCACTTTCGCCTTCCATCGAGATCTCGCCATTCTCGAGCACATAGGCATGGTCGGACACTTGGAGTGCCGCCCGGGCGTTCTGCTCGATCAAGAGAATCGCTACATCCGCGGCACGCAAGGCCGCAACGATCTGGAAAACCTCCTTAACGATCCGAGGCGCCAGTCCGAGGCTGGGTTCATCAAGCATGAGGAGCTTTGGTGCGCTCATCAGCGCGCGGCCAATGGCGAGCATCTGCCGCTCTCCTCCTGAGAGGGTCGCAGCGTACTGCTTGCGCCTTTCCTTCAGTCGGGGAAATCGAGAGTAGACCTCGTCCAAACGTGACTTCAGCGCAGCCCGGCCTATCGCACGCGACGGATAGCCCCCAAGAAGAACATTATCTTCGACGCTCATCGAGCCAAAGAGCTCGCGGCGTTCCGGTACCAGACAAAGGCCATTCTCGACACGCTCTTCGGCGTCGGTCGACGAGAAGTCTACGCCACCGAACAATATGCGTCCACGACACGGCAACAGGCCCGCCGCGGCGTTCAGAAGGGTTGATTTTCCTGCTCCGTTCGGACCGATGACCGAAATCACCTGCCCTTTCCCCACAGTGAGTGATACGCCGAAGAGGGCCTCCACCTTGCCGTACGCGACCCGAAGTTGGTCCACAACCAGAAGATCGCTCACTCCACGCCTCCCAGATACGCTTCAAGTACCCGTGCATCCGATTGAATGAACTCCGGCTTGCCTTCCGCGATGAGGTGACCGAAATCGAGCACGATGAGCCTGTCCACGAGATTCATCACGAAATCCATATCGTGTTCGACGATCAGAATGGACACACCCTCCCTACGTAGCTGTCGAAGTGTCTTCGCGAGCGCCACCTTTTCCTGCAGTCTTAGTCCCGCAGCGGGCTCATCAAGCAGCAGTATGGTTGGATCCGCGGACAGTGCCCTGGCGATTTCCACGATGCGCTGTTGACCAAGAGCCAGCGACCCGGCTTCCGCCAACGCCGATTGAGCAAGACCCACTCGATCGAGCTGCCTCGAAGCTTCCAATCTCACCGCCTTCTCACGGCGACGCTCAAGGTGCAGGAGCGCGGGCAGGAAGCCGGTTGACGCGCGATGATCGGCACCAATCATCACGTTTTCGACCACACTCATAGTCGGCAAAAGGAGCACGTGTTGGAAAGTACGCGCCAGACCTTCCGCTGCGATCTTGCGTGAAGGTAGTCGCTCAATGCTTCGACCCCAGAATTGCACAGATCCTGTAGTCGGGGAGATCACGCCGCTGACCACGTTGAACATAGTTGATTTGCCGGCCCCGTTGGGACCGATGACACCGACGATCTCGCCTGCCCTAAGCGAGAAGCTCAACCCCTCTAATGCCACCAATCCGGCAAATTTCTTGCCGAGATCGCTTACCATCAGGACGGTCGCGTCAGGAATGGGCTTGTCGCGGATCGGAAGGTCAACCGGCGTGACGCCGGTGTCCTGTGCAGTGTACTCTGCACTAGTGAAGAACTTCCGGAGCGGATGCAGAAAGCCCTCAGGCGCCTTTTGCAACAGAATGATCAACACCACTCCGAAGACAATCATCTCATAGTTGCCGCCGTGGCCCAAAATCGCCGGCAAGAAGTCCTGAAGCAGTTCTTTGGAGATGATCACGGTCGCGGCGCCGACGAGCGCACCCCAGACGAGTCCAGCGCCTCCCACCACCGTCATGAAAAGGTATTCTATACCGAAGTTCAATCCAAAAGGGGTCGGGTTCACGAACCGAAGCATATGGACGTAGAGCCAGCCCGATAGGCCCGCCAGCAGCGCGGCAAGGACAAACGTCTTCACGCGGACCGTGGCGGTGTCGATGCCGAACATTTCAGCCATTACCGCGCCGCCCTTGAGCGATCTCATCGCGCGGCCTGGTCCCGAGTTGAGCAGGTTTGTCGCTAGGACAAGAGCGAACATGACCACCAGCCAGATCAACAGAAATATCGACCGCGGAGTGTCCAGTGCAAAGGTGAACATTCGAATTGGGGGAATACCGCCCAAACCCGTCTGGCCACCGAGCAGTTCAATATTGCCGAAGAGAAAATAAAGCGCGATTCCCCACGCGATCGTGCTCAACGGCAAGTAGTGGCCTTCCAGCCGGAGAGTGAGGGCGCCAATCACATAGGCCGAAAGCCCGGTGAGGGCCAAAGCGACGAGAAGCCCAATCCATGGATCTAGACCAAAAGCCGAGGTGGTAACGGCCGACGAATAGGCGCCGATGCCAACGAATGCCGCCTGGCCAAACGAGGTCATGCCACCAATTCCGGTGAGCAAGACAAGACCCAGTGCGACCAGCGCTGACAGGCCGATGTAGTTGGCCAGCGTCACCGAATATTCACCGCCGAAGACGAGAACGGCTGCCAGGATCGCAATTAGAACGGCGAAGGGAACCGCACCATGGATGCGCCTGTTCACTTATTCCTCCTCGAAATGAATGCCGCGAAGGGATCGGCAGAGCAGCACCGGAATGATCAGCGTGAAGACGATCACCTCCTTGTAGGCGCTTGCCCAGAAGGAAGAGTATGATTCCAGAATTCCGACGAGAAGTGCTCCCGCGGCCGCGAGCGGATAGCTTGCGAGTCCGCCGATTATGGCCGCTACGAAGCCCTTTAGCCCGATAAGGAATCCCGTGTCGTAGTAGATCGTTGTCACGGGAGAGATCAGAATGCCGCAAGTAGTGCCAATACCTGCCGCAAGCGCGAAGGTGAGCCTCCCCGCGTGCTTACCTCTAATTCCCACCAGCTTTGCACCGACGCGATTGACCGCCACCGCGCGAAGTGCTCGACCGCGCAGCGTAAGGCCGAAAAACAGCCACAGAGCTACGATCGCAGCCAATGAAGCCACGATTACCCAAATACTTTGGGCGGTGACCAACACCGGGCCCAAGGTCATCGAGAAATCAGCAACCGGGGGATTTCTCGATCCCTCGGCTCCGAATGCAAGCAAGCCGACTCCGACCATGACGAAGTGCACGGCCGTCGCAACGATCAGAAGCATCAAGACGGAGGCACCCGCCAGCGGCTCGAACGCCAGCCGATAAATCTGAGGCCCAAGCGGAATCATTATGGCGAGGGTAAGCGGGATTGCCAGAACTTGAGACATCCCCCCTGGCGCAAAACGCCACGCGACGAATACGACCGCCAAAGCGTAGAAGATTCCCGCTAGCGATTTTACAATCGCTTTGGATGTCACGCCACCACGATAGGCTTTCCAGACGTCGATCACGCAGATAGCGATCGCGCCGCCTAACATCAGCCATGCGGTTGTAGGCACTACACCGGAGAGTAACCCCGCGAACGTGAGGGCGCCATAAGCGACGAACTCACCCTGCGGAACGAATACGATACGAGTTACCGCGTAGACCAGCACGATCGCGATCGCCGCAAGCGCGTACACCGCGGCGTTCACCAGTCCGTCCTGCGCGAGAATGAGAACGATATCTGTGTTCATGCGATCCCCAAAAAATGTGGACCGCTCCAATGCAAGAGCGGTCCAGGTCTGGGAGGAACTTAAGACCCGCCAGCCTTAACAAAGGCCCACGTGCCGTTACGGATGGTGATCATCGCCGGCGAATCCGCGGCAAAACCCAGATGATCCTGCGCGCTCATGTTGAACACGCCATGCGTAGCCGGCAAGTTGGCCGTACGCTCGATTTCTTCGCGCAACGCCTGCCGGAATTCCGGGGTTCCGGGCTTCGCCTTGGCCGCGGCTTTTGGAAGAGCGCTCTTAAGCAGAAGCCATGCGTCGTACGCGTTCGCCCCGAATGTCGAGAGCGAATTAGGTCCGTACGTCCCTTCATACAGCTTCTTGTATTCCAGGCCGGACGCCTTCGCCGGGTGATCGTCAGGCAATTGCTCGACGACAATGACCGGTCCGCTGGGAAGCAGAGTGCCCTCTACGTTCTTCGCGCCGACACGGAGGAAGTCATTGTTAATCACGCCGGACGTCTGATAGATTTTGCCCTTGTAACCGCGTTCGCGAAGCGTGACCTGCGGAAGCACCGCTGGGGTACCCGACGCTCCGATGAGAACCGCGTCCGGACTTGACGTCATCACTTTCAGCACCTGGGCGGTAACGCTCGTGTCGGTCCTGTTGTATTTCTCCCAGGCGCTCATCGACACGCCGTTTCGTTCGGCGGCCTTCTGAAGTTCCGTGCCCCAACCTTCTCCATACGCATCGTTGAAGCCGATGTAGGCCAAGGTTTTCACGCCGGTCGCCGTCATGTGTCGTGCCACAGTCTCGGCGATCATGCTGTCGTGATACGGCGTCTTGAACACCCAGCGTCGTTGCGCATCCATCGGATCAACGATGCGTGCAGAGGCGCCAAGGCTAATCATAGGCGTCTGAGCACCACTCGCCACTTCGATCATCGCGAGGGAGTTGGGCGTCGTGCTGGAGCCGACAATGGCATCAACACGGTCTTCCGATGTCAGCTTCTCAGCGTTCTTACGAGCTGCCGTCGTATCCGAAGCATCGTCAAGCACGATCCACTCGATCGACAAACCACCGATGGATTTGGGAAGAAGTTGCAGCGTATTGCGCTCCGGAATTCCAAGTGAAGCCGCCGGACCGGTCGTGGACAATGTCGCTCCCAGTTTGACTTGACCGAAAGCGGGGCTAGCGAGCGCAGCGAGCACCACGGCTAAACAGATCTTCCACATGTTATCCTCCCAATACGAAGTTGACGATTATTCGGCGGCGACGAGATGCACCCCCGTTTGCGGAGTTGCACTTGGCACGCGCTGATCCGCGGCGATGACATCGCCTTCTCGCACCATCGTTTCGCCGTCGAGGAGCACGGTGCAATTCCGCATCGGGATGTCGATGTGGCATGGCGAATTGTTGCAACCACCAGCTTCGGAATTCGGGCCTGTGGAAAAGAGAAAATTTCCGTAAAATGACCGACCGTCCATGCCGAGCGTGCGCGATTTGTCGTGTTGCATCTGAAGGGCCGTCCATTTCGCCTTGGGCTGCAGGCCATATCCCACATGCGAGATCGCGTACGCGCCAGGGTCGTTGTAACTGGCCATGTACTCCTTCAGGTACTCGGCCTCGAAACCGCCTTCGATCGATCGGATGAGACCTCGCTCAATTCGCAGCGTTGTCCGCGACGTCGCGTACATCTTGAACGGAAACAAAAGATCGCCTACATCGATCACAACCGTCCCATCACCCTGTCCCTCGTTCGGCCAAGTCGATGTGAAGCCGCTAGGCCAGTGGTCCCAATGACCGGGTTCGTCGGCGTAGCCGTACTCCGGCAAGGTTGGAAACTGGCCGATCGGCAAAACGAGATCAGTACCCGCCGGCGACGTCACCTTCATGGTCTTGGCGCGTCGCAAGCGATTGTCGGCCGCCATGACGCGCCGCTTATCTTCTTCGGTGGGCACCATGCGCGCGAGGATTTCCGGTGGCTCAAGAACCATAAGCATGCGCGTGCCGGCCTTCAGGATCTCAAGTTGTTCGGGCGAGTGCAGCAAGCCCATCAGATCCGCAACGAACGACACGTTCTTCAGAGTCTCGACGGCGGCGCGATTTCCGGTCAGAGGAGTGACACCAACGAACGAGGTCCGGTCCGCACCTATAGTGGGCAGCGGCGCAGCCGGCGGAATGTGAAGCTGGAAGGTCGTACAGCCCAATTCTTGAGAGGCTCGCATAGCGGCGCGAAAATTCCGTTCGTTGGAGGCGGCGCCGGTTAACACGCAAACCGTCTCTCCCGGCTTCACCCGGGAAAGCCGCAAGACTTCGAGCCACATCGCGGTATCATTCAGACTCTCTGAGTACATCTGACAATCTCCTTTTCGGCTCTTCACGCCGCGACGAAGTTTCGCTGCGAGAGGAATGTGAGCACATCCTCGCTGCTGACGACGTCGGCGTATTTCTGCGAGAGGTCGAACAGGCTTGCATCGTGAGGCGATAGGGCACGATCCCCGACGCAATCGGAGGGAACGATCGGACGGAAGCCGTGACACAGCCCATCCAGGACAGTCGCGCGCACACAGCCGCTCGTCGTGCACCCCGTCACGACGATGGTGTCGACGCCACGACCGTTCAGCAAGCCGTGCAAACCGGTCTCGAAGAAAACCGACGGCAGCCTCTTGTCGAGAACGATCTCGCCTGGGGCTGGGGCGAGCTCATCGATGATCTGACTTGCCGGATTGCTCTTCGTCAGGGATTTGAGCCGCGGGACTTTCAGACAATGAACCGTCGCGTCTGACCCATCCTCGGCGTAGATGATGCGGGAAAATACAACGGGGCAGCCGGCCGTGCGGAATGCCTGCAGGAGCGGCGCGGTGTTCGCAGCCGCCGCGGCGATGTTTCCCCCTCCGAACAATTGCGGATCGACAAATCCGTTTACGAAATCGACGATCAGCAGCGCGGGAAACTTACCCAGCCCAAGCCTGTGGCCGAACTGCTGCCTCTTGAAGACTTCGATCTCGTCCGGAGTCATCCTACCTCCCCAAGCAGTACGCCCATTTAGAATTAGAATTTGTATACATATGGCGATATGTATACATATAGGAAAACTGGTGGTTGGCAAGGTCGAAATTTTGGGCAGCTTTGAGCTCAATGCGGCGTCATATGTATCCAAATGGACGGGAGAAGGGTGAATGACCTGGGTCGGAAAGCAGGTTTCTCGGAGAGAGGACGGGAGGTTTATTACGGGCCGGGGCGGCTACACGGACGACCTGAAACGGGCGGGAATGACCTACGCCGCATTCGTCCGGAGCCCGTTCGCGCATGCGCGCATCCTCTCGATCGAAATTGACGAAGCGGCACGTATGCCAGGCGTGCTTGCCGTTCTGACCGGGGCCATGTGGGCAGCCGAAGGCAGGGGAGAGATGCCCACAATCGCCCCAGTCCGTTTTCCAGACGGCTCACCGATGAACGAAGCATCACGTCCCGTATTCGCGACGGATATTGTTCGGCATGTTGGGGACACGGTGGCCATCGTCGTGGCGGAGACCAAGTGGCAAGCGCTCGACGCGCTCGACAAGGTACAGGTCGACTACGAACCCCTGCCCGCTGTAGTCGAGGCGGCAGACGCCTTGGCAGAGGGAGCTCCGCTCGTTCATCCTCAGTTCGGAACGAACGTTACATTGATAAACACCGTTGGCGACGAGGCAGCTGTGAAGGCAGCGTTCGCCCGCGCGGATTACATTGGTGAACTCGAGGTCGTCGCCAACCGCATAACGGCCAACGCAATGGAGCCGCGTACCTACCTCGGCGAGTACGACAAATCGCGAGATCACTATACTCTGACCGCCAGCACACAAATTCCTCATCTGGTGAAGAATTGGCTCGCTGACGACTCCCTTCGAGTGCCTGAGCATCAGATCCGAGTCGTCGCGCCCGATGTCGGAGGAGGATTCGGGCCCAAGAACACTCATTACGGCGAAGAAGCCGCGGTCCTGTGGGCGGCACAGAAGGTCGGACGACCCGTCAAATTCATTGCAACCCGAAGCGAATCGCTGATCACCGACGCTCACGGCAGAGACCATGTTACCCGCTGTCGGATCGCGATGAACAAGCAGGGTGATATCCTTGGCGTGGAAGCCAGGACGATCGCCAATCTCGGTGCGTACATGACCGCTTTCGGGCCTAGCATTCCGGCGCATTATTACCCGCGCGTTCTCGCTGGACTGTACCGAACGAAAGCAATTTTCTGCCATATCACGGGCGTCTACACGCACACGGTCCCGGTGGAGGCCTACCGCGGGGCGGGCCGACCGGAAGGAATATATGTGCTTGAGCGGCTGCTCGAGAACGCGGCGCGTGATCTGGGCATCGACGTTTGCGAAATCAGGCGGCGCAACTTCATCAAACCTAGCGATTGTCCCTACGAGACCACTATCGGCGTGACCTACGATTCCTGCAATCCCGACGGACTGTTGGATAAGGTGACCTCGCTCGCAGGCTACGATGATCTTCGCCGCGAACAGGCGCAACTCCGCAGCCAGGGCATCCGGATGGGCATCGGCTTGGCCGGCTTTGTCGACTGCGCAGGCGCACCCAGCCGGATCGCAGCGAAAATCGGCCGCCGTATCGGAGGATATGACGTAGCAACAGTACGCGTTCATCCTTCGGGGAAAGTGACCCTCCTCTGTGGCACGCATTCGCACGGACAAGGACACGAAACGTCGTTCTGTCAGATCGCTGCGGACACTCTTGGAGTTCCTTACGAGAACATTGAGCTCGTAGAAGGCGATACCGACCGCATTGCAAACGGCCTCGGTACCTGGGGATCCCGTTCATTGTTCCTCATGGGCCCCGCGATTGCGCGCGCAAGCGGACGTATCATCAACAAGTGCAAGAGGCAATTCGCCCATCTGATGGAATGCTCGACCGAAGACGTAGTCTACCAAGACGGAACGTTTGAACTGGCAGGTACCGACCGCAAGATGACGTTCACCGAGGTCGCGCGCTGGTGCTATCGGGGGCACAGCTACCCTGAGGATATGGAGATGGGTCTCGAGGAAACGGTATTTTACGATCCTCCTGCCCGAAATACGCCTTCCGGAATGCAGCTCGCCGTGGTCATTGTGGACGAGCATACAGGACTGGTCCGTGTGCGGGATTTCGCGGCGATCGACGACTGCGGCAAAGTAGTGAATCCTCAGATTGTCGAGGGGCAGTTGCATGGAGGTGCTGCGCAAGGGATCGGTCAGGCGCTGATGGAACAGTGCACCTATGATCGCGATAGCGGCCAACTCATCGCCGGATCGTTTATGGACTACGCGATGCCGCGCGCCGATGATCTTCCCTCATTCCGCTTTGAATCCCAGGAGACGCTATCGCCTAACAACCCGCTGGGCGTAAAGGGCGCGGGCGAGAGCGGCAGCATCGCAGCTCCTGCTGCCGTCGTGAACGCTGTCGTCGACGCTCTATGGGACCTGGGAGTGCGAGAGATAAACATGCCCCTGACACCACGCAGAGTATGGCACGCGATCCGCGATGCTCGCGAGCAAAAGAGCCCCTGCGGTGCCCGACTTCCCAGCGGCAAGTGGGAGTCCGACTTTCGAAATCTTGCAGCGACAAGTTCGTAACATGTCTGAGAATTTCTTCACCGTCGCTGACCTCCGGTTGCAGTCTGGCGGCACGCTGCCGGAAGCCGTTCTTGCGTATAAGACCTACGGGAAGCTTTCGCATAGCCGCGACAACGCCGTGCTCTTCCCCACTTGGTTCGGCACGAGGTACTTATCCAACGAGTGGCTCATCGGCCCAGGCAAAGCACTCGACACGGAGAAGTGGTTCGTGATTGTGCCAGGCATACTGGGTAATGGCGCCTCGTCATCTCCAAGCAACACGCCGGCTCCGTTCGACCGAGCTCGATTTCCCCTCGTAACGTTGCTCGACAACATCCGTCTCCAGCACGCGATGATCCGAGCGGCTTTCTCGATCGACCGCCTTCACGCGGTGATTGGTAGGTCAATGGGCGCCCAGCAGGCATATCAGTGGGCCTGCCTTTACCCGGACATGGTTCCTCGATTATTGCCGTTCTGTGGCTCGGCACGAACAAGTCGATTTAACTACGTGTTTCTGGCTGGCGTGAAGGCCGCGCTCACCGCGGACACCCTTTGGTCGAATGGCGAATACGAAGCTCCGCCCCTCGCCGGCCTGCGAGCGGTCGGCCGCCTCTATGCGTCCTGGGCACTCAGCTACCGCTTCTACGACAGGCAGTTGGATCAGACCATGCTCGGCTTTTCCAGCCCTGAGGACTTCATGGTGCGCTTCTGGGAAAAGACGTTCGAAGGCAGGGACGCAAACGATCTGCTAGCGCAAATCGCTACTTGGCAGCATGCCGATATTAGCTGCAACGACACGTTCCGCGGGGACCTGGGCCGGGCGCTGGCAGCGATCCGCGCGCGCACGATCGTCATGCCCTGTCGTACGGATCAATATTTCCTGGTGGCGGATTCAGAACGGGAAGTGCAGTCGATCAAGGACGCGGAGCTGCGCGTTATCGAATCTGACTGGGGACACCGGGCCGGCACCGCAGGCACAGATCCGGTCGATATCGCCTTTGTTGAGCGGGCCATCACCGACGTTCTAGAAGACAGGCGGCCTCGCTAGCCCCGCCGTCCCTGACCTTGGTTATCGCCGAACACCGCGCGCCGAGCAGGGCGATGGCGCCCGCACCTACGATCCCAATGCTACCAACCATCCTAGATCTCGTAGAGCCGCGGATCGATCTTGCGTCGCAACGCCTCGAAGATGCGGCGAGCGCCATCGCCGCGGGGATCAAATGATTTGAGCTGCTGGGTGGCTCTCTCGGCTACCGCATCAGGAATTTCGACCACTGGCGAGCCATATGAATAGGTCGCGACCTGAATCTGGCAGGCACGTTCAAGTCGCCAAAGAAGATAGAACGCCTCCGGCACCGACGGGCCGCACGCCAGCAATCCATGGTTTCTAAGTATCATGGCGCTCTTGCCGCCAAGCGACGCCAGGAGTCGTGGTCCCTCACCCTGGTCGACTGTAATACCCTCGAAGTCGTGATACGCGACTTCATTGTGAAGTTGCGCCGCATAGAAGTTCGTGCATTCCAGGCCAAGAGACAACGCAGCTACGGCACAGCCGGCGGTCGTGTGAGTATGAGCGATGCATCGAGCATCGGGTCGCGCTCGATGAATGACGCTGTGAATCAGGAATCCAGCGGGGTTCACGTCGCATTCTGAACAATCTACTGCGCGACCGTCGAGATCAATCTTGACCAGATTTGAGGCCGTGACTTCGTCATACGTCAGGCCGTACGGATTGATCAGAAAGTGACGCTCGGGGCCGGGTAGTTCGAGAGTAATGTGGTTGAATATGAGTTCTGTCCAACCAAGTGCATTGAAAATCCTGTAGCAAGCTGCGAGTTCGCACCTTGCCTTCCATTCCAACTCCGAGAGGGCAGGAGCTGTCGTCCGACGAAGCTGTCCGTTCATATGAGATTTCCTTATGACAAACGGGCGATGGCGGAAGCAACGCGTTGGCAGGTAGCTGTCACCTGGCCTTCAGATGAAGCGAATGGCATTCGAATCTGGTTTCCGGCCGCCGAGGGCTGTGCCATAGGTACCGCCAGTCTCGGTCGAGCTTGCACTCTGGATTTCAATTCCGGCGCCGGCGAAGGCGTCGCTTGCTGTGCCTCCGATTGGAACGCGTGACTTAGGCCCGGGGAGGAGCAATTCAGAAACGAGAATCCCTCATGGAAACCATGAGTTTTGCCAATTTGCCTATAGGATGAGCCGCCTTCATGCTCGATGAGACGATCGGGGCGAAAGCATGATGAAGGACACCTGTAAACTTCGCGTCAACGGTAAGGATTTTTCTCTCGAGATCGACCCGCGAACGCTTCTCGTCGAGGTGCTGCGCGAACATCTCGACCTAACGGGCACACACGTTGGATGCGACACCTCGCAGTGCGGGTGTTGCACCGTTCTGGTCAACGGAGAGGCAATAAAGTCGTGCACAATGCTTGCGGTGCAAGCAACCGGCCAGTCCGTGACCACGATCGAGGGTCTTGAGGCTAGCGACGGCGGCCTTCATCCGGTGCAACGCGCATTTGTCGAACATCACGCTCTACAATGCGGGTACTGCACTCCCGGTTTCGTCATGAGCTCGGTCGAGTTGACTGAGCGCTATGATGATCTCGACGAAGAGAGCGTACGTCATCTGATCGATGGCAATATCTGCCGCTGCACCGGCTATCACAACATCGTCCGCGCTATCCTCGCGGTCGCCTCGGAGACGAACTCGAAGCGAGCACGGAGTGCCGCGGATGTATAGCTTCGACTATGTCCGACCGCGTGATATAGAAGACGCCAGCAGCTATTTGGCCAGTCATGAGGACGCGAAACCCGTCGCAGGTGGCATGAGCTTGCTCCCCAGTATGAAGCTGCGCCTGGCGCAGCCGAGCGCATTGGTCGACCTGGGCACCCTCGAAACACTGCGGCGAATGGAAGTCACGACGGATTCGTTGACCCTCGGTGCAATGACCCGTCATGTTGATGTGGTCCGATCGGAGGTGATTGCACGAGCAATTCCTGCGCTCGTGAAACTTGCCAGCAATATCGGTGATCGCCAGGTTCGGAATCGCGGCACGATCGGCGGATCCGTCGCCAACTCAGACCCGGCGGCTTGTTATCCGTCCGCGTTGCTGGCCCTACGCGCTGTTATCGAGACTTCCACAAGATCCATTCCAGTCGACGACTATTTCAGGGGGCTGTTCGAGACTGCGCTTGAACCGGCGGAGCTGATCACGGCCATTCACTTGAACGTACCTCTCGCCGCGGACTACCAGAAATTTAAGCAGCCCGCATCGCGGTTTGCCATCGTCGGGGCATTTGTTGCGAAGTTCCGAGACGAGGTTCGTGTTGGGGTCACCGGCACAAAGGTCTGTGCATTTCGATGGCGCGAAGCGGAAGCTGCTCTGCAGCGGCAATTTGACTCGAACGCGCTCGAGGGCCTCTACCTCCCCGAACTCGATGTAAATTCGGATATTCACGCGGATGCCGAATACCGTGTCCATCTGGTCAACGTGATGGTGCGGCGAGCGGTGGAGAACTGCTGTTCACAGCTGGGTTAGATGACGCCGCGTCCCACGCTGGGATACCGCAGCGGTAACGCATCGCAAAGCGTGGCGTTAAAAGCGAGATACGCAACGGTCCCCTCCCGCGTTCAGGAGGCCTGACAGCAAGAAGCACCCGCGACGGCAAGGCCGCTGGCAAGTACGCTTCGGGCGTTGCGCTCGGGCGCGATATCGCCTGCGGCGTTGGCCGCGAAAAAGCCGCTCGGCTTGAGCATGAAGCCCGCATATTCGACAGGCATCACCGGGAAATCCTCCGGCTTGCACACATGAGTGTGACCGAAGGTGTGCCAGACGACGATATCGGCATTCTCAATGCTACGATCTTGCGCCACGTAACGTGGTAGGCCGTCGCCACCAGCGTGAACGTTCGGATAGTCGCCACTGGCATACTTCTCGGCAGGATCAAAGAGAGTAACCCAGACATGTTTGGTGGCGAAGCCGGCGCGCTGGCGCACAAAACTGCCTTCCTGCGCGAGCATCAGCGGGCTTGAATTGACGAGTAGCTTATACGCCGGCGGCGCACCGACCGAGTTCGTCACGTTTGGATTGCTGATTTTCCAGAATCGCCCAGTTTCGCCACTGGCAACAGATGCCGCGGCGCGCTCGCTCGCCAATACTCGCGTAGTCATATCAAATACGGTGCCATACGGGTTGTCGGGGCCCCATGGCCGCGGCACGAAATCATGCTCGGTGACGGTGTTGCCTCCGCCGTCGAGATCCATGTGAAGGCGCACGTTGAAGAAGTGCTGATGAGTCGGACCGCCAAGATTGTCATCGACCATCCCTCCCCATTTGTAGTGTTCACCTGGCATTACCGCCGCCGTCTGAATGATACCCGTGAGCTTGGCCTCGAGTTGGATCGTGCCGTCCTGGTAGAGATACCAATAGAAACCGTAGTCATAGTTTCCAACCGTCGCAAAGAAGCTGATGACGAGCCGTCGCGAGCGACGCACCTCAAACAGCCCGTTGCGGAACTCGTAGTGCTTCCAGAGGATTCCGTGGTCCTCTTCGTGCATGCAAATGGCGTTCTTCATGATAAACGGCTCGCCCTTGCTGTCGGCGGCGGGTACGTCGAAATAATGGATGCTTCCCAGGCAATCGCAGCCGAGCTCCAACGCATTGGCTAGCATGCCGAGACCGTATTCGCCTGCATCGAAAGCAGACTTCCAGAAATGGTTGGCGGTTGGGTCGGCGTAGGGCACCACCATCTCGGTGATGCTGGCGCGATGGATCAGCGACCGCTCGTGTTCGCCATCTTGATAGGCGAGTTGATGCAACACGAGACCTTCTCGCGGCGTGAAGCCTACCCGGAAGCTCCATTTTTGCCACTCCACTTTCCAACCATCGACCCGGAAGCTCGGCCCCTCAGGTTGCTCGATATGCAAGGGACGGATGTCCGTGCGAGGGCTTTTGTTCTCATGGGCACCATAGTTGCGCTTTTTGCGCGGGATCGGCACGATCGGATCCTCATCAGTGAGGTCGATTACCTTTCCCGCGATCAGATCAACCACCGTCACCACACCCTCAATGGGATGGGCATAGCCATTATCCTGCGGATGCTCGCGGAAATAGCTGACCGCACGCACAATACGCGCGCCGCGCTCGAACTCCTTGTTGAAAAATCCCGACGAGAATGGATCGACCTGGATCAGCTCGATGTCCTGGTTGGTGAGACCGCGTCGGTGCATCGCCGCGCGCCAGCCCGGATCGGCTTTGACGATGGCCTCGCAACGGAAGAACTCTTCCAGCATCACGGGCGGCTGGCCGTAGGGCGCTTCCCGGTTCGACAAGATCTTGCGCGAGACAATGGCGTCGCGTCCGAGATCGACGATATGTTCGATCACCTCGCCGCTAGCCACATCAAGCGTCAGCACGAACACGCGTCGCGGTAGCTCTGCCGCCGACGTCAGTTTCCGCAGCTCCCGTTTGCTTGGCTCCTCAAGGCGCACGACCGGGAACCGGCAAGCGGCAGAAGATCCCGCAGCGGCATGCACGAGCCGGCAGGCCTTCGCAATCTCTTCGGTATTGAGCGGATCGAGAGGATGAGGTACCGGCCCCCTCGCCTCTCGGCGCTGAGGTTCTCTCACGGTGACATCCGACATGTCGCTCTTCTCCGATCCGGTCCGGTTGAACGTTGAATGACCCGAGTTTTTCTGGGCGGCGGCGACGGTCTCGCTGGATGACGGATCGTACCTTCCCATCTGGCAGGACTGCTTCGCGGCACTCCATTTCCATGTTGCGGTCGCACAATGCAGGCCAGCTGCAGGTCGATGGCTAGGAGGAGTATGCTCGCTGCCGCTTTCCGACGTTATCGAAATCCGGTAATAGTATTTATCCTACGCTCCCCTCGCGGTCGTGGATTCCAGCGATCCCTTTCACGCAAGATTTTGTTTGATATGGCCTCAACCGTTTCAATCGAGTCACCTGCTCCACTCGGAGCGGTTCAGCGAGCGGGTGCGACCGCTAGGGGCGGAGCCGCGTTGCTGCAGACGAACAGCAATGATGTCGATGAGCATTGCGCAAGCCTTGGGCACTGGCGCCTGAGCTATGACCAGCTCAGCGCAGGCGCCTTTCGTGGCGGCTTTACCCAACTCTCCTTGCCCAGGGTTGAGGTATTTCGCGAGACAACCAGTCAGCAAGTCCGCCAATGCGGCCGGATTGGTTGCAGCAGCTTTGCCATTGGTCTGCCCTGGCAGTCAGCCGGTGAGATAAATTGCAACGGCGTCAGAATCGCCGAGGCCAACATCATCGGTTGCCTGGACGCCGATGTCGACATGTGCACGCCAAAAGGCTTCGAGCTTCGTGGCCTCGTGATGGAGGCGGCCTTGATCAAGGATCTCGCCGCGACTCTCAACATCGAACTGCCTCGAACGCTGTGGCACCAGCTGGGCGTCGTTGAGACGACCACAGCGTCGGTTGCAAGACTACGCCATTTGTTGACCATGATCTACGAGACTATTTTGGTGACACCATCCGTATTTGAGGATCCGGCGGTCTGCCGCACGCTCGAAGACAGCCTTCTCTTCGAGGTGGCAAGCATGCTGCCGACCATACGGCTCCGTGAATACGGGCGGAGTACGGCGGCACGCAAACGCACTGTTGAGCTGGCCTGCGAACTCATGCTTGCGAGCGGTGATCGTCACATATCGCTTCTTGACGTATGCAAAGCCGTCGGCGCCAGCCCGCGCAAGCTGGGTTACTGCTTTCATGAGGTGCTCGGTACGAGCCCGATGCACTACTGGCGCGCGATGCGCTTGAATCGCGTGCGTCGTGATCTGAAGCGTTGCACCGACCGGCATAGCGGTGTCTACGACATGGCTGTACGGCACGGCTTTTGGCACTTCGGCCAATTCTCTCTCGACTACAAGCGGCATTTCTCCGAGCTTCCATCGGAGACCCTGCGCCGAGCGCGACCGGCCTAGTTTCCAAGATGTGCGCCTTGGGCGGTCAAACTTTCGCTTCGTCGGTACGCGAATGCCTTACCTCTGGTGTGTCCTGGGGCAGGCGCCTCACGTTGATTGGACTCACGGGCGATGCTCACTTGGCCTGCGCGCCGCTGCCATCCTGTCGATAGACCTCGCGCCCCTCGAAGATCGTCAACTGAACCCGAGTTCCACCTATCTGCGAAACCGGCACTTGGAAGGGATCTCGATCGAGCACCACCATATCGGCAGACTTGCCCACCTCGATCGATCCCACCTTCTGCTCCAGCCTTAATGCCGTGGCAGCCCCAATCGTCATGGTGGCTACTGCATCGCGGAGCGGAATGCGTTGCGCCGGTCCGATGGAGCGGTCGACAAGCGACTCCAAATGGGGCCAGGGATTGAACGACGCGGCAACGGCAGGCCAGTCGGAGCCGTAAGCTACCAGCGCGCCTGCGTGCAGAAGATCGGCAGTCGGTACATAGCGTTCATAGCGCGCTTGGCCGATGGTCGCGACAACGGCCTTGCTGTAAGGCCCCGGGATCCAGATCGGCGGAGCGATGTCCGCAACTGCCCGAAGCTGCTTGAACCGAACCAGGTCGGACGGCGCCACAAGGCCGACATGGGCGATCTGATGCGGCAGCTGACCAGAGGGATTTGCCTTGCGCGCGGTCTCGATAGCGTCCAGACCCGCTCGCACCGAAGCGTCGCCGGTCGCATGCATCTTCACGGTAATTCCCATTCGGTCCATCTCAGCAAGATCTTGCTGGATGCGTTCTGGCTTCATGCGAAGCTGACCTCGGAAATCGGCGGGGTGACTGTCGTCGTGTTCGTAGGGTTCCAATAGCGCACCGCTGTAGGTGATTGGCACGCCGTCGAGGTAGAGCTTTACGAAATCGGTGTAGACGTGCGCAGTCCGATACTGTGCGCGATTGCGCACCGTTTCCTCCTGGACAGCCTGCGTCTCATTGAATTCGGTGTCATACATGAGGAACGTGGCAACGTTGGCGCTTAGCTGTCCGGCCCGGTCGACGACAACAAATGCTTCAACCGTACGACGGTCCGCGCGAGCCTCCGCGAAGGTAGTAATACCGAACCGATTGGCCTCCTGCGCGGACCAGCGGACGGCCGCCTCGTATTTTTCTGACGCCAACGGCGGAATCCTGCTGAGCGCCTGGCTGGCGGCTTCCAAAGTGAGAAGCCCATTCGGTTCGCCCGACGCGTCCTTGAGCACATGCTCTCGAGTCGCTGCCGTTTCCCTGGTCAGGTCCAGTATCGCAAGAGCCTTGCTGTTGACGTAGGCCACCTGTCCCGAATCATCCAGCAGGTATACAGGGTTGTCGGGTGAGACGGCATCCAGCTGGGATCGATGAATCTTGCCTGTGCCGATATAGCCGTTCGCCCAACCACCGCCCGAGACCCATTCGCCTGGCCCCACCTTCTGAGCGCACTCCCTGACTTTCGGCGCGATATCATCGACCGGAGTTTGGGGAGAGAGAACGCAACTAAAGAGCCCCCGAAGTGCACCGCGCACGTAGTGCCCGTGCGCGTCGATGATACCCGGCATCACCGTGGCGCCGTTTAGATCGACAACCCGTGTTTTCGGCCCAACGTGCTGCCGGATGGCCTCGTCGGTACCGACAGCGAGGATCCTGCCACCCACGACCGCCACGGCTTGCACCGACCGATCACTGGCATCCAGTGTGCGGATATTTCCGCCAAGATAAACCGCATCGGCGGGTGTCGCGGCTTGAGCAAGCAGTGGAAGGAAAAACGCCGCAAGGACGAAAGTCGCCAGTGCGGCCACTGCTTTTGGTAGGCGACGGCTCTGCGGCTGCATGAACTCCTCCCTGCGCTGCGGATGCTCCATACTAGGCAGGGCTGCCGCTCGTAGTTATCGAATTTCAGCAACATTGCGGGTGCGGCGCGATGCGCCTGGAGTTGGTCGCGCGTGAGCGAAACTGCAGTTGCCCCGTCGAGACGGTGCTCGCGATCATTTCAGGCAAATGGAAGGTTCGGGTCCTTATCTCCTTTCGTTGGATGGCCTTACGTTTGGAGAAATAGGACAGTTGGTCGGCAGCATCCGTCAGCAGGCGCTGTCTTCCGTGCCGGGAGAACTGATCGCAAGCGGCGCTATTTGCCGTACCGAAACGGTCTGGTTGCAGGTTCGAGTCCTGCCGGGCGCATATGGTAAGGAATGTCGAACCGACCGCTCCTACTGCAAGGCATGGCGCGCGATGATCATCCGCTGCACCTCCGATGCGCCTTCATAGATGCGGGTGACGCGCGCGTCGCGCGCCAGCCTCTCGATGCCGGCATCCTCTACATAGCCGAACCCGCCGTGGAGCTGAATTGCGGTGTCGGTGACGCGATGCGCGGCTTCGGAAGCGAACAGCTTCGCCATGGACGCCTCGCGCGCGAACGGCTCGCCACGATCGCGTTTGGCTGCCGCGTTCAGGATCAGAAGCCGGGCCGCTTCAATATCGACCTCGCGATCCGCGATCATCCATTGCAATCCCTGGAAATTCGCGAGCGATTGTCCGAACTGAACACGCTGCTTGACGTGCTCCTTGGTGCGGTCGAGCGCGGCCCGCGCAATGCCAAGCGCGAGCGAGGCGATGCCGATGCGGCCCAAGGCAAGCTCGGCAACCGCAATGCGAAAGCCATCGTTCAGACGGCCGATCAGCGCCGAGCGTGGGATCCGGCATTTTTCGAATATGACGGTGTTCGTCGCGGATCCCCGCTGCCCCATCTTGTTCTCGGCCTTGCCGACGACAAGGCCGGGTGTGCCCGCTTCGACGAGAAACAGCGATATGCCCTTGCCCTTGGGTGCCGAGCGGTCGGTCACTGCCCATACCACGAAGAGACCGGCGTATTCGGCAGATGTACAGAAGATTTTCTCGCCGTTGAGGACAAATCCCTCGTCTTCCAAATCGGCGCGCGTCTTCATGCTGGCCGGATCGGATCCCGCGCCTGCCTCCGTCAGGGCAAAGGCGCCGGAGACATAACTGCCATCGGCAAACCGTCGCAGATACCTGTCCTTCTGCTCGTCGGTCCCGAACGCCTGAAGGATGAAGGTCACCATGTTGGTCAGCGCAAGCGTCACCGCCGTCGAGGGGCAGGCATAGGCGACTTCATCGATCGCCAAGGCCATCGCGACCGTGGTAGCGTTTGCACCCCCATAGCGCTCGTCCATGCAAAGCGACGCAAAGCCGGCGCGGGCAGCGCTACGCAAATTGTCGAGGAACTCCTGGCGGCCCCCGCCGCGATCGAGGGTCGCGACGAGCGGACCCAACTGCTCGCCCGCCATCCGTCTTGCGCTGTCGCGGATCATCAGTTCTTCTTCGGTCAAAGCGAAATTCATCGGAATCTCCTCATCAGGCGGCTGAAATGCCGCCATTCACGCTGATCGCCTGCCCGGTAATCTTCGCCGCAGCAGGACTGAGCAGGAAAGACACGAGCGGACCGACCTCGTCCGCCTGCACAATGCCCAGCGAGGCCCGCTTCATCGCCGCCGAAAATATTTTGGCCGCGAAAGGATCCTCCATCGCCGCGTCGTGCGCGAGGGTGTTACTGACCACCGACGGCGTCACCGCATTGACGCGCACGCCGTAGCGCTTGGCTTCCATGGCGAGCGCGCGGCAGAACATCACCGTCCCGCCATAAGCGGCGCCAATAACAGCTTCTCCCGGCGTCGCAAACTTACCGGCATCGGACGCAACACAGATGACCACGCCGTGCTTCTGCGCCGACATGTGCTGGATCGCGACATGCGTCGGAAAGATGTTGGGATGCAGAAGGCCAGTCAAGACTCGCTCGATATACGCCGCGTCCGTCCGATCGAAAGGTCGGGGAATGCCATGCGCCCCGGCGCAATTGACAAGAGCGTCGACGCGGCCATGGGCTGTGACGCAAGCGTCGATGCAAGCTTTGGCTCCATCCCAAGTCGTCAGGTCGGCGGCGACAAAGCTGATGTCAGACTTGACTTCCATCGAGCTGGCAAGGTCACCGAGACGCTTCGCGGCTTCCGCACCGCGCTCCGTGCTTCTGCCGACAATGACGAGATGCGCTACGCCGTCGGCGACAAGCGCCTTGGCGATGCCGAGCCCCATCCCTGAGGTTCCGCCGGTCACGACAATCGCCATCTGCTTGAGCGCCTTCACCGTGAAGATTTCGGTCATCGGTCAAGTCCCTGCTTGTTGCGTGCGGTGTTGACGTCGGCCGAGAAAGCGGGTCAAGCGCTGTCGCGCATCCTGGCCTTCGATCAGTTGGGCGATTTCGTCGAGTTCGGTTGCAAGGCCGCATGAAGCGAGCGGGCTCGCCTGACGCAAACAGGCCTTTGCCGCTTTGACGGCGGCCGCCGAGGCGCGCGCGCATTCATTCGCGAATTCGCGCACGCTCGCCTCAAAGGTATCCGCGGGAAACACCTCATCGACGATCCCACCGCGACGCGCTTGTCGTGCGTCGAGCGTCGCACCGCGGAGGATGATGCGGCGCGCCATTCCAAGTCCGGCCAGGCGAACGAGGCGCTGGGTGCCGCCAGCCGCCGGAATTAGTCCAAGGGCGAGTTCCGGCAAGGAGAAGCTGGCGCGATCCGACGCCAGGCGAAAGTCGGCGGCCAGCGCAATTTCGAATCCTCCGCCCGCGGCTATCCCGTCCACGGCGCAGACCGTCACAGCAGACAAGGCCTCGAAGCGATCGATCAGTCGCTGCAGTCTTCCGGCATAGGCGCGCAGCGCCGCGCCGGCCTCCGGCTTGTCAAGAAAGCCAGCGACCGTGGAAAGATCGGCACCGGCGCAAAATTCTCGCGCGCCGCTGCGCAAGACAACCACGCTGACGTCTTTGCAGCGCTCGATTTGCGCCAGCGCATCCTCGAAATGGTCGAGCATGGCAGCATCGAGCGCGTTCACCGGCGACCGTTGGAGAATGATCTGCGCGATCGGTGGCGCCAACTCCAATTCAATCGGCGAGACCGTCAGCGTGGCGGTCGCATCGTCAAATCCGCATATCGACATTGTCAGTCGCCCTGCACGCGGAAATTCGGACGCCGCTTTGTCGAAAAGGCCTTCACGCCCTCTTTGGATTCTTCACTTTCATAGAACAGAGCGAGCGCCTGCATGCCAAGCATGGAAATGCCGCGTATGTTCTCCGAGTCGGCGTTGAACGATCGCTTGGCTAGCGCAAGCGCCGTCGGGCTCTTCTCCATGATCTCGGCACACCAGGCAGCCACCTCGCGGTCGAGATCGGCATCATCGACGACGGCGTTCACAAGACCCATCTGCAGCGCCTGCTCGGCGGTGTAGCGCCGGCACAGATACCAGATCTCACGCGCCTTCTTTTCACCGACTGCGCGCGCCAGCAATGCGGTGCCGAAACCAGGGTCGACTGAACCGACCTTGGGACCGACCTGGCCGAAGCGGGCGCTCTTTGCCGCGATGGTCAAATCGCAGATGGTGGCAAGAACGTTTCCGCCGCCGATCGCATAGCCGTTGACACGGGCAATGACCGGCTTGGGTACGTCGCGGATGACGGTTTGCAGCGTCTCGATCGCGAGACCCACCGTGCCGCGTCCGTCGTAGTGACCGTCATGCGACGACAGATCGCCGCCAACGCAAAAGGCGCGATCCCCGGCGCCCGTGAGCACGATGACCCCGATCGACTTGTCCCAGCCTGCGGTACTGAACGCGTCGATCATTTCGTCGACTGTCCGCGCACGAAATGCGTTGAGCTTGTCGGCACGATTGATCGTGATTCGGGCCACGCCACTTTCGACCCCATAAAGAATGTCACTGTAGTCCATTGCGGTTTTCCTTGCTTCCAGAGCGCCGGATTCAGCCATGCATGGTCAGGCCGCCGGACACGCTCAAGGTTTGCCCGGTGATGAAGGCTGCTTCCTCGCTGGCCAAAAATGCCACGATGCCGGCGACATCCTGCGGCACGCCGAGCCGCTTCATCGGGATCGCACGCCGAAGCCCTTCTGAGATCTTGCGCGCGCCGTCACCGAGGCCGAGCTGCATCGCAAGAAGCGGCGTATCGGTTGGTCCCGGGCAGACTGTGTTCACGGTGATGCCGGCCTGGGCAAATTCGCGCGCCAACGATTTGCCAAGTGCGACGAGCCCTCCCTTGCAAGCCGAGTAGACCGCTTCTCCCGACGAACCGACCCGGCCAGCGTCCGATCCGATATTGATGATCCGCCCACCGACAGCCCGCGGGACCATGCGCGACAACACGTGGTGGGTGAGTGCGATCGGCCCTCTGAGGTTGATCGCTATGATTCGTTCCCACAGCTCGGGCGTTGTTGTGAGAAAGCCCTCGATCTTGTCCCAGCCCGCATTGTTGACCAGGATATCGATCGGGCCCAGGTCCGCCTCGATCTTGTCGAGCGCGGCCGCAACATTCGCCAACGCGGTGACATCAAGCTCCACAGCGCGCGCCCTGATGCCGGCCTGCCCCAGTTCCGCCGTTAACCTTTCGGCCGCGGAAAGATCGACATCCGCAATGGCAACAGCCGTCCCTGCCTGCGTCAGCCGCCTGCAAATGGCGGCGCCGATTCCACCCGCACCACCTGTTACAACGGCGACCTTACCCGACAAACCCATCATGCCACGTCCCTCGCATAAATGACAATATATTTACATATCTGGTTGTCAAGACCGCGCAGCTGTGCTCGGTAACTTCCAGATTCAGCTAACGCCTCTCATCTATCCAGAGAGCATTCTAGGCCAACCCGATTATGAGCCGTCCTCAATCCTCGCCGCCGCCGGCGGAAGACGCCGACTTCGAGATCAGCAACAGGTTGCTGTTTCGGGTCTTCCAAACCGCGAATCTGATGCACACCCAGGGCACCCGCTTCGCGGCCGATATCGGGATCACGACGCAGCAATGGTCCGTGCTCGGCGCGTTGTCGCGGCCACACGTCAAGGCCGGGATGACGGTCGGCGAGTTGTCGGAATATCTCCTGGTGTCGCGGCAGAATCTGACCGGCATCCTGAACAGGCTGGAAGCGCAAGGCTTGACCTCTCGCGTTGCAGACGCAACCGACGGCCGGGCGCGACGTGTCGTCCTGACGAGCGCGGGGCGAGCTGTCTGGCCCAAGCTCACCCAGCGCATCGCGGCCTTCTACACCGAGGCGCTGGCGGGCTTTTCGTTCGATGACCGGGTATCGTTTCTGCATTACGTCGACAAGCTCAAGAGAAACCTGACCAGGCTTTGAACCGCCACGTCAGCCCTTGCGGATCTCATGCGTGAGGCTGCTCGCCATTTCGCGCAGTACGAATTTCTGAACCTTGCCGGTCGCGGTCATCGGCATCTCCTCGATGATCTCAAGCCGCTCGGGCATGAATGATTTGGAGACGCCCTGCGCGCCGAGAAAGGCCTGGACGTCCGGCAGAGTCAGCGAGGTGCCGGCACGCAGGCGCACATAGGCGCAAGGCCGCTCTCCCAACCGCTGATCGGGCATCGCCACGATAGCCACCTGCGCGACGGCTGGGTGCTTATAGAGAACCGCCTCAATTTCGACGACCGGAAGGTTTTCGCCGCCCCGGATGATAACGTCCTTGGAGCGCCCGGTGATCCGAATGTATCCATCCTGATCCCTGCGCGCGAGATCGCCGGTTTCGAACCAGTCGTCGGTAGCAAATGCGTTGAGCTGCGGCCGCTTGAGATAGCCGACGAATACGCTCGCGCCGCGGGTTTGCAGATGACCTTCCGTACCATTTGGGAGCTCGGAGCCCTTTCCATCGACGACGCGGACAGCCATGTGAGGCACGGCGACGCCGTCGGTGCCAAACGCCTTCTCCTCCGCGTCGTCGAGGCGCACGGTCGTCGCGGCGCAGACCTCGGTCATGCCCCATACCGAGACGATGGTCGCGCCAAGATTTGCCCTCGCTCTCCGCACCAGTGCCGAGGGGATCGGCGCGCCGCCCGAAATAAAAAGACGGAAGGCGCCGAGCCGCATATCGCCGGTCCCGTGAAAGTCCGTAAGATCTGCAAGGAACGGCGTCGCGCCCATGCAGATCGTCGCCTTCTCCTCAGCGAGCAGCTTCGCGGCAAGGTCCGGCTTCCAGACGTCCAGCAACACCGTCGTGGCGCCAACCATCATCGGCAGCAACAGGCCCCAGAGGAAGCCGAGCTGATGCGCCAAGGGAGACGGACAAAACATCACGTCCTCCCTGCTCGCGGCAAACCGCTCGCCCGTCGCCACCACGTTGGCGAGAATCGTATTGGCCGTGTGCATGACGCCCTTGGGTTCTCCGGTCGTTCCCGAGGTGTAAAGCAGCTGCATCAGGTCATTCGGATGCGGGCGCAAGGGCTCGACGAACCGCGCAAAATCCGCCGCGTCGAATTCGGACGGCGGTCCCGTCAAGGCACTGCCGTCCGTTCCTTCGAGCACGATGACATGTTCGAGTGCAGGCAGCTCGGCCTTGAGCTTCTCAGCCAGAACGGCATGATCGAACTGCCGAAAGCTTCGCGGCACGACGAAAATCTTGGATTCGGCCAACCCCAACATGAAACGTAACTCACGTTCGCGGAGCACCGGCATCAGCGGGTTTTGCAAGGCGCCGAGCCGAACACAGGCAAGCGATAACGCGATGAACTCCCATCGATTGTTGAGCTGGAAGGAAACGACATCGCCACGTCGCACGCCGAGCCGGAAGAGGCGCAAGGCGATACGATCGACCGCATCGCCAAGTTCACCGAAGCTGACGCGCTTCGTGGCACCGGTTTCCGCAAGCAGCGACACGATCGCGGGTTTGCCCGGTATGCGGCGGCGATGTTCGTCGAAGTAATCCAGGATAATCCTGTCCGCCCAGCCGGCACCGGCCTGAGATGCGATCCGTTCCGTCGAGAGCCGGACAGACCGGTCGCGATAGCTTGGCTCGTGCACCATTCTTCCCCCTGTCGGCTCAGATCGTCAAAGCAAGCCGCGTTGCCTGATCGATCGCCCGCATGGCGTCGAGTTCGGTCGCAACATCGGAACCGCCCACAACATTGATGGGCACGTTCAGACCATCGAGCTCGCCGAGTAGCGACCGCTCCGATTGTTGACCGGTACACAGCACGACGGTGTCTGCCGCAATGGTCTGCGGCTGGTCGTTGCGTTCGACATGAACGCCGACCTTGTCGATGGACCGATAGGTGACGCCGTCGAGCATCGTGACGCCGGCGCGCAGCAGACGGTCACGTTTGATCCATCCCATGGTGATGGAGAGTCCTTGCCCAAGCTTCCCCGGCGTGCGCTGCATCAAGGTGACTTCGTGGTCCGGCTGTGACGACCGCGCCGATCCAAGCAATCCGCCGCGCCCGCGACTTTCGATGTCGATGCCGTACTCGCGCAGGAACGCGTCAAGGCGCGGCGCCTGCCCCGGGCTCCCAACCAAGTATTCCGCGACATCGAAGCCAATGCCGCCGGCGCCCAGGATAGCGACCCGGCGGCCGGACTTGATAGCTCCGGCAAGCACCTGCTGGTAAGTCACGACATGCGAGAGCCCGACGCCGGGTATGTCAGGCACCCGCGGCGAGACGCCGGTTGCCAGAATGATGCGGTCGAATTGCCGCAGGTCGTCGGCCCTTGCTTCGGTATTGAGCCGTACCTCGACGCCTGCCTCCGCGAGCGCGACCGCGAAATAGCGCAAAAGCTCGTCGAACTCGCTTTTATCCGGAATTCGCCGCGCCAGACGTAGCTGGCCGCCGATCAGCGCCTCCCGCTCGAACAACGTCACGCGATGACCACGCGATGCCGCGTTTGTCGCGAAAGAGAGGCCCGCCGGCCCCGCGCCGACAACCGCAATCCGTTTGATCCGTTTTGCGGAAACGACAGGAAGATCCAGCTCGCGCAGCGCACGCGGATTGACGAGGCACGAGGGCACATCGAGAACGAAGATCCGATCGAGGCACGCCTGGTTGCAGGCGATGCATGTGTTGATCGCGTCATGGCGCCCCTCGGCAACCTTGCCTGCGAAATTCGCATCGGCCAGAAACGGCCGGGCCATGGACACGAAGTCCGCGCTTCCCTCTTCGAGAATTCGTTCGGCGACGAACGGGTCGTTGATCCGGTTGGTGGCGATCACCGGAATTGAAACGGCGGACTTCAATCGCCGCGTCGCTTCGGACCAGCCGCCGCGCGGAACGGTGTAGGCAACCGTTGGAATACGTGCCTCATGCCAGCCGATGCCTGTATCGAGCGCATCGACGCCATTGAGCTCCATCGATTGCGCGAGGGCCGCGATTTCGTCGCCCGTCATTCCGCCTTCGACCAGTTCGAGAGCAGATATGCGGAAGATCAGTGGGAAATCCAGCCCGGCATGACGACGGACCGCGCGAACGATCTCGACGGCAAATCGGGTGCGGTTGTCGAAACTCCCCCCGAACTCGTCCAATCGATGATTGGTCCGCGGTGCGAGAAACTGATTGATCAGATAGCCTTCCGATCCCATCACCTCGACGCCGTCATAGCCGGCATCGCGGGCTAGCGCTGCCGCGCAACCGAAGTCCTCGATGGTCCGCCACACTTCCTCCGCCCGCAATTCGCGCGGCGCGTAGCGATTGATCGGCGCACGAAGCGGGCTCGGCGCCACGCATCCGGCAGATTTCGCATACCGTCCGGCGTGCAGGAGCTGCATGATGAGGGTCGCGCCGTGCGACTTGACACTCGATATCAGAGCGCGGTGGTACGCCAGATCCGCCCCTGGAGCGATCATCGGGCCATCATCCTCGAGTCGGCCTTCGCGGTTTGGCGCGAAGCCACCCGTAATGATCATCGCAACACCACCAGCGGCCCGCTCGACGTAAAAGGCGATCTCACGCTCCAGCGGACGATCGCATGTCTCCAGCCGCGTATGCATGGAGCCCATGATCATCCGGTTACGCAGACGCAGCGTCCCGATCGCACCGGGCGCAAGAAGATGCGTAAACGTTGGCGCATTGTGCTCGCCGCTTGCCACGCAACCCGATCGCTCCTGAACCCGCGACACCCCGCCTCCCACATTCTTGGTTGACGGCATCATTGACTTCTCGAATATTAATGTCAATATATTTACATATCTGAAAGTGAAAGTGCCCGGCATGCAAACCGATCAAGAGCATCAGCCCATCATTGTCAGTGGAGAGGCAGTCCGAACGATACGGTTGAACCGCCCATCGCGGTTAAACGCGTTTACGAGCGAACTCGCCGCGCGGCTGACGGATGCGGTGCGGAATGCGGATAGCGATCAGGCGTGCCGCGCCATCATCCTCACCGGCACCGGCCGGGCGTTTTGCGCGGGTATTGACCTAGAAGATTTACGGGCACAGCGGATCGACGACCTTGGGAGACTCATCGAGGGCACCTACAACCCGATGATGGAGGTGATCGGCGCCTGCACCAAACCGATCGTCGCGGCCGTGAACGGTGTGGCTGCCGGTGGTGGTTGCGCACTCGCTCTGGCCTGCGATATCGTTGTGGCGGCCGAAAATGCACAATTTGTGGCCGCTTTCGGCCAGCTCGCGCTGTTGCCGGATTGCGGTGGTACCGCATCATTCCCTCGAACAATGGGTCTTTCCCGCGCGATGGCCTTTACGCTCCTTGATGAACGGCTTTCGGCAACCCTGGCCGCGCAGCGTGGGGTGATCTGGAAGGCTGTGCCCAACAATGAATTTGCTGCCGAGATCGAACGAATAGCGGCCCAATTAGCGGCCGGCGCGGCGATGGCCATGGCTGCAACCAAGGGCGCCTTGCGCGAAGGACTGAAGCGCGACTGGGCGGACCAGCTCAAGCATGAGAGTATCGCTCAGGGCGCGCTCGGTCGCACCAAGGACCACGCGGAAGGACTTGCGGCCTTCCTCGAAAAACGAAGACCTCGTTTTGTTCAAACCAATAGCACTTGAACAATATATTGTTATTTACTGATCGGTCGGCGCCGTACGGTAATGCAATCGCAGCCAAGCCGAAGAGAGGAGCAGAACGTTTAGCTCGCTTATCGACTACTTCAAGGACCAGAGCGAGTACACATGCCTTGGCGACAAGAGCAAGCGCCCCTACGATCAGTATCTCGCGCTGATCGAGGCCAAGTTTGGCGCGATGCCGGTTGGCGCGATCGAGGACCGGCGCGCACGAGCGGACTTCAAGGCATTTTGCAATACGTTCGCTTCCACACCGCGCAAAGCAGATTACGTCTGGACAACGACCGCGCGCGTTCTGTCGGTTGCGAAGGATCGCGGCAAGATCGCTGTGAACGTCTGCGAACGCGGTGGTCGGCTTTATTGATCCGATCGGTCGGAGATAGTCTGGACCGCTGAGGACATCCTTGCCTTCTGCGGTGTCGCGTCCGTCCGCAGCTAACCGGCGCATCATGCCATCCCGAAAGTGTCCGCAAGCGCTCAAGTGAGCAATTTTGTACAGACGCCGATCGGTCGACGTGTCTAGCTTTGTGAACGAATTACCAAACCTCCAAGTCAAGGTGAAAATCATGGACATCTCCAGGGACGCAAAAGCGACCATGCGGCCCGCACTGTGGGGCGCTGCAGGCGGCGCAATCGCTCTGGCGATCGCGGGCTTCGGCTGGGGCGGCTGGGTGACGGGCGGAGCCGCCGAGACCCTCGCCAACAACCGTGCTGCGACGGCCGTCGTGGCAGCTCTCACACCCATCTGCGTTGAGAAGTTCCGACAAGCCGCTGATGCCTCGGCGAACCTCGCCGAAATGAAGAAGGCGACTTATTCATGGGATCAGAGCAAGTTCGTCGAAAAAGGCGGTTGGGCCACGATGCCGGGAAGCACTGAGCCAAACTCGGCCGTTGCAAAGGCCTGTGCCGAATCGCTCGGTAGCGGGAAAGCTGTAGAGCTCCGCGGATAATCAGGCAACCCTGGCCGCAGGGTGAAATCTGCGCAAAGACGCGCAGCCTCTCGACAGGTCTGCACCTCGCCCAGTCGAGGAGGACTCTCGCAACGCTGACCAGACAGTCGTCGCTAGATGGTCTAGCATCAAGACTCGTATCAACTTGAACAAAGGACTCCGGGGCGCCCGTCGATCGACGGGCCAAACGCATCGCATTGGCCGCCTAAATAGCGGAATCAGGTCGAACTGGATCCGCCACTAGTTTGTCCTTGCTGATCCCAGCGAATGACAGACCAGGCTCTTTCGTGAAGATAGTAGAGGATCATTTTCGTGATCGCTTCAGCGCCGGCGATCGAGCCCGCAACCTTGACGCTACCGGTGAAGATGAAACTCAGCACGAAGGTGTCGACACTACCGGTGACCCTCCAACTGACAGCCTTGAGAATGGAACGAAAGTGGGAATCTCGCACCCGAATGAACATCGGTCCCTCCCGCTTCCCTCCTGCGCTCGATCATGTCAGCTACCTCCGCAAAGGCAGAGGAGACTCATCGAATTCGCTACAGCTACTCCTCCCCGGAGGCGACGGATTCGAAGCTTATTCGTACTGTCCTCCTCGCGGGGCTCGGCGACCACGACCGAGCCATCCTCGGCGGCGTTTTCTCGCAGCGTGGTGCAGATCTCAAGTCAGTCTATGAAATTCCGGCGGCAAAGCCTCTCGCACGAGTTCATTGAGATCTAACGCCTCGCCACTTTCTGTAATGTCCGAGAACAGCACCTCGACAAAAGGATGCTGGCGGTTGAACGTAGCGCCTCGCTGGTATTTCGCGCTCACAATCCGCTCAATCGCTGCAAGGTTCAGCTTGCCAAGCGCATTGTATTGATCGCGGAACAGACTTTGTCGTCCTCCGCGATACTGGACAGACTCGGCCCAGACGTCCATCACTTTGCGGCCTATGAACGCCTCGATCCGTTCCGAGCCATCCTGGGCAAACAGCCGTAGCCCGTCCATGCTATGCGGTCCATTATCGACGCCAAACTGTGTAAGTGACATCGAGAGCTCTCCTATTGTTGGCGTTTATTCACGTCGGCAGCCCGTCGCGGACTGCTCCTCCCTCGTCGTCCCACCGCGACAAAGCGGCAGCATCGCTGTGCGTGCTGTCGACTGGAGTGAGTTCGCTGTATGCGCCATCATCCTTGTGCTTGTGCAGAAACCGGGCGATCTGCCCCCGCAGCGCCGCTGTCTCCAGCAACTTACCCACGGACCCAGCGGTGTCGAAGACCTCCCGTTGCAGTGTCGTCGGCAAGGTGTTCCATTGCATGATGAGCGCCGCCCCAAGACACCGCAGAACGTATTCTTCCTCGACGGCCAGGGCCGCGCCGCGGGATTGGTCATGGTTCGAAGCGTACACGGCACTCTTGTGATCGTCCGCGAGGGCCTGTTCGTTATCCGCCAACGAAGCGAAGCGTCGTTCCAGTTTTTGAAATTCAAGGCTTTCCTCGGGGCGGGTCGAAGTCTTGACCAACTCGCCGAACGCGGTTGCCTTTGCACGATACTGCAGAGATTTGAACATGCAGAGCCCTTTCGTTGGAAGTCTCCGCGCATCCCGACCAATCTCGAGGGTTGATCTGGATGATTATAGATATGGGGATCACAGGATCGAATAGCGAGCCCGCCAGCGCGAATTAGCCCTTGCAGATCGTGATATTCTTCTCGCCTCGCTGGTGGCGGGGTGATGACCTATTACTACGCATTTCGCGGCGGCCCTCAGATCAAAGCGTTGCCGGGAACGCCTGATTTTGTCCGGCAATATCAGGAAGCACACGCCAATCTTCGGAAGCCTCGCGCCGGCACCTTCATGTCAGTCATAGCGCAGTACAAGGCGGCGACGAAAAAATAGCGCGTAAAACGAGGCCGTCTTGCCTCACCGCCTCTGCTGCTAAGTGCTTGAAAAGCTTGGTGGGCGCACCAGGGCTCGAACCTGGGACCCGCTGATTAAGAGACATGCTGTTCGCCTTGATTTCTCGAGGTAATTTTTCCAATTAAGTCAAAAAGCGATCATTGGATATCAACGGCTTACATCGAAAAATCCAACTACTAAGGCGCCTCGCTGTTGGCCGATCGACGATCTACCGAAGTCCATGCCGAGGGCATCGAGCATCACTTGTCGGAAGCGACGCGCCGGGCTTTCTCGCGGGATCGAGCATCAAGAAGGTGAGTTGACGACAGGAAATCTCGTCTGGTCTGCCTTCCATCGAGCGCTCCCCTTCTCCTGCAAGCGCAGCCAAATTGCAGACTGTTTTCGAAGCATCGTCGCGCCGATACGCGAGGCCGATCGGCGCACGTTCTTGGCCGCATCAATGGCGATTCCAATTGAGGGCCAGATTGAACTGAGTCTATCTAGCGAGCCTCAAGCCGCGCCCCTGGATCGGGCTGGCGAGGATCACGCCTTAGAATGGGAATGTGGCGGTTCGAACACGACTCCCATGCTGGCGACGCAGTGCTGATCGCGCCGGTCTCCAGCCAAATTCCCTGCAAACAGGGAATTTTCAGGGAATTGGCAGAATTTGGCGTATTCAAGACAGCGAATGCGGCCAAAAAGACTGCAATTCCAGCGATCGTGCTTTGATTCCCTGCCTTGGCTAACAGGGAATTATTTTTGGCTAACGGGGAATTTGCAGCAGCATAACAAGCAAATCCGATGGAACATCATAAGATGTCTCACACAGTTGTCTCGTGGTCGCAAACACGATCTTGTTCTCACTTTCGATTTGCAGACGAGGAGAGCGACGACAATTGAGCGTGGACGCCTCGAGGCGAGGCCCTTTGGCGTAAGCGCCACGAGGCGTGGGAGCTGCAGCGACTTCAAACAAGGGCAGTGTTGCGAGGCGGAACGCATCCCGCCAGGGCGCCGCCGATTTAAGCCGATCCGCGCCAGCGTCTCATAGACTGCAATGTGGCCCTGCCCCATGGCCTGCTAAATAGCCGTGACGGTTGCTTCGTGGATACGGCCGGGATCGTTGTCGAACACGAGCTTGTCTCCTCCGCCGGGCTTGATGGTCTTGAAGCCCTCGGAGAGAACATGCTCGCGATGGAAGTATCGTTAATGAGGATCTATGACATCACGGTGCGCCCGCAAGGTGCGTCCGCCGAGGGCAAGCTCACCTATCTACGGCTTCATCTCGACCCCCGAGCCTGGCTCGCATGTCCTTGAACACGACAGCATCGCTTCTATGATCCGCTCATCGGGGTAAGCCTTGCAGGTCGAACCCATGCCGGCCCGTAAGACCGGGATGGGCTGATTGGTTCCTCAAGTCATTTTCTTCGCAGCAGGAACCGTCCATGTGCCGTTGATGATGGATGGGTCCGTTTCCTGCGGCCAGTACATGCGCAGCATGAGGATGAAGTCTCCCTCAGGTGCGGGAAGCCAGTTTGACTCCTTGTCCTTACCCGGGGAGTCCTTCTGGATGTAGAGATCGGTCGAGCCGTCCGGATTTTGCTTGAGGTCTTGCCGCGCGCTGATCGAGTAGCGGTTGAGCGGATTTTCCACGAAGAAGTAGCCGCTGTTGTACATCGTGAGCGACCAAAATCCCTCGGCGGGAGGCAGGTGCCCCTTCGGGAATCGCATGACGTACTTGTTTGCGCCATTGTACTTGTGGCCATCCGCGTCCTTTTGCGAGGTCGGATAGACCGCATCCTGCGGACGATTGGCGCCAAGCCCGATCGCGGTGATAAGGGCCCGCATCAGATAGTCGGTGCCATAGATGCCGGTTCTCGTCGTGTAGGCAAAGCCATTCTCGTCCTTGATGGACTTGTTGATCTTGAACTGAAGCATGATCCTGTCGAACGAAACCTCCGGCACGCGCTTCACGAAGTCCGCCTTGAGCTTGCTCTCGTCAAAATCCTGCCCGGGAACGATGCCGATGCGGGCAAACTTGGCAAGTTGAGGCGCATCCGCTGCGTAGGGCGGATTGGCTTTCATGAGCTCGCACAGCAGCTTGAAATACGACACCGCGTCCAATCGATTGACCTGTTCGCGGACGGCCGCCTTCATGTCGATCGAGGGATCGACTTTTCCCGCAGGCGGCGTGTACGGCTTGCCGTAGGCGCTGAGCGGAACGAGCTTGAACTCGTCCTGCAGCTTGTGGACCGCCGCATAGTCCTCGGGCGTGCCGGTGCAATAGATGCGGCCGAGCAGCCACACAATGTTGGTCGGCGACTTGTACTCCTTCACGCCGTCCGGCAGCGTGCCCTTCCAGCCAGGTCCGGTGATCGCGTAGGCCTGCGCCCCGGTGCCGGTGGTGCGCTTGCCCGGGACCTGAAACACCGTGGTCCAGCCGTCCAGCATCGGCATCAGGAAATAACGCCCCTTCATGTCCGGGATGCTAAAGACCCACGGTTCTTTCCCGACATCGAAAAAGGAAGTCGTGTAGAGCGTGTCCGCGTTCGGTGCCGTGACGTCTTTGAATGAGGCATCCGGATACTGGCGCATCTTGATGATCTGTCCCATCGGCGCCTTCGTTCCCACGGGTTCAGCGACGTTGGTGAGAACCCGGCGGGTCATCTCCATCGTCACCAACGGATAGCCAAATATGTAGGCGTCGCTCGCGAGCCAAAAGTCCTCCAAACCCTCGCCAATGCCGAGAAAGGATCCCTGCTGAGCCAACGCTGAACGACTCATGACCGCTCCCGTGAGCAGACCTATTCCGCCAAACGCGGCGAACCGACGGGTAATTTCCACTTTTACACTCCTCTTCTGATGAACAAAGATTGATGATGCCCACTAGCGATTCACTGACAGCGCCGAGATAAGAGGCGCACTGTCAGTGCAAGCGCGCCTGGTCGTCCTCATGTTGACTTCCTTTCTTTGCGATCCGGACACGCCGGTGTCGGCGTGTCCGCGCGAGAGACTGTCAAAGATACGCCGTATACGAGCTGATCCAGACCAGGATCGACATGAGCAAGCCGATGACGCCGGCATTGTCCGCGAACGCGGTGGCGGTGCCGGGCATCCCAAGCCTGAGCTGGCCGCGATCGATGGTCTTTGGAATGGAAATGGCCGCCGGATAGACCTTGGCGCCGCCGATCGAGCCGACCCGTGCCAGCGTGCCCGAGACCGTGATCTGGCCCTGCCCCACGCCCTGCGGGATGGCCGTGACGGTCGCTTCGTGGATGCGGCCGGGGTCGTCGTCGAACACGAGCTTGACCCGCGCGCCGGGCTTGATGGTCTTGAAGCCGTTCGGCGAGAACATGCCCGCGATCACAATATCATCCGTAAGGATGTACGACATCACGGCACGCGCCTGCATGGCACGATCGCCGACGGCGAGCGCCATCACCGTAACTGTGCCATCGCCGATCGCGCGGATTGTCGTCTGCTCGAGCTCCCATTTGGCGTTGTCGAGCTGGGCCTGGACTTGCGCGACGGTCGTGTTGACGCCGCCGATCTCCGACTCCATGGCCAATCGCGCACTCAGTTGCGCCGCCTTGGCCGCCTGGAGCTGGAATTCCACCGTCTCGTACTGCACCTGAACGTCTTGCAAGCGAAACTCGGTCTGCGCGTCCTCGCCGACCAGCTTGCGGTAATCGGCAAGCCGCTGGATGTGATAGGCGAGCTGCTTGCTCAGCCCCTCGACATTCGCCCGAGCCTGCTCGTAGTTGGCCGTCAGTTGCTTGGCCTGCTGGCGCGCTTGGGCGAGCGATGCCTCGAGCTGGTTGACTTTGTACTGGAACGGCGCCGGATCAATACGAAACAGCACCGCGCCCGCTTTCACCGGCTCGTTCGGCTTGACCGGAATTTCAACCACCTCGCCGGAGACATTGGGCGTGATCTCCGCGACGCGGGAAACCACGACAAAGCTTCCCGACGGAGTCAGGTAATTGAAGAGCGCCAGGAACGTCGCGAGGATCAGTGCGCCGATCACGGCAGTAACCGTGCCGGATGCCCATCCCCAGCCCACCAACTTGAACTTTCGGAAAATTATCCAGACCACAATCAGATAGAGGAAAAGAATGATCAGCATCGCATTGCAACCAGACCGCCCGTGATCGTCTTTTGCTCATTGAAGTATGAATGGATCGAGCGGGCTATGCAGTTTCGGCAATATGGATGACGCGCCATCAATGCTCCGCTTGAGCAGATCCCGGACACTCCCGACCGGTCCGTGGCCGCCGATATGTTCGGGAGAGCAAAGCACTGGACAATTCGGAGGAAAGCACCACCCAACTGCAGATCGATGCGCCGATCTGTCGTAGGTCATTTCGCAAACGACGGCGTCCGCGTTTCTTCCTGCTACCGCTGCAGCTTTCGAACCGGCTTTTGCAGCGACCGGAATGAGTCAACAGAATTGTCGTCCGGCCTCGCCGCAGATCCATCGGCCTTCTGCTGCGACCATCCTATGCATATGAACCAGGCGCATCAGCCGCAGTTTGCCCGGCGCAAAGACGCCGGGTCAAATTCTGCGCAGTTCTGCTAGGCCGTGAACCCATAAATCTGCCGGTCGGTCGACTTGCCAGAGTCCGCTATGCCCCGATAGCGACCAAATTCCGCAGCACAGCGAAATGACGCGATGGGTCAATTGCGAACATTGCCCAATAACTCCACTCAGGCAAATTTCTTTCTCGAGCAGATATTCATAGCAATCACTCTCTTGCCGAAGATCCTTGTACCCTCCGGGCTCAATGGCAAATCATTTGGCATACCCGCATAAATCCAAAATGCGCCGGCCGCGATGCCGCCGAGCCACGCAATGACCGGGATTGCACACTCACAAGCCCAGTAGCACGGCAGTATCGGCCGAATGCGTTCATCCGTGGCACTGTCGCCACGCATCCGGCCGATACAAATCCGATCTCTACGACACGCGCTTGAAGGCGGGAGGCTTCCATGTTCCCTCGCCAGCCGGCAAGATCGATGGCGGCGTGGTTTTCGGCCAGTACAGCCGCATCACCACATAGATCGGACCATCCGGCGCCGGCAGCCAGTTTGCCTCCTTGTCCGCTCCCGGAGGCTTGTTCTGGATGTAGATCGTCAGCGAGCCGTCGGAGCCGAGCTTCATGTTCGGCAGCATCGGCGAGTTGATCAAGTAACGGTTGATGGGGTTCTTCACCAGGAACTGCGTCTTGCCGTCATACATCGTGACAGACCAGAAGGCATTGACCGGCGGCAACTGTCCCGCCGGGAAGGTCAGCGTGTAGTTCGACTTCGAGCAGTCGAGTTCTTTGCCATCGGCGTCCGCTTTGAGCAGAGGATACATGGCCTCCACCGCGTCGTTGCCATAGATGCCGGCCTTCGCGGCTGCCGCGCGCAAGAGCCAGTCGCCATGAAAGAATGCGGCATCGCCGAACGACGCGCCGACGCGCCAGCCGTTGATGTCCTTGCCGAGGGTCGTAGCGGCTTCGGTGACCTTGCGCTCGCCCTCCTTCATGCCAAGCAGGATCTCGGCCTTGTCTTCCAGCGACAGGCTGCGGAAATCAAAGCTCTTCCCCGGTCCCACACCGATCCGCGCCAATTGCTCGCGGATCCAGCGATCCTCCGGCAGCGCTGGTGCGAACTGAAGCGCGAAATCCAGATATTCGAAGAACTCGGTGCGGACGAGATCCTTCGCGAATTTGGGGAAAGAAAGCGCCGGCGCCGGCGCGGGCGCAGGCTGGTTCAGGAAGCTGGAGAGCGATTGCGCCTTGTAGCCGGCCTGAATCTTCTTGACGGCCTCAATATCGGCCGGGTCGAACAGCTGCGTCCGGAAGAGTGCCAGGCAGAAATCGGTGGTCGAACGGAACACCTTCTTGATGCCGGGGGGCGTCACGCCGGTCCATCGCGGGCCGACGACCATATAGCTTCCGGCATCGCTGCCGGTGGCGCGCGTGCCGACATAGCCGAAATTATACGTGTTAAGGTCGTTCAGCTGCAGCGCGTAGTAGCGCTTGGGATCAATCGCCGGCACCGAAAAGACAATGGGCTCGGCCCGAAGGTCCAGCCATGCGAACGAATACGGCGTGTCGCTATTGGGCGTGATGACGACGGTATCTTCGTAGGTGAAGACGCGCGCTTCGTTGAACAGCGTATTGAACGGCGCCTTGTACTGGCCCGACGACTTGTCGACAGCGTACTCATTCATGACGCCATAGGCCATCACCATCGGCAGGCCATAGATGAAGCCGGCCTCCGCAATGTCCTTGGCCTTGAAGAATCCGGGCCGATCGGACGACTGGGCCAAGGCCTGGCCTGATGTCGCGCCGGCAGCGGTGATCGTCGCCAGTGCGGCAGATCGCAGGAAATCACGCTTCGTCAGCATGGACGGGCTCTGGGTCGATCGCTTTTGCATCAAATACTCCGTTTCCGTGGTGGACGGGCAGAAGCGAGCAGACACGCAACGCGCCTGCTCGTCCGCTTGCCGGCCCGGCGTAAAAACGCCGGGCTAAATTCCGCGCAATTCCGCTAGTAGCATGGAGGATAGGGATAGTATCCGCAAACCGGCGGGCGATAGTAATACGGATACGGATGGTACGCGTAGGCTGCCGCAGCTCCCGCAGCCACAGCACCTGCCGCCGCAGCTGCTCCAGCATAATACGCACCTCGATAGGCTGTACGTCGCGCAACGCCCGCGAACGAAAGCGGCGTAAAGGGAAGGCCGATGATGTCGATAAACACAGAGGCAGGACCGTCGGCGCCCTTGATGTCGCCTTCGAGAACATCGACGTCGAAGGCAAGGTTATCGCCGTCGATCTTGGGATTTTTCAAGGTGACGACGACATCGCGCACGGCGCTGCCATCCTTCTGGAAGACCGACACTGTGGCGTTAGGCGGGTTCTTGGCAAAATTGTCGCTGCCGGCTCCCCAATCTTCCACGATATGACTGGTCAGATCATGACCGGCCGAGCGAACCGGCCGATCCGCAAATATGATCGCATTTGGTGCGACGCCGGTGAGGACCAGCTTGCCAGGCTGCATGTTCGCGCCCCTGGAGTTGAAAACAATCAGCGATGGAACGACCTGGGGCTTGGTGGCCCCGATGGTCTTTAGCGGCGCCGGGTCTTGCGCCAGGGCCATGTTTGTGACCGTCAGAGCACCGAGAAAAACAACCGCACGCATCGCATTTGACAGCATAATCAGCTCCAAAATCAGCAACCATTTGGGTCCAGGCAAGACAGGAAAGAATGGAGGCCGGCTGAATGGCCGGCCTCCTCTCTCCATCAGTATTTGGCGACCACGGGACCGCCGAACTTGTAGTTGACGCGGAGCGTGAGCAGATTCGCGTCAGTCCTGGTATTGGCAGTGATCGAAGTGATCGCAGGCGCAAGCGACGGTGTCAGCCAGGTGTTGCTGTCGTTCACCCGCCAAAGATAGTCGTACTCGATGCCGACCGTCCAATTCGGGGTAAACCCGTACTCGAAGCCGACACCGACGACGCCACCCCAGCGGGTCCGATCAGCATAAGCGATGCCCGTGCCCAATGCTGTGTTGTAGATGCCGAAATTCTGGCTACCAACCGCAGCGCCGCCCTTGACGTAGAACAGAGCCTCGTTCATCGCGTAGCCAAGTTGACCCGTGAAGAGGCCCAAGCCGTTGAGGGTCGACTTGAAGGTGTTGGCGGGGTTCTGCAGACTGACGCGCGAGTTGCGAATGTTGGTCCAGTCGCCCTGCGCTTCCAGACCGAACACCCATTGTCCGGCCTGCCAGCGGTAGCCAATCTGGCCGCCAATGGCGCCGCCGCCGGCGCTCTTGCAGCCTTCCGCGAAGATGCCGCCAATTCCGTTGATGGCGGTGAGATCGACGCACTGGTTGCTCCAGCCATATCCGCCGTTAGCACCGAGATAGAAGCCGGACCAGTTGTACATCATCGGCGCCACGATCGGAGCCGCCTTGTAGGTCGGTGCCTGCGGAAGGTCAGCGGCGCGCGCGACACCCGTGAGCGAAATGGACATCACCGCGGCCGCGGTGAGTAAGCTAATTTTCTTCATTGCCTGCGAGCCTCATCGAATTGGAGAACACATGAGCCATTTGCCATCGAGCCTGGCTCAGTCGGTATGCAGAAACTGTCACGGCGGACCATTTCACCGCGGTGTTGCACCGAAACACCACTCCGAACTCACAGCGAATTGCCAGACTTCACTGCGCGAAACCGACGATACGTCTCGGATGGCAACTCACCGAACAGCGACCGGTAATGTCCGGCAAACCTGCCGAACTCGGTGACGCCATGCGCCGCCAGGATATCGGCGAGTCTGGCCGATGCACCATTCTCGCGACGGATTTGATGGTAAACCAGGTTTAACTGCCGCAGCCTCAGATAGTGCTTTGGCGAGAAGCCCAGATAGCGCTCGAAAGCGCGCAGCAAGGTTCGGTACCCCACCTTGGTAGCTTTCACGATATCCTTGATGTGAACGATGCTTTCCGGCTTTGCCCGCACGAATTCGAGTGCCTCCAGAACGATGCGCTCCGACGAGAGGGTGTACTTGTTGGGCAGGACGGTTTCGCCCAGGCGGTTTTCCCAAACGTAAGCCAGCTCATCCATCAAGGCGTACTCCGTCTCCCGGGCCATGATGGACCGTTCGGCGGGAGAGGCATCGGACATGGAGCGCAGAGCCTGCCTCGATGCTTCGATAAGTCCCGATGCGATCGGCTTCGGCAGCCGGATGACGTGCTTGGCGGTCTTCGGCGAATCCTGACTTGTGGCCGCGGGAAGAATTTTCCTCGCGATACTCTCTTCCCTCGGCACCGACCACGCAACCCATTCGACATGACCGGAACGCACAAAGGTGAAGTGACAGTCCGGAGGGAAAACGACAAGGTCCGACGCTTGGCATCGCGCGCCATCGAGTACGACGCGATCGTCGAAGTTGGACGACTGGATGATTAGCGTCGTAAAGTTCGGATCGGTGACGCCATGGACGATCCCCGGGCCACCGTCGGCGCCGAACTGAAGGATCGTGCGATTCAATGTGAGATACCTTACCCCCCAACGGTGGGAGGACGGGGCGGATTTCAGAAATGTCACACTCGCGCCTTGAATGGCGCCGGCGTATTGCCCGAAATCATTCAAATCCAAAATCCCGCCCCGTCAGAGCGGCAGCTTAGGTGAAACAGTTGGGAGGCTCTGCGGCTTCGGCAAAGCTGCACACGCCGATCCGTTTTGCAGCGGGGGATAGACGACGTTCGCAGAAGATCTACTTCATCTGGATTCCCATCAGCTCCCGCTCCGCTTTGAACACGACAGCGATGGCATCGATGATGCGTTTCTCGGGATTGGCCTTGCAGTAGACGATGACTTCGTGCTCGACGAGCTTGCCCTTGCGCAGGTCGAGGAAATGCTTCTTGGCAAGGCCATTGTACCAGCCACTGTACCAGGCCGTCAGAGCGTCGGCGTCCTCCTGGAAGGTCCCTGCGAGTTGCGCGCAGGTCAGCGTCTGGACGTCGATGAATCCGTTCGCATCTGCATAGGCCGACAGCGGCACCTGGGCTTTGGCTGAAGCCATAGTGGCAACAAGCAGAGCGGCGGAAAGCAGCAGTCTCGAACGCATTGAGGACTCCCATTTGGAATGAATCAGATGTGGAACGATTTCAGACGATCCGGCTTTCAGAATCCGGACGCCTTCGCGGGCGACCGGCGTTCGGACTCGAACCATCGGCTCGGATACGCGATCCGGATCAATGCAACGCTGTCGCATCAGGTCGGTGGATTAGGGACAGCGCATGTAAATTCGGCCATAGGCGTCGACCGCCTGGACGCATGCGGGTGCGACAACAACCGGCGCGGCCGCGGCGGCCGCAGCGCCCGCGGCGACGGCGCCTGCCGTCACCGCTCGCGCCGTCGTGCGCCTGGCAACGCCGGCGTAACTCATGGGCGTCAAGGGCCGGCCGATGATCGCATGGGCCTGGGTGACCACAAAGGAGCCGGGTTCAACCAGCGCCTTGTCGCTCGCGAACAGGCCAACAATCAGGGCGGCCACCACTCCTGCGAGCCGCAGGAACCTGCTGATGGAAGATGTCATTTCTTTCCTCCCTGAGGTGATCCCGGCGGGACCTCATCGATGTTCACAAGTGAGCCGAAAGCCACCGGCTTGGCTTCAGCGGAGGGTGTGAAGGCGAAAGCGTCGGCTGGCGGCTGCACGTTCGTCTTCAAGTCTCTGATCCTCAGGGTGTATTGAGGCGCTCCGGTCACTGCCTTGCTGGTGATGATGAACTTGCGCGGGACCGGACTGGCCCCGGCTTCGATCCATATCTGCCAGTCCGTATCGGGTGAGCGGAAGGCGAGATGCTCGCACTCGACCCCGTCGATAACTCCGCGGCCGACATGTTTGGCATCATATACGCCTGCCATCAGGTCATCGAATGACCGTGACAGCAACAAATCGGCACCTGGAGCCTCGACGCCAAACTCGGAACGCATCTTGTCGATCAGCTGCTCCACGCCGCCGGAAAAATCCGCCTGAGCATAAGCGCCGATATGCTTTCCGAAGACCGTCACCTTCTTGCCGTCGAAGACCAGTTCGACGTCTGCGTAGCCCCCTGTCCGGCTGGCGCGCAGCTTGTCGGGACGGCTAAGCATCACCTGCCCCGAACTCGCAAACTGAATCTTTTGCAGATCGTCTGTGACGACTTCGATATCCGAATCGAAAGCCGCCTGTATGGTCGACTGACCGCCGATATAGGCAGACATTTTCTTCAGTATCTGCAAGGCATCATCGCCTTGCGCCTGCGCGCCGCCAGCCATGATAGCTGTGCAGGAGAAAACGCCCAGTGCGAAGGCGCGTCGAACAAGATCGAATGTGATCATCGATACAGCTCCGTTCAGAACCGATAGTTGACGCCGCCACGCACGATATTCAGTTGATCCGTGCTGATTCCGGTGCCGACGACTTTCGTATAGAGATACTCGGCCTTCACGGACCAGTTGGGCGTAAAGCCATATTCCATGCCCAGACCCGCGGTGATGCCCGGACGCCATGACGAGCCGGAACAATCCGGCAGGACGCCAAGCGTGCCGCAAGGTACGCCCGCGATGCTCGATGCGCTGGCGCTCGACTTGACGAAAGCTCCGCCGCCGGTGGCGTAGATCAGCACGTTGTTCATGGCGACACCGACACGTGCCCTCACCGTTGCCAGGGCGCTGATGCTTGACGAAGTGTTCAGCGTGACGCCCTGCCCGAGGCCGAGAATGCTGGGCCTTACGACGGACGAACCCTTGATGTTGGCCCAGTCCAAATCACCTTCCAGGCCAAGCACGACATATCCCTGCTGAATCTGCGCGCCAAACGTGCCGCCGATCATGCCGCCATTGATGTCGAAACCGGCACGATCGAACCTGTTGGAGAACAGCACAAGCGGGTCTTGGTTGCCCCAGCCATAACCGCCGTTGCCGCCGACATAGAATCCCGTCCAGTTATAGACGGCGGCAACCGGAGCCGGCGCCTTGTAGGCGGGCGCCACCGGCAAATCCGCTGCAGCTGCGTAGCCACCCATTATTGCCGAAGCAGCGATCGCAACTGCAAACTTTCCAATCTTGTTCATAGCCCCACCTGATTGATTGAAGAAATTCATGCAGCATCAAATCGCATCGAACTCGCGCAACCCGCTATGTAGAATCTGACGCCTGCCTTCAATTTTTCCGCCTGTGGCGAAGTTGCCGCAGCCGAAGCCTCGCGCCACCGATGTTGGCCGCAGGCCTACCCTTCAAATGGCCTCTGGGTGTCAAGCGAGCGCGCTGACGAATATGCGAATTCTGACAATCCGATGATATTGGCGGCAACCCGGGCGCTCTGTGCCTGGTTCGACTTTATGTTTCGGCGTACTCGACATCCCCAATCAAGATGGCGAGCACTACTCCCCGGAGGCGAACGCAACGGCGCGCGTCCTGCGCTCTAGCTTTCGCAGCAACCTGCAAGACACGTTCTTCGAGCAAGATTCTGGTACGCGATATCTGACAGTAGTGACGCAGCCAAGCTGATCGATCGAGGGAGTGACGGGCAATATCTCGGTCAAATTGTGCATCATGCCCGGTCCTGCGAACCCGACTCGATATTCCTGGAGATTGCGGGATCGTTGGAAGGAAATCGACAACGCGCCGGAACGGCCTATGCAAAATCTGCCAATGCGTCGGGGCATCGCATCACGGCAAGCTCCTATGGCAGATCCGACTCTTTGATGACCTCGAATGACGCCGGCTCAGCCAATGGCTGCTCGGACGTTTCCGCAAACCAATGGTGAATAACCGTCGAAGGTATTGCCCGTCGCGGCGTGCACGGATTGATGGTGCCCGCGGTCACGACGTATCCTTGCTCGAACTTCTGACGAGCAAAGTTCTGGGCGTCGAGCTCGGTCGGGAAACTCTCACTCAGTCTCGGATATCGCTGCGCAGATGACTTGCGCAGCTTTTTCGGCACCCCGAACGAAACATACCAGGTCTTCGGCTGGTCAGTTGACACTGGGGTCTTCCGATTTGATTTCCCTGTTGGCTCGCCTATCTCTGCCAGCTCGCTTCCGCTATGCAGCTTTCGGTATCACGAACCAGAGCCGCATCCCTTCTGGTTACGCCAAAGGCGCGGTCGGACGGCGGCGCGTCAATAGATGGGACGCAGTTGGAGCCCGGAGAGGCCGACGGTGACATCGATGGCAATCGATCCCTCTACCGAAACGGGCTGCAACGCAAATGACCGCCCGGAGCCACCGACAAGGACATTGACGCCGGCGCCCAAGCCGAGGCCGACGTCACCTGACGCCCCGACATATTCGCCGGCGAGAGCTCCGACCGGAGGGCCTGCCGTCGGGGCAAACACCGCCCAGGCGAGTGCGCCTCCGGCCGAAATGCCGATATCGATTCCGACGGTGTTGAGCGCGCCTTCATAGAGTTGAATCGGGAACGGCGGATTTTGTGTAAAGCGACACGACATCGATTGATGGCCAAATATGACAAACCCGATGCTGGGGTCGACCTTGCACGCCAGCATACCGATCTGGGTCCACGATGCCTGTTGGGCGCCGGCGGAAGACACAAAGCCGGCCCATGCGCAGAGGACAGCCAGGATTCGTGCACGCATTTGCTTCCCGATCATCTCGCAAAAACCTCGTTGGCGCCTGGTCCCGAGCCGCCTTCTGTTTTCGTGGTAGAGCATGCGCGGAGCCGATGCGACTATGCAAAACCGGCAAGCCGAAGCCGCGTGATCGAAAAATCGCGCCCTCGAGGCTGAATGACGGGCGAGACGCGCATGGCCGAGCGGCTTTGCGCATCGCGCGGGGCCCTGGGATAGGCGGGAACGACGAGACCGGACAAGAACTTGCGATCAGCCCGCGGCTGCTTGCCGAAATTGCATAGTCGATCCCTGAAGGCGTGCGCTAGCCGATTTCAATCCGGACATTTCGTCCCGCTGCGCCTGAGAGTCGCGGCACGCGTACCTGGTTTGCGGAGGAAAGCATCCAGATGCTGATCGACACACCGACTGCCGCACACCTGTCGCAGGTCATTTCGCAAGTGACGGCGCCAGCATTTCTCCTTGGCGCTGTTGCAGCTTTCGTCTCGGTTCTGATCGGACGGATGAACCGCATCGTCGACAAGCTACAGACACTGCACGCTATAATCGACGACGACATTTCCGAAGCTCACCCCGACGTGCCGCATCTCAAACGCCGGGCCGTACTTTTGAATAAAGCGATCGTTCTTTCGACGATCAGCGCAATCATCACCTCGCTGCTGGTGGTCGTGGCGTTCGTCTGCGGCTTCTTCCACTTTCAGCATGAATACGGGGTTGCCCTGCTCTTTGTTATTGCGCTCAGCTTCTTCACGCTTTCGCTGGTCGACCTGATCCGCGAGGCCCGACTGTCGCTGCATGACCTCACCCATCACAAACGGAGTAAAAACCGGCCCACGGCACCGAACCCGCAGCAAACGACCGGCTTCGAAATTCAAGCGCCTCAGCGCTCCGACCATCCATCATTCCCGAGATAGTCGAGACCTATCGGTAACCGGATGCGCCAACACGGCGAAAATTCCCCTTTCGGCTCGTCATAACAGCTTCATTGATCGGAAGTTGCATGCAATATTGAACTTCAACTTTACCTTGGAATGCGGCGTTACTTTCGATCTTTCTGAGACATTTAACTGTTGCAGGAGCATCCGAAGTGTTTTGGGTTAGAACGATGAGGATCGAAGATCCGCTGCTTTGTCCGAGTGCCGTTCGAGGATGTGAGATCAACGTATTTCCGACAACGCGTGGTGAGTTTGATCTAAAGATAGAGCAGATTGGTTTGAATCGGCTTTGGATGAGTCGATACGAGGTGAATCTGCCTCAAGTTAACAAACTTGCCGTCCGGCCGGGCCGCAAATCCATCAGCTTTCTGACGCAATTGGAAAGCGATCCAATTCAACACTGCGGCATGGACGTCTCGCCGGGTGATATCATCATCGACAAGTTCGACGTGTCGCATAAGCGTTCCGGCGCCAACCTTCGCCATGGCGGGATGTCGCTCCCCGAGGAGGATATGAATGAAGCCCTCGCGACCGTCATCGGAGCTGACTTTCTGGAAAAGTTGACGACCCACGTGGTTCGGCCCCGCCCGGAGCTGATGGCACGCCTGTTGAAGATGCACCAGACCGTCGGCGATTTGGCTCATACGGCGCCGGACGCTCTGGAATCGCCGGAGCTGCGTCGCGGGTTCGAACAACAATTGTCTTATCTGATGGTTCGATGCCTCGCAGAAGGCGCCGGCATCGAGATTACCGCCGGCAGGCGGAATCACCATGCGATCATCGCGCGGCTCGAGGATCATCTGGCCGAAAATCCGGACCGGGCCATCTATCTGACCGAACTCTGCGCTGCGACTGGCGTCTCCGAGCGGACGCTGCGATCGGCTTGCGAAGCACATCTCGGCATGGCTCCGATCCGCTATCTCACCTTGCGAAGAATGTATCTGGTCCGGCGCGCGCTGCTGCGCGCTGACGCATCCAAAGCCACCGTTACCCGCATCGTGACCGACTACGGGTTCTGGGAGCTCGGGCGTTTCTCAGTCACCTATCGCACGCTGTTTGGAGAGTTGCCGTCGGAAACACTGCGACGGCCCGCGCAGGATCCCGATGTCCATCTCAATCGTCCCACGACGCTGCCGACCGAGATCATCGTGGGACGCCTTCACTAGCGCAGCTTTTTCGTTACCCAACCGCGCAATCGACCAGCCGACTTGCGCTAGCGCAGCATTTGCTGGAGCTGGACATCCTTCCGCTCCTTGAAGCGGCCTTGCGTCTCGCGTTGCCGGAATTGCATAGCCGAAGCCTATCAGTTGTCTGACGGTGCCTCATCGATGAGACCCACGGGCATCAAAAGGTCGCAAGAGCCGTTCGCCCGCCCGATGGAAGAGGGGATATGGCTGAACGCTCCATTCTAAGGTTTGACGATCCCGGAGCATACGAAGCCGGTTTTGGCGACACCGGTGTCAATCTTACAATAACCGGTCCCGGCGATTTCGAAGCGGAACTGCTGCGGCTGAAACTGAACCATCTCATCATCATGCGCCTGCGCGAGCGGCTGCCACGCATTGGCTGCATTTCGCTTGCAGCCGACAGGGTCTTTTTGTCCTTTCCAGTCGGCCGGGCGAGCCTGGAATGCGACGGGCTTACTTTCCAAAGCGGCCAGATCGCCTTCCATGGCGCCGGCCAGCAGATGCATCAGCGGTCGAATGGCAAATGCCAATGGGGCCTGATATCCCTGCCCCTGGATCAACTCGCAAACAGTGCTGCGGCATTGACCGGCCAGCCGATGCTGCCTCCGCGCTCCACCAGACTTCTCCACCCTTTCGGCGCGGACCTGTGCCGTTTTCAACGCCTATTCCAACACGCCTGTCACCTGGCGGCCCCCGCAAGCAAACTGATTGAGCAGCCCGAAGTGGCAAGAGCACTCGAACAGGACATGCTTCATGCCGTGATCCATTGCCTGACCGGCGACAGGACTGAAGACAGTCCCAGGACACGCTCCAAGCACACTTCCTTGATGAGCCGCTTCGAAACAGCGCTGCGCAGATCCGTCGACCGGAAGGTCACGCTGCCCGATCTTTGTGCTGAAATCGGCGTGGCCGAACGCACTTTGCGGATGTGTTGTCGCGAGTTTCTCGGCGTCAGCCCGATGCGATACCTCTTGCTGCGCAGGCTGAACAGAGCCCGCGCTGCGCTACGGCGCGCCGATCCGTCCACAGCGAGCGTCGCGAGCATCGCGCGGGACCATCAATTCTTCGACCTTGGACGCTTTGCCGCGACGTATCGTGCCGCTTTCGGAGAAGCGCCGTTGACGACGCTGCAGCGCAAGACTTAGCTGTTCGGAGAGCTGCCCGATGACCGCGATTAAACTGCCGGCCTGGCTACGTATCGTAATGGTGAGCGGCGCTTTCCTGCTGGCCATTGGTGCCGGGCTGTTCGCCTATCTTTGGTATGTCCGTCCGGTCTCGCTGACAGTCGCAGTCGGATCGCTGGATGGCGAAGCCGACAAGATCCTGTCCGCCATCGCCAATCGGCTGACCGCGACGGGGGCGCCGGTAAGGCTGCGGATCGTCAAGCAACCGGGCCCACTCGAAGCTGCCAAGGCCTTTTCATCGGGCAAGGTCGATCTCGCCGTCGTCCGTGGCGATGTCGGTGACCTGTCGCAGGCTCAGGCCGTCCTCGTGCTTACGCACGCCGTCGTGCTGGTTTTGGCCCCTCCCGGTTCGTCGGTGACTGATGTGCCGAGCCTGAAAGGCCACAGCGTCGGCGTGGTCGGCGGGGAGATCAACAGAACCGTCGTCGACGCACTGCGTCAGGAATATGATCTCGACCGAGCGAAAGTTACCTTCAAGGATATCCCGGCGCCTGACGCACGCCGCGCTATCGCCTCGAGGAGCGTCGACGTGCTCCTGCTTGTGCTTCCCCTGACCAAAAAATACCTGGCGCTGGCGCGCAGCCTCTTCCCGCAGAACGCTAAATCCCAGCCGGTGCTCATTCCCATCGAATCGGCCGGGGCGATCGCGGAAAGCCATCGCGCGTATGAAAGCTTCGATGTGCCGATGGGCACGCTGCGCGGCGCGCCGCCACTTCCGAGCGACGACCTGACGACATTGCGTGTGTCATTCTACCTGGTCGCGCAAAAAAAGCTCAATCCCGACACCATTGCCGACCTGACGAGATCGCTTCTCGCCGCGCGGCGCGACCTCATACACGAACTGCCGATGCTGGCGCAGGTCACCGCTCCCGACACGGACCCCGACGCCTTCCTGCCGGTCCATGCGGGTGCGGCAGAGTACTTCAATGACACCCAGCAGAGCTTTTTGGACGAGTGGAGCAATGCGATCTACCTGACGCCGATGATCCTTGGCGGATTGGCCTCGATCCTCGCGGCGGCCTGGCGGTTCGTCGGCCTGCGGACATCGAAACCGGATGAAGCGGCACTCGACTCGCTCTATGCCCTGGCTCGTCGGGTCCGCAAGGCGGAGCGCGAGGACGAATTGTCCGAGATAGAAAACCGGATTGACGACATCTTAAGCGACCAGCGCCTCAAAATTGCGGATGGGGACGAGGATGCAGTGGACATGGCGACGTTGAACCTTGCCGTCAACAGGGTTGAGAACCTCATACATGCGCGCCGGACCATGCTGAAAACGCCATAATCGAATGGGTGTTTTATTTTGCCGATTTTGCATAGGCGGCCCGCCTGGTGGCGTCTACGGTCCACACTGATCCAACCTGCCGGACGCCTCCGGCCGATTGCAAGGGAGAACGAGATGCGCAACAAGAAGGGCGGGCACATTTGCATCGCATTGCTGGCGGCGACGTTACTGCTCGCGCCCCGGACCGCGCTGGCTCAAAGCGCGCCCAACGGAAACCTGAAGACGATCGGCACGCCCTCTGCTGCACATGATCAAATTGTGCCATCGCTCATCGTTCTCAATTCCCGCGGGGCAACATTGCAGGGCGACAGCCTTGTCCTCACCGGGATCACGCCGAACTCGATCATATTCGCAGACCGGCCTGTGCGCGCCGCCGGCCACCAACTCACGGCTGACATCATCGCCGACTGGGCCACGGGCAAGGACAGCTTCGCCAGCGATCCTCCGAACGCGACCGTTTCGGCTTTCAACAGCAAGGACGGCTCCGTAAAGGATGCCGTGGTCGTCCTGAAAAATCCGAAGCTGGACGGGGACAAGCTGGTCTTCACCGTTCAGACACTCGAGGGTGATCTCACCGGTGCCGACGGCGCAGCGTCGATCTTCATCGATATCATCGGCCGCCCCTTTACACCGCTTTCCTTTGCGGGCGTCGCGCGGCGCACTGCATACCGAGGCGCGATGTATGCCGGAGCCGCTGCTGTTGGAGCTGCCGCCGTCGGAGCCGCCTACGCCCGGCCCTATTGCGGCTATTATCCCTATCCTCCTTGTTATTGAGCGCGTCCGTGCCGGGCGGCACATAGCTGCCGCCCGACACGGATCGGCGATCAACCCCTGCAGACGAGTACGCTCCCAATATTGAGGTTCTAATGCAGCGCAAACCCTGGTTCGTGGCAGGCGTTACGAGCTTGTTAGCCATGTTCGTTCCGCGGAAAGAAACGAGCGCCCGGCCGGCAATCTGCATTGATATAAGCAAGATCGCCGGCGGCATCGCCACAACCTTGGCATTGATCGCCTTCTTCGTCACGGCGCAGGCGCGGGCACAGACCCAGTGCCCCGTGATCGGAAGCGCATCCACCTGGGGATTTCCCGCGACTGGCTATTTCGATGTTTCTGCCGGCGGCGCCTGCCTCTTCTCGCTCAACATCAATGGTGAAATTCTTAGCGCCCAGATCGCAAGAGCGCCCTCGAATGGGAGCTTGAACATGGTGAACGTATCCACCTACACCTATACACCGAACGCGGGCTTCACCGGCACCGACGCGTTCGCAATCGAGGCGACGGGAAATGAGATTGGCGGCCCTGTTGGGACGTCGGTGATCACTATGAATGCGACAGTTCGCTGATGCGAAGCGAGATTTCAATCTCGAAGCCAGGTACACCATGACTGAACTTGGAGGAACAATTATGAGTCCTCGGTCTGCATGCGCTCGTGCAGGCGTCGCCCCGATCGCTTTTCTCGTCCTGTTGTATTCGGTTGCATCCGGCTACGCTCAGCAATCAACGGGCCAATTGTTGATATCGTCGGGGTTTAATCCCATTGCCGCCACGACGCCGGAGATGGTGAATCGGCTGATGTCATTCCCGCCCAATCAGTTCCAGCTACGGCAAAAGGGCGGACGCCCCTACTACGTCTACGCGGATCCCTCCGGATGTACCTGTGCGTATGTCGGCAGCGTGGCCGCGATGGACAAATATCGCGCCAGTTATGGTGCGCTGCCGGCAAATACGCTCTCGGCAGGTGGCTTCACGAACCCCGAGCAGAACCTCATCAACAGCATGGACAACGACGAGGCTTCAGGCCAGTTCAACAATGACGTATTTGGTCCGGACTTTTAGCCTCGTCGAACAGGAATTCCTGCCCTATCATCGACCGCGCGGTGTTGCCGAACACGTCATCTAGAGCGTCTACCGCGCGTGTGCCTGTTCCGCCTATCCGAAGGCGCGAGCCCGAACACGTTAAAAAAGATCATTAGTCCGAATGATCGCAACAAGTCCAAAGGCGAAGTCGCTGGCAGGTTCGCTGAAATCCGCGATCGCAAATTATGTTTGACGAACCTCAAGCGACTCTTCTTGACCCACTCCAGATATGAATGCGGAGGAGCGCTCGCTCCTCACCGGTGATTTAAAGCTCGCCTAGCCCGCGCACAACGAGGTTCTGGCTCAAAAGGACAAAATCGCAGAAAATCGCGGCCCGGTATTTGAGCAGACCGCGGGAGGACCGATAGGCTTATTTTGCGACAAGCCAACATTCCATAACCGCTCATTCCGCGATCACCTGCGGTTGCAAGCTCAAGTTCGACCGGCGGGCTCCAAATGCCCCTCCGATCTTTCAGATTGTCCGATTTGCTCGCCCCAGTATCCTAATCTACGACGAGGACATCTCCGGCCTGGCGTGTCAGACGGATCAAGCTGACCTCCCAACTGAAAGGTCCGAATGCTGGTATCGACCGCTCGAATGTGGATCAAGCAGAGCGGGGCGAGAGAGTGCTTCTGCTTCCGAAAGATCCCGACGTCACGTGCGCGCGCCGGGCGTACACCCGCCCATTCATTATTCGCAAAGCAGATCGAGAATCGCCGCGCTGCGGGCAAAGTTGCCGGCTGGAAGGGCGTGGAACGCCGCACCCGCCGCAGCGCGCGCGAAGTCGACGAACTTACCGTTCTCATCGCCGCAAATGACCAGACGATCGCGGCCTTTCTCAATCAGCTCATACATCGGATAGGTCAGCACCGCCTTCCAGGTGTCCTCATAGCTTTCGTGGTTCTTGAGGTAGGCGTGCACCTCGGTCGTCAGGCGCTCGGGATCGATGTCGGGATCGTTCTTGCGCACCGCCTCACGCGTCCGCTCGTACCAAGGCCAGTAGAGTTCCTGGTCGCGCGTGGCATGCCAGAGACGGATAAGGTGCGCACCATCCCAGTCGAGCTGAATCGGCTCAGCATAGCGCGCCGCGATCTCGTCGCGCTGTGCTGGCGGCAGTGCTGACGGATTGTCGAGGACAACCTTCTTGATCAGCGAAGGCGCGTGCTGGGTCAGCGCGACGGCGACCGCTCCGCCGCCATCCCTGGCATAGACATCAACAGGAACGTCGGCCAGCGCGGGAAGAGCCCCAGCGATCGTCCTGGCATAGGCTTCGACTTCGACGGCGACATTGGCGAGAGCGTCCGAGTCCCCGCATCCCGGCAGGTCGATCGCGATCACCTCGCGATCCTTGCTCAGCAACTCGGGCAGTGTGCCCAGCATGCTGACCGATCCAGGAGCAGGCGGCAGGACGATGATCGTCCGTCCCTTGCCGGCGCCGTAGCGGCGCAAGGCAAGCTGCCCCCCCCCGGCAGGTCGAAATAGTCGCGGGTTTGGCCGGCGGCGCGCGGCGTGGTTCCGATGACCAAGGGCGACTGGCCCCAGTCACCAGCCTCTTTCAGCAGTGCGATCTCGTGCGCGACTCCCGCCGCCTTGTCGATCGGCATTTCCGCAATGCGGCAGCAGTCAGGCAGATTGTGCAGGTGCCGGAGCGCCGGGAGCAGTGAATCGTCCGGGTAGGCGAGAAAATAGACCGGCGTCTTCAGATGGGGGATGGCCTCTTCTGCACGATACCGGAACACCGCCGCGTAGGGTGGCACGTAGCCCATGCCGACCTCGAGGATATCCACGAGTCCATTGTGCAGTTTCTCTGGCGATGGAATGTCGACATCGCCGCGGGTACCCTTGCCGCGGATGTTCCAGGGCCAGAACACATTCTGCTCGCGGTAGCGATACCAGAGCCACATTAGATGCAGCCCTTCCCAGGTCGCCGTATATTCGGGGAAATAGGTACTGAGACGCAGGTTGCGCTCCAGGTCTGAATAGATCGGCAGGCCGTCCAGTAGCGCGATTGCCGATCGCTCCGGGAAGCGGCGTGCGAACTCCAAGCAGATGCTGGCACCGGTGTGAGAGCCGTACAGCCCGACCTTCGCAATCCCCATCTGGTTGAGCATGTCGGCAAGCGCGATGGCCTGATCGGCCACGTCTGGCTTGGGCGTGTTGAGCGCGGTTGACCGGCCCAGTCCGGGTGCATCCAGCGCGATGGCCGTGAAATGCTCGGCGAAGGCCAGAGTCTGACGATCCAGCGTCCGCGAACTGGTTGGGGACTGCCCGATGAGGATCACAACCGGGCCGCTGCCAGCGTAGCGGTAGTGAACCAGACGGTCGCCGACCGTGACAAAGGCGCGGCGAATGCGCTGTTTGGGTTGGGTGTTCGAATCCAAAGTTATGTTCTCCGTCAATCCACGTACGCGCATATGGCGGTACGGTGGCAATCAGTGCGGCGTCCACCCCGGTCCGGAACGGGCGCGGCCGCTGCCGCCCGCGCTACAACACATGACATGCGATCTTGCGACCTCGGGCCTCGGCGCGCAGCTCCGGCGCGGCATTGCTGCAGATATCTTGCCGGTTGGGGCAGCGGGGGCTGAACACGCAACCCTTGGGCGGATTGATCGCAGTGACGTCGATGGCCTCCTTCGGGCCCTGCTGCGCGCCACACGACTGCGCGACACCGGGCACGGCATTCATCAGCATATTGGTGTAGGGATGCTTGGCGTCCGGCCAGAAAGTGCTGCGCGGCCCCTCCTCGACAACCCGGCCCAGATACATGACGGCGATGTAGTCCGAGATGTGCTTCACCACCGCCAGATCGTGCGAGATGAAGACGTAGGATAGGCCGAGCTCGACCTGAAGATCCGCCATCATGTTCAGGATCTGAGCCTGCACCGACACGTCCAGCGCGGAAACAGGCTCGTCGAAGACGACGATCTTCGCGCCGGTGCACAACGCGCGGACAATGGCCAGCCGCTGCCTCTGGCCACCCGAAAATTCGTGCGGGTATCTGGTCAGCACTTCTGGTCCGAACCCGACGGTCTTGATTAGGAAATCGCGCCATTCGTTGTGTTGAGACTGCGAGCGGTCCGACAACGCCAGCGCGTCGTCAAGCGATCGGGAGATCCGCTTGCGCGGATTGAAAGACGAATACGGATCTTGGAACACCATTTGGATCGCGTTCTGGCGCGCCATCGCAACAGTGTCGCCGGGGGAAATCGTGATCGTGCCCCGCGTGGGCTGGACCAACCCCACAAGCGTCCGAGCAAGACTGGACTTGCCACAACCGGATTCGCCCACGATGGCGAGAGTCTCGCCCTTGCGGAGCTCGATCGTCACCGATTCGACGGCCCTCACCACCTTGCCGGCGACGGTGTAGTCGACGCCGACATTGTCGGCCCTCAAGACAACTTCACCGGACGGCATGCGCGCCTCGCGCATTGAAGCAGGCCACGTTGTGCGTGGAGCCCACGGGCAGGAGCAAAGGCTTGTCCGCGAGACAGCGCTCGGACTTGAGGTCGCACCGTGGATGGAAATTGCACCCCGCCGGCAGCATGCCAAGCGGCGGCACGATACCGGGAATCTCAACCATTCTCTTGCGGACATCGCCGTCCACAGAACGGTCGAAACGGGGGGTGGCGGCAAGAAGCCTCGTCGTATAGGGGTGGATCGGGTGATCGAACAGATCGGCACAAGCCGCCCGCTCGACCACCTTTCCTGCATACATCACCGTGACGTTGTCGGCGAATTCCTTCACGACGCCGAAGTCATGCGTGATCATCAGCACCGAGAGCCCAAGCTCTTGCTGCAGGTCGCGCAGCAGGTTCAGGATGTCGCGTTGGATCGTGACATCGAGTGCGGTCGTCGGCTCGTCGGCGATGATGACCTTGGGCTTGCACGCCAGCGCGATCGCAATCATCACGCGCTGCCGCATGCCGCCTGAGAGGCGGTGCGGATATTCCGACATCCGAATCTCGGGCGACGAGATGCGAACCAACCTCAGCAGTTCCAGCGCCCTGGATCTCGCCTCCTTGCGGCTCGCTAGCTGATGGATGATGAGAGACTCGGCTATCTGCGAACCGATGGTCATGAGCGGGTTTAGCGAACTCATCGGGTCCTGGAACACCATCGCGATGTCCCGACCGCGGATTTCCCTTCGCTTGCGGTCGGGCAGAGCCGTGAGTTCCTGCTCGCCTAGCCAGATCCGGCCCGAGGCGATCTTCATGCTGCCTTGGAGTACGCCCATGATGGCCTGAGCTGTCACGGATTTTCCGCATCCGGATTCACCGACTAGTCCCATGACCTCGCCCGGCCGCACCGCGAGCGAGACACCTTCCACGACCTGCAGATCGGTCCCCGTCCGGGTCTTGAGCGTGACGGTCATATCCTCGACCCGAAGCGCCCACGCGACCTTGGCCTCCGACGCGGTCATGGGTTCGGTTGGTTGGGCGCGGGTCACGAGCCACCTCGCGGGTTGAGCCAGTCGTTGAGGAGGTCGCCCAACAGGTTCACGACGATCACGATGAAGACGATCATGAAACCGGGCACGGCGACCTAGAACCAGGCGCTCCGGAGCGACTCGCGCCCCGTGCCGATCATGGTGCCGAGCGATGTGGCATTAGGGTCGCCAAGCCCGAGAAAGGAAAGCGCTGCCTCGCTCAGGATGGCATTGGCAACCAGGATCGACACCATCACCAGGATCGGCGGAAGGGCGTTCGGCAAGATTTCGCCGAACATGATCTTGATATCGCCCATCTTCAGGAGACGCGCCGCGTTGACATATTCGCGCTCGCGTAGCGTGAGATATTCGGCACGGGTCAAGCGGGCAACCGGCGGCCACGACACCACGGCGATAGCGGTGATTATCACAGGGATCGACGAGCCGAAGACGGCGACGAGCACAATCATCATCAGGAACGAGGGTGTCGTCTGAAGCGTGTCGGTCAAACGCATCAGCACGTCGTCGACTATGCCGCGGTAGTAGCCTGCAATCGCGCCCACGAGAATGCCGAGCACAAGGGCCGTTGTCGCAGCGACCATACCGATGACAAGCGACAGGCGCGTGCCGTGGACCAGTCCGGCTAGAACATCTCGGCCGAGGGCGTCAGTACCTAGGATGCAATTCGGGTCTTGAAATGGCCAAACGAAGGGCGATCCGGACATCGCCCAGGGATCGACCGGATAGATGTGTGGACCGATGATTCCGAGCAGGACGAGCAATCCCCCCAGTGCCACGAGAATGATCAACCGCTTCCCGCCGCCCACGGCGGACGCGGCGATACGAAGGGATGTCATTGGAGTTTGATCCTCGGATCGACGACCGAATAGAGGAAGTCGACCAGCAGATTGACGATCGAGACTAGCATGGCTGAGAAGAACAGAATGCCGAGCAGCAAGTTGGCGTCGCGCTGAAGCAGGGCTTCCTGCGCAAGCCTGCCGATCCCCGGCCAGCCGAAGACGACCTCGACCACGACCGCGCCACCGAGTGCGGTCGCGAACTGGACGCCAAAGATGGTCAGAACCGGAAGCATCGCGTTGCGCAACACATGGACGAAAGCGAGCCTCGGACCGGAAGCGCCCTTCGAAATCGCCACACGGATGTAGTCCATGCTCAGGATGTCGAGCGTCGACGCTCGCACGATCCGCGCATAGGTGGCGAGATAGAAAAGCCCCAGCGTCACAGCCGGAAGAACCAGGTGTGCGCCAAGGTCCGCGAGGAAGAAGAGCCCGGTATAATCCGCGCCGACGGTCGTCATCCCGCTGCTAGGCAGCAGGCGAAGCCGCACTGAAAAGATCACCACCAGCATCAGCCCGAGCCAGAACAGCGGCGTGGCATAACCGAGCAGCGCAAGGAACGAGATCGCGGCGTCGGGCCAGCGCCCTCTCGTGAAGCCGGCCAGGAGGCCGAGGGATGAGCCGATCGCCGCGGCAAGAAGGATGCTGACGGACACCAGAAGAAGCGTGGCCGGCAGGCGATCCAGGATCAGCTCGCTGATCGGCATGTTGTGCCTGAACGAGTACCCTAGATCGCCTGTCACGAGGGATTTCATGTAGATTCCGAGCTGCACGACAAATGGCTGAGCAGGTCGCGCGCGCGCTGAATCTGACGCATTCCACCGCCTATCGCTATGTGGCCGCCCTGTGGACTCGACCAAGACAAGGGCGGTCTGGTCGCAAGGCGCTCGGTCGGATGCTGATTCATCCAGTCGGCGAGCTGGGGTGCGCCCATCAGGCAGGACTGCATCGAGACGTCAACGAAGTCCGAGGTGGTGACGGTCTGCTCGTGGCAATTTGCCGGTGAAGACAAACTGCAGAGCACGGCGATGATCGCGATCATGATAGGTCGCCCTCGCCGCGATGGACGTCTGCGCCGATGCGCACATGGCTTGCGGATGCCTTGTCCCGCTGCTCGCGGACGGGATCAGACGGCGGAAAGACGCTGTCGTATATCGCTCGGGCTTCTCGAATAAGGCGAACTCGCTCCCGCTCGGACTTTGGGACAAATCGAATAACCTCACCCATGTTTTCACTCCTATTATCTGACGGGGTCGGGTGTTGTAAGGCGGCGTCCGTTTAGTTCGGTCGAGTCAGTAGTCGTCGAGGACCTTGCAGATTTCCTTCGGCGTCGGGGTGCCGTCGCGCCAGCGAGGACTTGTTCTCCTCGCGGATGATGTCCATGCAACGTTCGACGCATTCGTCGCAGATGAAAACGGTCGGCCCCGCGACCAGCTTGCGGAGTGCACGTGGGTTGTTCAGGGTACGGCTGTAGTTGCGCCACATAAACCATGGCTTAGAAAAGGCGAGTGCCGGTTTCGGATGTCGGCAGAGTGGCAGCCGCCCTCGCCCTCCTAGCGGATCGACTTTCGGCTGAAATTAGATCTCTGGTCGGCTCGAGAGCTGCTGAGAGAAGCTGCCCATCAGCTCATGTATGCTACTCGCATTCAGCGCTAGCACCGGATCGAGCCAATGCTTTGGCTGCATCGTCAAGCGAAGCCTTCTCGGCTCGCCGCTCGTAGTCGTCGGCAAGAGCCTTAAGCTGAGCCGCAATCGCTTGGTCAGTCATGGTTTTGGCAGTGCGGAGCAAAGTCTGCGCTGTCTTCAAGTATTCCTTGCGTCGTTGTGAGATCTGAAGCGTCATGACGCCCTCGCGCGGTTCCCGAGCGACTGGTCGAAAGCGATTTGGAACCAGCTCATCCAATTGTGGTCGCTTTGGCGGCGCGCCTTGAAGCGATCGACGCACTTCCTGGAGCAAAGCGGCGTTCGCCACGAATAATGCCGAACGAGACCAAAGTTGCCCTCACAGACTGCGCATCGCATGGTCTTGTCAGACCCGTCACTTTCCAAGCGGTAAGGCATTGTTTTCTCCTTTTGGCCTGTGCGCATTTCGGATGCACTAAGACTAAGGGGACTGTCACCAACGGCTCAATTGAGCGCGGGTTGAGCTGGGGCATCCAAAGGGGCGGGACGATGATACGAAGGCTCAGAGGAGTCCTAGAGTTCGCCCGCTGCGATCCCGCGACTGCGTTCGTCCGGCGGAAGCCTCGATCACGAGCATGCCAGATTGGCTTCGCAATCAGGCTCGCACCTTCGCGCTGAACGTGTGCTGAGGCACGCCTGGGGTCCTGCGGCGAGAGTGCGGCGCTCGTTCCACGAGGATTCGCTCGAGCGGAACTCTCGGCCGCCGCGAAAGACCAAGGGACGGCTGGCATTTCTCGGGCGATGGAGTACGATTTCTCTAGGCTGAAGAGGGGGCCGCGCGTGTGGCGCACGAAGTGCCTGATCAGCCGACTTCAAGCCGACGCGCGACACCGGAGTCTGATAGATGGTGCAGCCGTCGCTGAACGTCGCCTGCTCGGACGGTAGCTCTCAGGTGTGGGAGGACGGGGAGCGCGTGTTCCGCCGTGGCTGGCGACTGGACGACAATGGCAACCGGATCGCCGTCTTGCTTGTTTCCCCTGCCGCCGACCACCCGTCCCCCTCAAGACTCGATCGCCTCACGCACGAATACGAGCTGAAAGATGAGCTCGACGGGGCATGGGCGGCGCGGCCACTCGCCCTCATGCGCGACGCCGGTCGGACCGTGCTGGTGCTCGATGATCTGGGCGGCGAGCCGCTCGACCGTTTGCTCGGTGGGCCCATGGAGGTAGAACGCTTCTTGCGCCTGGCCACCGCTGTCACCTGGGCTCTCGGCAAGCTTCACCAGCGCGGGTTCATCCACAAAGACATCAAGCCAGCCAACATTGTGGTGGACTGCGCGGATGGACAGGTGCGGCTCACGGGATTTGGCATCGCATCGCGCCTGTCCCGCGAGCGGCAGGCGCCCGAGCCGCCCGAGACCATCGCCGGTACGCTTGCCTACATGGCACCCGAACAAACCGGGCGGATGAACCGCTCGATCGACGCCCGCAGCGATCTCTACGCCCTCGGCGTCACGCTGTACCAGATGCTCACGGGCGTCCTGCCCTTAACAGCGACCGATCCCATGGAATGGGTGCACTGTCATATTGCCAGAATGCCGGTGCCGCCAGGGGAGCGGTTAGAGAGTGTCCCAGCGCCCGTCTCGGCGATAATCATGAAACTGCTCGCCAAGACACCCGAGGATCGTTACCAGACCGCGGGCGGTGTCGAGCGCGATCTGCGACGCTGCCTGGCGGAATGGGAAGCGCGCCAACGCATCGATGACTTCCCGCTCGGACTGCAGGACACGCCGAATCAGCTGCTGATTCCCGAAAAGCTGTACGGACGAGATCGTGAGATCGCGACGTTGCTTTCCTGCTTCGATCGCATCATCAAGACCGGTGTGCCAGAGTTGGTGCTCGTCTCAGGATTTTCCGGCATCGGCAAGTCCTCAGTCGTCGATGAACTGCACAAGGTACTGGTGCAGCCGCGCGGCCTGTTCGCGTCTGGCAAGTTCGACCAGTACAAGCGCGATATCCCTTACGCGACACTGGTGGAGGCTTTTCAAAGTCTCATCCGGCCTCTCCTCAGCAAGAACGACACCGAGTTGGCAAGCTGGCGCCGCGCGCTTCTAGAGGCGCTGGGATCGAACGGGCGGCTCATGATCGATCTCATTCCCGAACTCAAGCCAATCATCGGAGACCAGCCACCGGTTCCTGAGTTACCGCCACAGCAAGCACAAAGCCGTTTTCAACTCGTATGCCGGCGCTTCATTGGCGCATTTGCCCGACCGAACCATCCACTGACGCTCTTCCTCGACGACCTGCAGTGGCTCGACGCGCCGACGCTTGATCTGCTCGAGGATCTGTTGCGGCCAGGTCTGACGCACCTCATGCTGATCGGTGCCTATCGCGACAACGAAGTCACTGCCGCTCATCCGCTAATGAGAAAGCTCGAGGCCATCAAGGCCGCCGGCGGAAAGGTCGTGGAGATCACGCTGTCGCCGCTCGCCCGAGAGCACCTTGGGCAGTTGGTTGCGGACGCTCTTCGCTGCGAGTTAGAGCGCGCTGCGCCGCTTGCGAAGCTGGTGCACGTGAAGACCGGCGGCAATCCGTTTTTCGCCATTCAGTTCCTGTCTTCGCTCGCCGAGGAAGAATTACTCACATTCGATCATGATGGCGCGCGCTGGTCCTGGGATATCGGCCGCATTCACGCCAAGGGCTACATCGACAACGTCGCTGATCTTATGGTCGGGAAGATCACCCGCCTGCCGACCGAGACGCAAAATGCATTGCAGCAGCTGGCTTGTCTTGGAAACATCGCCGAGATCACGGCACTTTCGATGGTCCTCGGGATTTCGGAGGGGCAGATCGATACGACTCTGTGGCCGGCCCGCCATCAGGGGCTGGTCGAACGTGTGGCAGGCGCCTACCGGTTCGTCCACGATCGCGTTCAGGAGGCAGCCTATGGGCTGATCCCGGAGGAACTGCGCGCCGAGGCGCACCTTCGAATAGGGAGACTGCTCGCGGCGCATACGCCTCCGGAAAAACCGGAGAAGGCGATCTTCGATATCGTCAATCAGCTCAATCGTGGGGCGAGCTTAATGACCTCCATGCAGGAGCGCGAACAGCTCGCCGCGCTCAATCTGTTCGCGGGCGAGCGCGCCAAAGCCTCAACTGCGTACGTCTCGGCGCTGAACTATCTCACCGCCGGTACCGCGTTGTTGGCGGAGGATTGCTGGGTGCGCCGGCGCGACCTCCCCTTCGCGCTGGAACTGAATCGGGCCGAATGCGAGTTCCTGACCGGTGCGCTGGCGGAAGCGGAGCAGCGCTTGGAAGCGCTTTCGGCTCACGCCACAGGTCCGGTCGAGCGAGCGACCGTCGCGTGTCTGCGGGTGGATCTGTACGTGACCCTCGATCAGAGCGCCCGCGCGGTCGCCGTCGGTCTCGATTTCCTCCGGCATCTGGGCATCGAGTGGTCGCCGCATCCGACGGCAGAGGAAGCGCGGCGCGAATACGGGCGGATCTGGTCAATCCTCGGGGACCGGCCGATCGAGGCGCTTATCGAGCTGCCTTTGTTAAGCGAGCCGGCATCGCTCGCAACCCTCGATGTTCTGACCAAGCTCGCGGTGCCTGCCTTGTACACGGATGCGAATCTGCTTTCCCTAATTAGCTGCCGGGCAGTCAACCTTAGCCTCGAGAGTGGCAACTGTGACGCATCGAGCTTGGCCTATTCAGTGCTAGGCTTCGTCGCTGGGCCACACTTCGGCGACTACCAGGCCGGATTTCGATTCGGGCAGCTCGGCTGTGATTTGGTCGAAAAACGAGGGCTGAAGCGCTTTCAGACCAGGATTTATTTCAACTTTGGGAGCTTGGTGGTTCCTTGGACGAGACATCTCCGAGGTGGCCGTGATCTGGTGCGGCGCTCGTTCGAAACCGCAAACCAAAGCGGTGATCTCAATTTTGAGGCGTCCTGCTACGCCCACCTGAACACAAACCTTCTCGCGGCGGGCGATCCACTCGATGAGGTGCAACGTGAAGCCGAGCGTGGTCTCACGTTTGCGCTGAAGATGCGGTTCCGTCTCGCCATTGACCGCATCCGAACCCAACTCGGATTGATTCGGACTCTCCGCGGCTTGACGCCGACATTCGGTTCATTTGACGAAGAGGGCTTCGTTGAGCATCTCTTCGAACACGGTTTGGCAAATAACCCAGCTTTGGCGCTGGCCGAGGGCTGGTACTGGATCCGCAAGCTGCAGGCGCGCTTCTTTGCTGGCGACAACGCCAGCGCCCTCGAGGCTTCAGCGAGGGCGCAACGGCTGCTGTGGACATCACCGTCGATGTTCGAAACGGCGGAGTTTCGCTTCTATGATGCGCTTGCTCATGCGGCGTCATGCCATCGCGCACCTCCCGAGGAGAGGCAGCAACATTTTGAGGCTCTTGTGGCCCACCACAAACAGCTCGAAGTATGGGCGGAGCACTGTGCGGAAAACTTCGAGAACCGCGCTGCGTTGGTTGGTGCGGAGATTGCCCGGATTGATGGCCGCGCGTTCGATGCCATGAACCTTTACGAACAAGCCATCCTTTCGGCACAGGCAAACGGCTTTATCCACAACGAGGCGCTCGCCAAAGAGCTGGCGGCGCGCTTTTACACCGCGTGCGGCTTCGAGCAAATCGCGCACCTATATCTACGAAACGCCCGGGACTGCTACCTGCGCTGGGGCGCGCACGGAAAGGTAAGACAACTCGATCAACTCAATCCTTGGCTGAGACAGGAGCAGCGCGCGCGGATGCCCCGCCTGCGCCATGTCAGCTTGCGGCTTTATCCGGGTTCGACGGGCGCGATCGAAGCACCAGTCGAATATCTCGATCTCGAGACGATGATCAAAGTATCGCAAGCGGTATCGGGCGAGATGGTTCTGGATAAGCTCATCGACAAACTCATGCGCGCGGCTCTCGAGCACGCTGGTGCCGTGCGAGGTCTCCTGATTGCGCCGCGAGGCGATGAGCTGCAGATACAGGCGGAAGCGACCGCTAGCCGAGAGAACATAACTGTGCATCTGCGGGAAGGTTGCCCGACTGCAGCCGCGCTGCCGGAGTCGCTCGTTCGTTATGGAATACGCACTCAGGAAATCGTGATTCTCGACGATGCGTCATCTCACAATCCATTTTCTGCCGATCCCTACATCGCTGAGAGTTATCTCCGTTCTATTCTCTGTTTGCCGTTAATCAACCAGGGAAAGCTTACAGGCATTCTCTACCTGGAGAACAATCTGACACCCGGAGTCTTTACGCCTGATCGCGTCGCTGTATTGAGGGTGCTTGCTTCGCAGGCGGCGATCTCGCTCGAAAATTCGCGGCTCTATCACGACGTCGCAGATCGCGAAGAGAAGATTCGGCGTTTGGTCGACGCCAACATCATCGGGATCTTCATCTCTGACCGCGAAGGTCGGATTATTGAAGCCAATGACGCGTTTCTACGTCTCGTAGGATATGGCCGTGAAGACTTGGTTTCGGGCCGCGTGCACTGGACCGAGCTGTCCCCGCCCGAATGGCGCGAGCGCGACGTACTCACCCAGGCTGAACTAAACTCAACCGGCATCGTTCAGCCCTTCGAGAAGGAGTATTTTCGGAAAGACGGCAGCCGCGTTCCGGTGCTTGTGGGCGCCACGCTGTTCAAGGAAGGCGGCGACCGCCTTGCGTTCGTCCTCGATCTGACCGAGCGCAAGCGGGCCGAGGACCGGCTGCGCCGCAGCGAAGCCTGGCTAAGCCAAGCACAGAGGCTAAGCCGCAGCGGAAATTGGGTCTATAGTGCGACAACGAAGCGATTTATTTATTGGTCCGACGAGAGCTACAGAATCTGGGGGTTTGATCCGCTGCAAGGCCTTCCAAGCCGTGAGGATATGCGGCAACGCATCCACCCAGACGATCGAGACCGAGTGAGGGAAACAGTTCAAGAAGCAGTGCGCCAGAAAACGGATTTCACAACCGAGTTCAGAATCTTACTTCCTGATGGAACAGTCAAATACCTTGAAGGAACCAGCCATCACCTGTTTTCCTCCGACGGCGCGCTGTTGGAGGCTATGAATTCGACCGTCGATGTGACGCAACGCAAGCGTACCGAGCAAGCCTTGCGTGAAAGCGAGCGAAGTTTGCGCTCGGCGATTGACGGGATACCGGGCCTCGTTGCAGTCTTGGCCCCGAATGGTGACCTCGAAGCCGTAAATCGTCAAATCTTTGAGTATTGCGGCCAGTCACTGGAAGAGCTGAGGAACTGGGGCACAAACGGAACGATACATCCCGATGACTTTCCCCATCTCGCTGAAGTCTTCACAAAATCGATCGCCGCCGGCGTTCCCTATGGGACCGAAGCACGCGTGAGGCGCTTCGACGGCGAATTTCGTTGGTTTGAGATCCGAGGCATTCCGGTCCGGGATGCCTCCGACCGCATTGTTCGCTGGTATTCTCTGCTGACTGACACCGAAGATCGCACACAAGCGTTGGCGCGGTTGCAGCAGATGCAATCGGATTTCGCCCACATGAACCGCGTGAGCATGATGGGAGAATTGGCCGCCTCGCTCTCACACGAAATTCTGCATCCGATCGCGACCGCACGCAACAATGCTCGTGCGGGAATGCGCTTTTTGGAGATGAATCCGCCGAACCTGGGTGAGGTCAGGGAAGCGCTCGGTTGTGTTGTCAGGGACGCGGACCGGGCCAGGGACATCGTCGGACGGATGCGTGATCACATCAAGAAAGCGCCTCCGCGAAAGGAACGCTTTGATCTCAATGCGGCGCTGAGCGAAGTGCTCGTATTGGCGCAAAGCGTGATCCACAAGAATGGCATTTCGGTCCAGACTCGGCTTGCGGATGGATTGCTTCCGGTTCTGGGGGATCGCATTCAGCTGCAACAAGTCCTACTGAATCTGATTCTCAACGCGGCTGAAGCAATGAGCTCGGTTGAAGAGGGAGCAAGGGAGCTGTTGATCAGCACCGAGCAGGATCAGGCAGGCGCCCTCGTAGCCGTACGCGATTCAGGGCCCGGCATTGATGCGCAGCATCTCGATCGAGTCTTCGACGCCTTTTACACCACAAAGTCGAGTGGAACAGGGATGGGGTTGTCGATATGCCGCTCTATCATCTACGCTCATAGGGGCGAGTTGTGGGCGGAAGCGAACGAACCTCGCGGCGCCGTTTTTCAGTTCACCTTGCCGGCGGACACCGACTCATGAATTGTCTTCGATCGGCGAACCCGGCTGCAGAGCCGAACGCAGGCATCGCTCAAGATAGTCGTCCTCCACTGGCTTGCTGAGGTAGCAAACAACCCCGTCCTTTAGAGCCTGATCCCTGACGACCTCATCGGGGTAGGCGGTAACGAGGATCGTCGGAATCGCGTACCCTGCATCGACCAAATACCTGTGCAGTTCGACACCGGTCATTCCGGGCATGTGAACGTCGGCGATCAAGCAGGTGGTTTCCGACAAAAAGCGTGACGCCAGGAAATCGGCTGCTGACGGAAACGCCTCGACGGTGTAGCCCATTAACGCTACGAGCTTTCGCATTGACTCACGATAGAGCTGATCATCGTCGACGATGGCTATCAGTGCTCGGTTCAACATTGCCGGTTCCAGGCACCTTCCTCGCTCCACACACACTGGCGGCATACCTCGCGCCTGCATGCAATTTCCAGTGTCCGAGACATTCTCCAATAATGCAATGACCGCGCCCCTAAGCGATGGCTTAGGTTTCCGGCTATCCGCTTAGGCAAAAGATACCTGTTCATCTCGACTGATTGTGCGTAGAATGACGCCGAAATAAGCGAAAAATGCGCTTCCCCACGCAGGATACCGAGAATGGGTGAGGCAAATCCCAGTGTCACGGTTATCGATGACGATCCCGAGTTTCGCGACTCGGTCGCGCGGCTGTTACGGACAGTCGGCTTACCTGCCCGACAATTTTCGTCTGTTCCCGATTTTCTCAAGGCCGATCCGCCGGACGGTCCCACTTGCCTGGTGCTCGACGTGAGAATGCCGGGGCGAAGCGGTCTTGAGCTTCAGCGCGACCTTGTCGCCGCAAACAGGCAAGTGCCGATCATCTTCATCACAGCGCACGCCGACGTGCCGATGACCGTGCAAGCGATGAAGGGCGGCGCGATAGAGTTCCTTACAAAGCCATTCCGTGATCAGGATCTGCTTGACGCCATCCAGGCCGGCCTCGCTCGCGATCGTGCCCGTCGAGAGAGTGATAGCGCGTTGGCCGCGCTCAAGGAGCGTTTCGACATGCTCAGCTCCCGCGAGCGTGAAGTCATGCTTGGTGTCGTGGCCGGTCGCCTGAACAAACAGATTGCCAACGATATCGGCATCTCCGAATCCACGGTGAAGGTGCATCGCGTGAACCTGATGCGGAAGATGAAGGCACGTTCGGTTCCCGAGCTCAGCCGGATGGCGGACCTTCTCAATATAAGACCACAGCAGCCGCAGAACCCCTGAGCCGGAAAGGCATGTCTCAGCGTTTTCGTGCGATACGAGCAAATTGCGTCTACCGCATTTGCTGCGCCGCTGATCCCATCCCCTTAAGGGCCCATCCGGCTAACGGATTCTGGGCACGAGGATCACGCACTCGCTTCTAAGCGATCGCTTAGTACAGGCAGCCACAAGAGAACCCTACAGTACCTGCCGCGCAATCGACCGTAGCGCCCCAAACCGTCTAAATGCGCCTCACAAAGGCTCTTCTGGGAAAACCGGCTTTCCCCGGGCACGCGAGGTTACAATGCGCAGTTATCGGACGCTTGGCGCATCCGGAACCGGGAGCCTCCGTGTAGCCCGCCACGAGCACGCCGAGCGATGAACGATCGACTCTCAGCACTCAGACTGTTTTCCCGCGCCGCGCGCGTCGGCAACTTCTCCAGCGCTGGCCGCGAGCTCGGCCTGTCGCAACCGTCTGCATCCCGGCTGATCGCCGCGCTTGAGGAGGAGGTCGGCGCGACGCTCTTCAGCCGCACCACGCGAGCGGTGACGCTGACCGAGGCCGGCGCGACGTACCTGATGCGCATAGAGGCGATCCTGGCGGCGCTCGACGAGGCCGATCACGAGGCGCGCGGAACGGGCGAGTTGCGCGGCTCGCTCCGCGTCGGCACGTCGTCAAGTTTCGTGCTCAGGGAAATCATCCCGCGACTTCCCGCGTTTATGAACCAGCACCCGGCGCTGAAGATCGAGCTCGTGGCGAACGACCGCTACCAAGACCTCGTGACCGAGGGCATCGACGTGGCATTCCGGTTCGGCGCCCTGCCCGACTCGAGCGCGATGGCGCGCAAAATCATCCACCTGCCGAGGATACTCATGGCGTCCCCTGACTACCTACGGGAGCGCGGCACGCCCACGGTGCCGTCGGAGCTCGCGCAGCACTCGGTGATCATCGGTCCGGCGCATCCCTCGCCGACTTTTTCGTTCCGCAAGGACGGCCGCGTCGCCTCCGTGCGCGTTGACAGCCAGCTCGCGATCACCATCAACGAAGGAGCCACGGCAAGCGCCGTCGCCGGGTTGGGGATCGCCGCGTCGAGCGAAAACAGCGCGCGGGCAGAGCTCGAGGCCGGCAAGCTCGTGCGGGTGCTGCCTGACTGGGATTTCGGCTCGATGGAAGTGAATGCGCTCTTCGTCAGCGGAAAGACGATAAAGCCGGCCGCACGGGCATTTGCCGACTTCCTTCTCAGGGAGCTCCGTGCTCGGCGGCGCCTTCGCGTCGTCGGCGACGCAGCACAGCCAGGAGACGACACTGTTCACCATCATCACCAACCTGCTCCACTTCGGCATGACGGTGGTCGGACTGAACTACGGGCTCGCCGGCCAGATGCAAGTTAACGAGATCACCGGCGACGTACCTTACGGTGCGACGACGATCGCCGGGCTCGACGCGCAGCTGCAGCCGAGCGAGAACGAGCTTGCCGGCGCCCGGTACCAGAAGCGGGCCATCGCGGAGACCGCGGCGAAACTCCACGGCTGAACGACACGATCAGAATGCGGTAGGGGCGCTGGCCGCGTCGGCCGCGCAATCGAGCGGAACGGGTGCCGGCAGCGTGGAAGAGAAGGTGGAAGACCAGGACGACATGGAACAGGCCGAGCACGACCTGCTCGCCGACCTACGGCGAGCGCGCCGCTCGCTTCGGCTTCAGGGCATGGATCAGCCCCCGGCGGTCGCGCGCCTAACGCTGGGGCAACGGATAGCGGACGCGGTTGCCACCGTCATGGGATCGTGGAGCTTCATCATCGTCCAGAGCGCGATCCTGTTCGTCTGGATAACCGCCAACCTGATCGGCGCGATGAGAGGGTGGGACCCCTACCCGTTCATTCTTCTCAATCTCGCGCTTTCGTTCCAGGCGGCCTACGCTGCGCCGGTCATTATGATGAGCCAGAACCGGCAGCAGGACATCGATCGCAAGGCCGCGGAGAACGACTACCGGATCAACGTGAAGGCGGAGCTCGAGATAGAGTTGCTGCATGAGAAGATCGACCAACTGCGCGAGCGCGAAGTCCTGAAGCTAACGGAGGCCGTCAGGACGCTCACCGAGCTGCTGGAGCAATCGACGTCGGGTGCACGCGAGTCCGATGCGGAAGGCGGACGGCCGTCATAACGCGCGGCTATCGACTTCATGGCGTGACGTCATTTCCCATTCGCCGCGCGGAATTCCATGCTTCACGGTACGTTGTGAGCGGCAACCTTTCGCCGCCACTGCGAAGTCGAACAAAGGTCCAACAATCAGGAGGCTACAAATGTCAGTCCAGCAGCCGGTTCTCACGCCGCCCCACGGCGGCGAGACGGTCACCTCGAGCGGAGGCTCGAGCGTCGAGATGAAAGTGGAGAGCAGCCAGTCCGGAGGCGAATATGGCGCTGTCATGTGGACGGTGCGGGCCGGGGAGGAGCCGCCGCTGCATACCCACTCGCGCGAGGACGAGCTGCTCTACGTGGTACAGGGGAAGCTAATCGCGCGGGTCGGCGATGCCCGTGTCGAGGTGGGGCCGGGCGCCTACGCGGCTCTCCCCCGCGGTGTGCCGCATACGATCGAGGTGGTCGGCGACCAGGCGACCCTGCTGCTCAGCTTCGTGCCGGGTGGGCTGGAGCGCTTCTTGGTCCCACGGAAAGGCGAGCAGCCCGATCCGGCCGCTTTCGGCCTGACGTTCCCCTAGCGGCGGGGTCCGCGGCGCGCGGCGTTCGTGACCGTGCGCCCGCGCGGGCCCGGGCGGCGGCCGCTCGCGACCGCGCCAGATGATTGATTCCACGCGCCGGCCAGGTGCGCCTAACGGCCTCCCAGCTTCGGACCAACCGCGCTTCGCTGCGGCAGTGATGAGCTGCGCCAACGCGCCTTGTCGTCTGCAAGAATCCCGCTCTCGCCGAAGAGCGTACGCGGGGGCCGACAAGATCGGCCGCGCCGTGCCGTCATAACGCGCGGCTATCGACTTCATGGCGTGACGTCATTTCCCATTCGCCGCGCGGGATTCCATGCTTCGACGGTACCGTGCTCGTCCGGCGCACAACAGCTAAACGGGAGCTCTGCAGATGCTGTCCAGGACGATCGGCGTCGACGGCTTGAAGGTCTTCTGCCGCGAAGGGGGCACGCCTGGCCGAGGCACCTCGACATCGAGATCGACTGCGTCGCCGCACTCTAGGAACGGGATACGAACATGTTTTCAGTGATTTTCGAGGTCCTCCCCAATAGAGGGAACTGGGATGACTACTTCGACAACGCCAAGATGCTGCGCACCGAGCTGGAACAGGTCGAGGGCTTCGTCGACAACATTCGCTACAGGAGCCTGACCCGCGAGCGCTGGATCCTTTCGCTTTCGAACTGGCGGGACGAGAAGTCGCTCGTCCGCTGGCGTACCCACAGGCGCCATCACGAGGTCCAGCAGAAGGGCCGCGACGAAATCCTCGCAGACTACCACCTGCGCGTCGGCCAGATCACTGCCGACAGTCAGGTGCCAACGGGGTACGCCCTCACGAAGCAAAGGCTCGACGAGACCGAAGTCGGGGAGGGAACAACGGTCACGCTGATCAACGCTACGCGCCCCGCGGAGTGGAAGCAGACCTACAACCCTTACGATTGCGCCGAGTGGCTCGGCCTGAACCCGTGGGCCGCCGACAGCACGTCCTGGGACATCTTCGACGCCGTATTTACGCCCGGCGACCTGATTCTGATCATATCCTGGAAGGATGCCGCTGCAGCGCAGGCCTACGAGGACGCTTCCGCGCCGAATGACAAGGCAAGAGTCCGGAGAGTACGGATCGTACGCGACTACGGGAAATACGACCGTCGCGAGGCGCCTCAGTACTACGCAGACGCCAAGGGCGGCGATACGCTCCACGCCTGACACCGCTCCACCGGGAAGGCCGGCCTGCTGCGCTAACGCGCTCATCGCCGTCAGAGAGCGTGAGACTGCCGATGCGCGCGGGAAGCTCCCGCGAGGATGCCGCGTAAACTGATCGACTGCCGCGACCCGCTCTGACGGCCGGCCCGTCAAAATGAAAGGAAAGCACGATGACGAATTCGAACGACGATGGCGCTCCCCGCCCACAGGCTGTGGTGGCCGGCGACCTTGACGGCGCTGGCACGCTCAACGGCCGTGCCGGCACATCAGTGTTCTCGATCGGTGGCCCCGACGGCAGGGGCGGCACCGCGGCCGGGGCGAACCCCTACGAGTTGCTGAGCGCTTCGTTCGCCGCCTGCACGGCGATGACGATACGGCTGCATGCGCGAAGGCGGAAAATCCCGCTTTCCCACGTCGAGGTAGCTGTATCGTACCGCCATGGCGGGGATGGCGGCCGCGACTCCTTCGAGCGCTCCATCACGCTCGAAGGAAACCTTGTCGACGACGAGCGCGCCCAACTCTTGCAGGCCGCGAACATGTGTCCCGTCGGGCGGACGCTCGGCCTCAGCGCCGACATCCGCACCAACGACAACGTCAACGTCGGGCGGACGGCAAGCTATGACGACGACGTGAGCGAACTTCCGATCCCGAACATCTACCCCGACTAGTTTGCCGCGAGGTAGTGCACGAGCGCCACGGCGTTGTTGTGCTCGATGTCGTGCGCGCCGAAGAGCAGCGTCACTTTGCCCGCCGATACAAGATCCGTCAGGTGATCGACGCGGCGTGATTGCCGCGCGGCCGCTTAGCGCCTCACTCGCGGGCGATCATTCATGCATGACAAGAATAACTCAAACTCGCGCGGCAAGACTACCGAAGCCGCACTGGATAAGCGATTATGCCAAGGGCACACCAGGCCGCGCGACGAGACGAAAATGTTACTCCAAGACAAACTGGACGCCCTGAAAGCCGAGTGTCTCGCCAAGACCCCGCCGAAAGTGACGCTGGTTCGACAACGTGCGGTGGAAGGGCTTGCCGCATCTGGATTGGCCGAGCGGGCCATGCACGCCGGGGAGCAAGCCCCCGCTTTCCAGCTGCGTGACGGCTACGGCAGGGCGTTCTCGTCGCGCGAGGCGTTGCACCGGGGCCCAATCGTCCTCGTGTTCTACAGGGGCAGATGGTGCCCCTACTGCAACATCGACCTCCGCGCGATCGAGGCCGCCTCGCACGACATACGCAGCCTCGGCGCTTCGCTGGTCGGCGTCTCGCAGCAGACGCCTGACAACAGCCTGGAGATGCAAAGACGCAACGCGCTTTCGTTCGCGAGCCTGGTCGACGCGGGAGGCAAGGTCGCGCACGCTTTCGGCCTGCGCTGGAAGGTCTCCGACGAACTGCGTGCCGTCGAGGAGGGCTGCGGCATGAATCTCGCGACCTTCAACGGCGATCCGAGCTGGACGTTGACCATGCCGGCCCGGTACGTCGTGGCGCCCGGCGGGATGATCGAGTACGCCGACATCAGCGTCGACTACACGCGGCGCGGCGACCCGTCCGAACTGATCCCGGTCCTCGCCCACCTCGCCGCGCACTAACCCGCGGGCGCGCTAGCCACGTCCGGGAGCGTTGCGTCCGACATTCCCCGGTGGGGGGCTTCGACCGACCAGTCACGAAGCCGCGCGACCTTGACGAAAGCGTCGAGCGCCGGCGAGTAGCGGCGCCCCTGCACAGTCAGCAGCCGCACCTTCCGCGAAATCGGATCGCCTTCGAGCGGAATGGTCTTGAGCGTCGGGAGGCGCGGCATGTGCTCGGGCGCGAGTATCACGCCGAAGCCAGCCGCGGCCATGTGCTGCAGGTGCAAGTCGTGACCGCTGCAGTGGCCGAGCTGGAGCGGTTCCTCGGGAAAACACGACCTCTGTATCTTCAGCGCGACGTCGCATCCGGTGCGCTCCAGCAAGACGGTCTCGCGGAGGTCGTCGATGCCGATCGAGGGACGGTTTGCGAGCTGGTGTGTCGACGCGAGAACCGCGACGTAGCGCTCCTCGAACAGCGACCAGTCGTCGATACGGGCGGGCATGTCCTGCACGTCCTTCCCAACCACTGCGGCGTTGATCTCCCCCTCAAGCAAGAGCTCGACGAGCTTCTCCGCTGCGCCCTCGCGCAGCTCGACGCGAAGTCCAGGGACGCACTTTGCGATCTCCGCGATCGGATCGAGGATGAGCGACGCCGAGATGGAGGGGGCGAGGCCGATCTTCAGTGGCGCGACCTCCTTGCGTCGGAACTCCCGGGCTCTGCGACGCACCGTCTCTGCCGAGGCCAGCGTGCGCTCCAGCATCGGAAGGACTTCCTTGCCAAGGTCGGTGAGCTGCGTCAGCTGGCGCTCGCGGTAGATCAACTCGCCGCCGAGCTCCTGCTCGAGCTTCTGCACCCCCTTGGTCAGGGCGGGCTGCGTGACATTGCACTGCTCGGCTGCGCGGGTGAAGTTGAGTGTGGACGCGACCGCGAGGAAGTAGCGAACTTGATGAAGCTCCATAGGCTGTTCTCCAATTAGTTGCTGCTGTCTATGCAGGGCTCGTCTCCGGGACGATGCCATCTCACGCAGGCAGCCTGCGCAGCTGGGTGAAGGGCCCTTTTCCGCACTCCAACCTGATCTGGGATTTTGACGGGTTGGTCGTCGTTGCCTTCAACTGAATACGCTGAACAACTACTCAGTTGCGGCTGACCGAGTAGTGGTTGCAGCCGAATTAGATAAATTCAGCCGCAACATGAATAATCCGGCTGAGTGTCTCAAAGACCGGCGAAACTCTTTGAATTCACGCGAACGCATGCCGACGCGCGTCAACAGAAGGTCCCGGGCCTCGATCGCACAGCCGGTTTCGTGACGGACCGATCACGACGCGCGGGTGTCGGACGGGCAGGTCGTGCTGTCACCGCGCGTGCCGCGTGACCACCGCGGACTGCTCGGTCTGCGTCGCAACGCCTACTCTCAGCGCAAGCGGAGTTACTCCACCCTCCAACGCGGCAGCGATTCGTCGTCGACGCGTTCGAGCCACACAAACTCAAGCTTCTCTCAGGCGCCGGCGGGGATGTCGTCGTAGTCGCGGCGGTTGCGCGGGCAGCATGACGCGTCAAGCCCGCGGCCACAACGACCTCCGGTGTCGAGGCGACCGATCCGCATGGCATCGTTTCGATAGCCGGAGGTGATTGGACGGTCGATCACCCGGCGCCTATCTGCAAGTCCGAAAGCGGGACGGGATGGCCGAGTTTCACGCGACCCCTCGAGGCCGCGAACAAATCCTGGAGAGAGAACATGAAAACGCTTTTGACTTCTGGCGCCGCGGCGATCGCCTGCGCAGCATTTTTTGGCAGTACAGCACCGACCACGGCGGGCCCACACGAGTATTGCCGCCGTGACATCACGGAATACGGCGCTCTGAGCTGCAGCTTGGACACCTTGGCGCAGTGCCAGGCTACGGCGTCGGGACGCGGCGGTGATTGTCTTCGCGATCCGTCTCTCGATGCCGGAGCCAGCGCGTATGCTTACGCGCCGAACGTCCGCGGGACCTACGCCTACGCCGATTGCACGCAAGCATCACCAGAAATAACGCACGCCTGTGAGGCTGGCGTGATGTCCCGATCAAAGCGTCCCGTGGAGTGACAGCGTGAGCAAACGCGCCGACCGCGCGCTCGCAGTCGTCTACTAAGAACCACGCGAAAGCACTCTCGTATCTCAACCCATCCCTTCACCCATAGGAGTCCCCGTGTCCGACGGAATCACCATGACCAACGACGTCATCGATTGCATCCTGAGCCGCAGCGCCACCAAGTACTTCGACCCTGCTGCCACCTTGAGCGACGACCAAATCCGCGAGCTGGTGCGAATCGGCACCACCGCACCGACGTCCTTCCACTTACAGAACTGGCGCTTCATCGCCGTACGCACGCCTGAAGCCAAGGCTCGGTTGCGTCCGATTGCTTGGGATCAGCCCGCGATCACCGAAGCAGCCGTTACCTTCGTCGTCTGCGGCCAGTTGGCCGATTCCAGCGTAGTCCCCGAGCGTCTGGCACCGCTGGTGGAAGCGGGCATCATGCCAGCAAAGATGGTGCCGGAATGGGAAATCCCTGCACGCGATCTGTACATGGATTACCCGCAGCGTCAGCGCGACGAGGCAGTACGCACCGGCACGTTCGGCGCGGCGGCGATGATCTATGCGGCCCGCTCGCTGGGCCTGGGTTCGACGCCGATGATCGGTTTCGATGCCGAAGCGGTGCATCGCGAGTTCGGACTGGCCGAGGACGAAGTGCCAGTCATGCTGTTGTCCGTGGGGCCGGAGCGTCCGGGAAACTGGGCGCAGAAGCCGCGCCGTCCGATCGCCGATGTGCTGGATCTCGTATGAGTATTAGTAAAGCCCGTAACTTGCGGAAGACTACGATGCCAAGAAGTGCAGCTCTAAAGCCGGAACAAGTGCCGGCCGATAGCAAACCTACTCTCGATGCGTTCACCAAGAACATCGGGTTCACCCCAAATATGCTGGCGACCTTCGCGCAGAGCCCGATCGCGTTCAACGCGTGGGCCGCCCTGCTCGGTTCTTTGAGCAAGGCTCTCGACGTGAAGACGCGTGACAGCATCGGCCTCGCTGTCTCCGAAGTGAATGGCTGCGACTATTGCCTGACGGTTCACAGCTTTACGGCCGAGCATATGGCCAAGCTGCCGGCCGATGAAATCATTCTTGCTCGGAAGGGCCATGCCAGCGACCCGAAGCGGGACGCCGCCGTCCAGTTTGCGCGCAAAGTCATCGAGACCCGCGGCAAGGTCAGTGACGCCGATCTGAAAGCCGTTCGCGATGCGGGCTACACGGACGCGAACGTCATGGAGATCGTCGCGCTGGTGGCGATGTACTCCCTGACGAATTTCTTCAATAACGTGTTCGATCCCGAGAAGGACTTTCCCGCGATTACACGGACTGGCTCGATCTGAACTCTATCCGGTCGCATCGACTTTCTCCGAGAGTGCTTGGAGGCGTCGTGTGATGCGGGCGTGACGTCAAAGCCCAGATGCACCCGGGTACGATTCTCGGGAACGCGTCTGGGCTTTTCGGATGTACCAGCAAGGCGAAGATCGTTTAGCACCACTTCAGGATTCCACGATTATCTCCGCGGCCGAGCATGCAAAACCATTTGCATCTTCCGAGGATCGAATGGCGAAATCAAAGAGAGGCTCCCTTCGTGGAAAGTTTTTCCAAGCCAAGGGTGACGAGCGGTCGATCATCATTATGACGGCCGGCCCTTTGGCCTGAAAAGCAGATGTTTGTTCCGCACCGTTGATTTTTGCACGCGGAGTCGGTGGCATCGATTCCATAGCCGAAGGTCATTGGACCATCGATTTTCGCCGATCTATTTTCGCTCATCTGCAAATGAACTCTGAGAAACGACGACATCCCACACATCGGGAGGTAGATGATGAAGGCGATCGTGGTAACGGACCAGGCTGCGGGAACGGCCGGGATGAAGCTGGAGGAACGGCCCGAGCCGCAGGCAGCGATAAACGACGTCGTCGTTCAGGTTCATGCGTCGGGATTCACCCGGGATGAGCTATCATGGCCCTCGACCTGGACCGATCGTCTCGGTCGTGACCGGACGCCGGTGATTCCCGGGCAAGAGCTGGCTGGAGTGGTCACCGCCCTCGGCTATGGCACGACGGGGCTGTTGGTGGGACAGCGGGTGTTCGGCCTTACGGACTCGTATCGCGGCGGCACCCTGGGGGAGTATGTGGCCGTTGAGGCCCGCAACCTCGCGCCGCTGCCGGGCGACGTGGACTTCACGGTGGGTGCGAGCGTGGCGATGCCGGGCCTGACCGCGTGGCAGGGACTGTTCGAGCACGGCCACCTTCACGCGGGGCAGAGCGTCCTCGCGCACGGCGCGGCCGGCGCAGTCGGTTCGATGGTAACCCAGCTCGCACGTGAGGCCGGCGCCTACGTCATCGGTACCGGGCGCGCAGCCCACCGTCCGAAGGTGCTCGACTTCGGCGCGCAGGAGTTCGTCGACCTTGAGAACGACGCCCTGGAAGACGTCGGCGGAGTCGATCTGGTGTTCGATGTCTTCGGCGGCGACATCGCGAAGCGGTCCGCAGCCGTGATCCGGGCCGGAGGAACGCTGGTGACGATCGCCGGGCCGACCGAAGCACGGCCCGGCGACGGCCTGACGATCGACTTCGTTGTCGTATCCGATCGCGCCCAACTGAGTGAGATCATCCGGCGGGTGCGTGACGGACGGCTGCGGACGAATATTGGCAAAGTTTCGACTCTCGACGATGCCGTCGCCGCCTTCAATCCGACCGAGCGGATCAAGGCCAAGCGGATCACGGGGAAGACGATCATCCGCGTTCGTCCGTAGGGATACGCGCCCATCGATGCACGCGGCCGGCGCTGTCCGGATCGGCCGGCTGCGTCCTACCAGCCCCGTCGAGGGCAACCTGGGAAACCATCCCATGGCCCTTGGCATTAGATGTCGAACGGGTTTCTTACCGCTGGAACATATCCAGCAAAGAGGCAAAAGACCGAGGAGAAAATTGTCATGAAGGCAATCGTTGTGACGGACCAGGCTGCGGGAACGGCCGGGATGGCGCTGGTGCAGCGGCCCGAGCCGCAGGCGGCGATAAACGACGTCATCGTTCAGGTTCACGCGTCGAGATTCGTCCCGACTGAGCTGGCGTGGCCCTCGACCTGGACCGATCGCCGCGACCGTGACCGAACACCGTCGATCCCTGGGCACGAACTGGCCGGAGTGGTCACTGCCCTCGGCTATGGCACGACGGGGCTGTCGGTGGGACAGCGGGTTTTCGGCCTCGCGGACTGGTATCGCGACGGCACCCTGGCGCAGTATGTGGCCATGGAGGCACGCAACCTCGCGCCGCTGCCGGGCGACGTCGACTTCACGGTGGGCGCGAGCCTGCCGATCTCGGGCCTGACCGCATGGCAAGGGCTGTTCCAGCACGGCCGCCTTCAGGCGGGGCAGAGCGTCCTCGCGCACGGCGCAGCCGGCGCAGTCGGGGCGATGGTGACGCAACTCGCACGAGAGGCCGGCGCCTACGTTATCGGCACCGGGCGCGCCGCCGACCGTCAGAAGGCGCTCGACTTCGGCGCGAAGGAGTTCGTCGATCTTGACAACGACGCCCTGGAAGATGTCGGCGAAGTCGATCTGGTATTCGACGTCATCGGCCGTGACATCCAGAAGCGGTCAGCAGGCCTGATTCGAGCTGGAGGAACACTGGTGAGCGTCGTCGGGCCGGCCGAGGCGCGGCCCGCCGACGGCTTGGCGGTCGACTTCGTTGTCGAGTCCGATCGCGCCCAACTGAGTGAGATCGTCCAGCGGGTACGCGACGGAAGACTGCAGACGAACATCGGCGACGTCTCGACCCTCGACAACGCCGTCGCCGCCTTGAACCCGACCGAGCGACGCAAGGGACAGACGGTCATCCGCGTTCGTCCGTGAGCGACACGCGCCTATCGATGCACCCAGCCGGCGCTGCAGTCCAAGTCGGCTGGCGGCGTCCTATATCAGTCTCAGCCACCGAGAGGCGCCTGGCTTTCACGTTAAAGATCGACGGCACACCCTATGAGGTCGATGTCGACGGCGACACCCGCTGCTGTGGGTGCTACGCGACGTGCTCGGCATGACCGGGACCAAGTTCGGCTGCGGCTAGACGCTGTGCCTGCACCGTGCATGTCGGCGGCGCGGCGACGCGGTCCTGCATCACCAAGGCCGACAGCATCTGCGAGAGCGCGATCACCACGAGCGTGCGCCTCGCAGCGCGCACGGGTGACGGTCCGGAGCCCATGGGGCCTTACCCCGTCCTCACTGCAATGATCAATCGATTGTCTGTTTCTGGCCCGTCATTTCGGTGCCGCGCAATCAGTGGGTCCCTTTTGTGCGAAAGCAGACATCGAGCGGCTCACGGAACCCGCAGCAACGGTCGAAATTGACCCGAAGGCGACATGGTCCGTTACCAGCAGGCTATCAAGGCGCGCACCCAAGAGTCCATTTCGAGTCCTGGATTTCTCCGTTAAGATACTCACTCCCGGTGTCTGAGGTTGATCATGACCCGGCGCGATTGCATCACGCGGCGGGGTGGCCGCTCAGCAGCCTCGCGCAGCAGCCACACAAGGCGCCGAGAATTGCCTTTCTCACGAGGGCCTCGCCTCCTGGTCGCAATACACACATGCATTCATACGAGGGCTTGCCGATCTGGGCCGCGTCGAAGGTCACAACATTGCCATTGAGTGGCGATGGGGCCGTGGCTCAACGGAACAGTTCCCCCGGTACGCGGCCGAAGTCGCGGGTTTGAACGTGGATGTCATCGTGGCCGGGAACAGTCCAGCGGGCTTGGCCGCCAAGAACGACCAAGACAATTCCCATTGTCATTTCGACGATGGAGGACTCGGTGCAACAAGGATTCGCCACGAGCCTCGCTCACCCCGGAGGCAGCATCACGGGGCTCAACCTCCAGACGCCGGCTTGCCGCGCACAGGCCTGCCTTTCGTATCAAAATTGCCTGTAACGTAGTGGCCGCTTGTTCCTTTCCGGGCACGCGAACCAAGCAAAGCTTCCGGATCTTCGCGGCCAATTGAGATGCGCGTCAGTGTCAATGGGACTATAGTGCGCTTGGGGCACGAGTGGCGCAAACGTGCGCCCTCACGAGCAAGAGGAGACGATGATGCCAAAGTTCGTGATCGAGCGTGAGTTCGCCGGTGCCGGCAAGTGGCCAAAGCAGGAGCTGCAAGCGATCTCACAGAAGGCCTGTGGTGTCCTGCAGCACATGGGGCCGGAGATCCAGTGGCTTCAGAGTTTCGTCACCGACGACAAAATCTATTGCGTCTATATCGCGCGAGACGAAGCGGCGGTGCGCGCGCATGCACAACTGGGCGGCTTTCCGGCTGACAGCATCGCGCGCGTGCGCGCGATGATCGACCCGACGACAGCCGAGGGCGATACGGTGCTCGAGGAAACGGATAATCCATGAGTGGGCCATGGCACCGAAGAAGCCCCGGATATCCGCGTCAAGCACCCAGCCTGGAGGACAAAATCGTCCGACAGTCAGTCGCGACAGTTCTCACCGCGTGAAGCTATCGCATGTCGAAAGTTTCGGTACAAGCGATGGTTTGGAGAGTGACCTTCCAACGCCGGCAAGGGAAAATCGCCCCTCGCCATAGAGTCGATAGACGATTGTTATTGCCGCTTGCGCGCGGCGTGATGCCGTAGCGAGGAATGCCACGAGCCACATCGCACCTCGAAACCGACGTTAATAATTCTGCAGAGAAGTCTAAGCCGCGTTCAGTCGCCGTATCGGCAATCATTGCCGTCGCAGTTTGCACAACTGGTGCCGCGAGTTTCGGCCGTGAGCCCCGAGAGAAGCTCGTACATGGTGCACGAGAACGGCAAGCAGCGCGCAGGGCACTGCGGGTCGTTCATGATCCGCATGAATAACTCAAATACATTTTCACGATCTAGCGCCTTTTGGACAAATTGGTCATTTTGCGCGCCAACGCACTCGAAGATCACTCAGAAGATGACCAGCCTCTGCGGAAGCTTCGGCTGAAGGTACCCTCGCCCGTTGCTCAAACCTGTCTTGGAAGTCGTCTCGTACACCGGTTTCATTGTTGTGGCTTATAGGTTTATGATGGAAGCATTCACTCGCCACGAGAATCGCAGAACGTTTCTTGAGAAGCGCTTTGATTTGGCTTTGGTTCCCGCAGCGGCGGCGATTTGTTATCCATTTCTGCTCAATGCTTTTCATGCCATCGTCGGCACGCAGGCCGTAAGGCGGCCACCGCTCGCCATCGCCGAAGCGACCTTCATCCTGTTCGTTGCGTTCGGCGTTCCGTTTCTTGGGATCGCTCTGGCTTGTCGTCCCACGTCCAATCCCGGTTCAAGACGCCTAGCCTATGCCAGCGTGGTGTCGCCAACGCTCTATGTCTTGCTCGGCGTTGTCCAGACCATGATCAAAAGCCCTATTCCCGACGAGGTCGTCTGGTGCGCGATTTGGCTCGCAATCGCGATCTGGTCGCAGTCTGCCCGAGATCCGGTCGCTGCGGCTGTCCCTGCGGTCGGGGGTTGGCGGGTTGTCCACGGGGTAACGGCCGCGGTCCTGAGCTTATTTGTGGTGTTTCATCTCATCAATCATCTGTTCGGCTTAATAGGGCCCGATGCACACGCGGCCGTTATGAAGATCGGACGCGTGGTTTACCGGTCTGCCTTAGGTGAACCGCTCTTGGTGGCGACCATGCTTTTCCAGATCGGCACCGGCCTCTTTCTGGCATGGCGCTGGAGCGCCGCAGCGCATGACTTTCAGCGGACCTATCAGGTCGCTTCGGGAGCTTATCTGTCAGCGTACATTCTCGGCCACATGAATTCCGTCTTCGTCTACGCGCGAAGTTTCCTCGGCATACCGACGGATTGGAATTTCGCGACCGGAGCCCCGACTGGGCTCATTCGCGACGCATGGAATATCCGTCTGCTGCCTCACTACGCGCTCGGCGCCTTCTTCGTCCTGAGCCACCTTGCCTCAGGGCTGAGAGTGGTGCTGATCGCACACGGTGTCGATCAACGTAATGCTGATCGCCTTTGGGGTGTCTGCGTCGCGATGAGCGCCATTGTCGCGGCCGCGATCATCGCGGGAATGACCGGCGTCAGGGTCGGCGCATTGGCTTCGTGATTTGCGAACGTGATTATCGCGGTCGCATACGCCGTTCTGTATGGCGCACTCCTCGACGGCTGATCGAAGACGGACGGGCCGCCGAGGCGTACAGCGCTTTTGGACGACGATACCCCGTGACTATCGAATGCATGTCCAAAGGGAATTTCTAATTTCGTCCGCTTCATCCGATCCTGAGGTCGATTGGGCTGTCCGAACACGCGGCCGCCTCGACAGGGATTGAAGCCATTGCGCCGTTCCGCGCGAGCAGCAAAGGAGACCCCATGAAATTATCGAGGACCGTCGGCCTGGCTGTCGCCGTCTCGCTGGTCGCCGGCACCGTGGCGGCGCTCGCGCAGGTCAGCGGAGCGGCTCCGGCCGACCCGACCGCAAACGTGGTGGACGCCGCCGGGCACCTGCGCGTGCCGGCAGACTACCGAGCCCTCTACCAAGCGCTCGGGAGTTGGGCGATTGCAGCCGATAGCGGCGAAGGCTCGAAGGAAATGCACGCCGTCTACGCATCCCCGGGGGCGATCGACGCCTATCGGAAGACGGGGCACTTCCCGGACGGCGCCGTTCTGGTGAAAGAGGTCTTCGCGACATCGACGAACGAGATGACCACCGGCACAGTGAGCCACGCCGACAAGCTCAAGGGCTGGTTCGTCATGGTGAGAGACAGCAAGGGAACGCACCCCGGCAACCCGTTGTGGGGCGACGGGTGGGGATGGTCGTGGTTCGACGCGGACAGGCCGCTCAAGACCACCTCGACCGACTACCATTCCGATTGCCAGGGATGCCACATGCCCGCCAAGGCCACCGATTGGATTTATGTGAACGGATATCCCGTTCTGCGTCACTAGGCGGCCGCATGCGCAGCGCTCTCCTCTTGCTGCTGTTTCGCGGAGGCCACTGTCCTGCAAGCTGATGTGGCAAGGCGTGAGATAGAAGGAATTATTGTGACTATTCGTTTCGATTATCGACCTGTCGGGTCCGACCGACGTTCAGACTACAAACGAGCGCATGGAGGTCAGCGTGTCCTTCGCGGTCTATGACATCACAGTCCCTGTCATGGTGCATGGACTGAACGTAATGGACGACTATCTCGACCACGCCCAAGCACTCGAACGGACCAAGGCGTTTGAGCCTGGGAGGATTCTTGGCGAGCGGCTCGCGCCCGACATGCTCACTTTCGGAGAACAGTTCTCCGTAGGCTGCAACAAGGTCGAGGCGCACATGGCGAAGTTGATGCAGCACGATCCGCCATCACCCAGTAACACCCCGATGATGTATCCGGCGTTGAAGGGGCGGCTCCTTGAGACTCGCGGTTTCCTGCAAAACGTGCAGCCGGACGAGATTTCCGGCGCCCAGTCCCACACATATGAGCTGACGCCGCCTATCGTGCGCGGGTGGTTCGGCGGCGAAGACTACATCCGGCACCTGGTGCTGCCCGACTTCTTCTTCCACATCTCGATTGCGCACGCGATCCTCCGGCACCTCGGAGCGAAGATCGGGAAGCGTGCCTACCTCGGCAACCTCACTCAGCAAAGCGGCGGTGACTACTCGTGAGTAGGCGGGCACGGTGCGCGGCACGAGTCCAGCGAAATCACTCCTCACCATAGAGTCGATAGACGATCGCTATTGCCACTCGCAGCGCGGCGTGACGCAGTAACTCGCCTTGATTTACAAATGGATTGAGGACTCGCACCGCGCCATTCCCCGTCGCCATGAAAACTATGCGCATCGGCTATTGGAAAAGTTCGTCCGGCGTTGCGATTAATAACTGCAACAGCATGCGTATCGTCGCCGAATCGCAGTTCGACCAACACGAACATGAGACCCTGATGTCCGAGTCCTATTCACTCCCTACTGAACCCGAAGGCATTGTCGCGTCGCTGGTTGAGCGATTTAACTCCGGCAAGGTCAGCGCGATGATGGGCTTGTATGCTCCGGAAGCCGTGTTCATCGCGAAAGACGGGCGAACCATCACTGATCACACCGAGATCGCCGCTGAACTCGAGCGCGATCTCAGCCTCGGCCTGCCGCTGGAGGCCAAGGCGCGCCACGTATTCGTCGGCGACGATATCGCCCAGATTGTGCTGGATTGGTCAATTGATGGCACAGGTCCCGACGGCAAGCACGTGCACCTTGGAGGCTCGGCAAGCGATATCGTGCGCCGCGGCGCGGATGGATGCTGGCGGTACCTGATCGACAATAGTCTTGGGACGGCGGTTCGACAGCCCGCCTGACATATGTGCGCCACGGCAGCTCTCAGCGATGGAGCCAACCTTCAGCCTGGCGTCGACGATCACCGCCACTTGGTGAAACTACCCGGTCGGAGATTTGGAGCTGTGCGGCTCGAATTCTGCGGGAGACCATGGATGCACGGCTCAATACGGTCGTTTCGCCGCTCGCAGGCATGCTCTGCCGCCGGTTCGGCCGGCGCTTGCCATTGTTCGCCGGCGGCACCGTCGTCACCTTGGGATGCACCATGGCACTCCGTGTCGGTCCGAACGCGACCTATTGGGCGGACATCTTCCCCAGCATCCTGTTGCTGGCGCTGGGCATGAGCCTGGCGATCGCGCCGTTGACGACCCTCGTCCTCACCTCCGTTGAGTCCAATCGCGCCGGAACCGCGTCTGGCGTCAACAGCGCGGTCTCGCGCGCCGGGTCGCTCTTCGCCATCGCCTTGCTCGGCGGCGTCCTGCAACAGGGTGGTCCTCAGCTGTTCGCAGGATTCCACATGGCGATGGCTGTCGCCGCGGTCGCGTGCGTTCTCAGCACGCTCGCGGTGTTCATTATCGAGCCGGGGCCCCACGTCGACTTCATCCCGCGAGACCGACCGTTCGGTGTCCGTCATCAGAAGGCCGGCAACGCCGGGAGGAAACAATGAAGGACGAAGACCAGCCTAAAGGCAGAAGGAGAAAGCCTATGAATATCCGAACCATCATCGCCGCCACCTGCGCCGCCCGTGCCTACTCGATGGCCGGCTCTACATACGCCCATGATAGCGAAGCGCAAACCGTCACGAAGAACTTCGAGGCGGCCATTCCCAACATCCCTGGCAAGTCACTGATCGCCGTGGAAGTCGATTACGCGCCCGGCGTGGCCTCCGCGCCCCACACCCACGCGAAGTCGGCTTTCATCTACGCCTATGTGATTTCGGGCGCGATCGAGTCGAAGGTGAATGACGGCGAGATGCGCATCTATCGGGCGGGTGAGAGCTGGTCCGAAACGCCGGGTGCGATCCATTCGATCAGCCGCAACGCGAGCAAGACCGAGCCGGCAAAGCTGCTCGCTGTCTTCGTCCTCGACACTAATGATAACCCTCTGACCACGCCCGTCAAATAAACCTTCAGACGCATTGAGATGAACGTAGCGCCAGATCGGAAAGGTGCCGCCATGAAATTTGCCCTCTTTCGCATCGGAGGCGATTCCATCGTCGAATGTCCCACGATGGACGAGGTCTGGACTTACGTCCGAGCCAACGGCCTGTGCTCCGAAGAGATAACCCACGAAGATATGCCGCCGCGCAGGATCCTGAATCCGGAATATGCGATCCACACGTTCGATCCGGACGGCGAGCTCGTCGCGATGTCCCGGACGAGACTTAGCTACGTCAATACGAGCGAGTGGTAGGCATTTATGGCGCGCTACCTTGTTCAGGTTCCACTGGATAGCCTGTCCGAAGATCGCAAGACGGCGTTGCGAACTCCAGACGCGGGCGCCAGAGTAGAATGAAAACGATAACGATCCGGCATTTCTAGCGGCGCAGACGGGAATACCGTCCTTAACACCTCATCGATCCAGACACCGTCGTGTCATGCGGCTGAAGTTCACTCCGCCCTTGGACTGGCGGTCGACGCTCACGTACCTTTCGCCGCGCGCCATTCCTGGAGTCGCGGAGCGACGTCGTCTTCGATTACGACCAGCGCACAGGCGCGGAGGACCTAGTTCCGGTGCTTCAGAGCCTGAGCGGCTCCGCGTCGACGCCACACGACCCGCTTCCCATGGCGCCCGGCGACTCGAATGGAAACCATAACAACCGGGCATTTCCAATAGTTGGCGTGCCGGCATAGCCTTTCTGTGCATCTAACCGGGTTGACCTGTGACGGTTGTCCGGAGTGCTTGCCAGCATAGAGCGGCATGATCGTCCTCTTTGGGTGGCTGGGCTCTCCGCGTCGCAAGGACCCGCTCGAGCAACCAAACACGTAGGAGTCACTCATGTCGTTCCGATTCATCACCAAATCTATCCACGCCTACCTGATCGATTATCCCATCGCGATCGTCCTGATCGCAGCGCCGTTCGTGCTGAAGCTCGGCCAGAGCGGACCGGTCGCAATGTGGCTTTCGGTTGTTGTCGGTGTCGCCGCGCTGCTCTTGGCTGCCCTGACCGACCATCCCACCGGTCTCGTCCGCATCATCCCCTACTGGCTGCACCTTTGGGTCGATCGCGCCGTCGGGATGGTGTTTGTCATCGCACCGTTTGCCTTCAAATTCGTTGGGTTGGACGCCTGGTACTATTGGGTCCTCGCTGCCGGTGTCCTGCTCACGACGTCAGTCTTTAACGCGCCTGAGGAGCCAGTCGCGACGCGTTTGGGATTGGACACGCGCGCAGCGGGTTAGACATGCCGGCCCCACGCACAGCGCACCAAACCTCTCGCGGAATTTGATCGGCATACGACTTCGGTGCGTACCACTAATACCAGGGCCGCGCATACGAGCCGACAGGAGGCGTCGCGCGGCCCTCTGTATTAATGGAAAGCGAAAATCGAGCATGGCCACACGAATGCATCAGATGAACCATTCGATTTATAACGTCAATCGCACCACGCATCTGAAGATCGTCGTGATCACTCTGGCCTTAGCGATCGCAGTAGCGAACCTTGCGATCGATCTTCTCAAAAATCGATATCGTGGCCGTGATCAAGGCAGGCAAACAGATCACGCTATGAGCGGCTCAATTCACTCCCCAATCGGAGGCGCACCATGCGACGTGATAGATATGTTAGGCCACGCGCGAAGGTCTTAACCGGGCACCCCTTCGAGCCAGTGATGTGACCGATCGGGATCCTGTTAAGTGGCGCAATCACCGCTCTGCTTCGGCTCCATCTAAAGAACGTTTTCATGGGTGTTGCCTATGGCAACGCCGCCTGCTCTGGCTTCGCGCGCCGTGTGTCGATCGCGCGACTGAGCAGCGCTGTGGTTCCGTGCCCCGAGCAGGCTCTACTTGATCAGGTAGCAGCCGCCTTCGTTCATCGGCCTGAACGCATGATCGGCATCCACATCGCCGACCGGCTTGTAGTAGTCCCAAGCGGCCTTGCTCTCCTCGGGCGATTTCACCTGGTACAAGGTGATCGGATAAAGTACGCGCCCGTTCGGACGGATCGAGCCGGCATGTCCGAAATAATCGACCGGAATCTTTCGCATCTCCGCAGCCACCGCATCGGCTGGGACGGACATGCAGTCTTGGGCCAACATGCAAAAGGCGCTCGGTCTATATCCAGCGCAGAGCTGTCGATTTGAGTGCAACCAACGCGTCAACTAGAGACGCGACGCCGGCGCGACGCTACGATCTGCTTTGGTTTAGCCCCAGCGTCACGTTTGACATCGGCACGAATTACCGCGGCAAGATCCTTAATGTGATTTCTGGCCTCCCGTTCGGCCAGATCGGGATCGCGCTTGCGCAGCGCTTTCAGGATCTTCTCGTGATCGTTGCAGGAGCGAGGAAGGTGGGTCGGAATGGAATCGCGTTGGCTCCTCATGATCCGAATTTGCGAGAAAACGGATCGCAGCAGGCGCTCCAGAGTGCGGTTTTGCGTGGCGCGCAGGATCACCTCATGGAATTCGAGGGCGCTTGTGTAGTAGCCGTCGTTGTCTCCGTTGGCGAGCGCCGCGCGCTGCTGATCGATGCTCTGTTGCAGCAGCGACAGTTGGAGGTCGGTCACGTTCGTTGCAGCGAGCCGAGCAGCCATGCCCTCCAGGGCTTCGCGGGACATATAGATGTCGAGCACCCGTTCGGGGTCGTAGCTGACGAGATAAACTCCCCGCCGCGGTACGACTTCCAGGATTCTTTCGGCTTCCAGCCGATAGATCGCGGCCCATAACGGCGTCCTGCTGATGCCGAGCTGCGCGCACAGTTCATCGACATTGATCTTGTCGCCGGGACCGTAGGCATCGCCCTGCAGCAGCATGTCGCGAACGACGGCATACGCGTCTTCGCTCAAATTAGACCGCCTCAGCGTCTTCGCCATTCCGGCCTCCGCGCTTGCCCCCAAAATCGACCATTATCGCGCTATTCCGTGCATCACAAGCCACGGATGCGCATTTTCGGCAACAAGCTGAAGGGGTCGTGGAAGAAGATGGCGCCGGTTGATGACCCGGCGAGCAGAAAGATGGTCAGAACAGCGCCACGACAGGGTATTGCTGGACCAGGAGCCTGAGTGCCAGAACAATCGAGATGGTGACCAACACGCGGCGGATCAGGGGAGCTCCCCATCGTAGCGCAAGGCCAGCGCCGATCTGCGCGCCGATGATTCCGCCCAATGCCATGGCGAGGGCGGCCGGCCACGCAATCAGGCCGCCCGGCAGAAAGATGAGCGCGGCGACAACACTGCCTGCGGTGTTGAGGATCTTGGTGTCGGCGGTCGCGCTGCGAAGGTCGCGGCCAAGCAGGAGAACGAAAGCGGCAGCGTACATCGAACCGGTGCCCGGCCCGAAGAACCCGTCGTAGAAGCCGATCGGGAGAACCGCGAGCGCCGCAAAGGCCGCGCCGCCGAGCACGGGCGGCCGCTTTGCGCTCACGTGATTGCGCGAGAAAAGAAAAAAGCACGCCACGCCGATGAGCAGAAACGGCGCGACCCGCGATACCAGCGACGGATCCGCTACCCGCAGACAATAAGCGCCGGCGCAGGCGCCGGCGACGCTTGCGACGAGCCGGCCCGCAAGGCCTGTGGTGTCCGCTTCGCCCGACCTGACATACCGATAGGCCGAGGAAGCCACGCTCGCCAGGGCCTGTATCTTATTGGTCGCGAGCGCCTGGGCCGGAGGCATTCCCGTCAGAAGCAGCGCCGGCAGCGTGATCAGTCCACCGCCCCCGGCGATGGCATCGACGATGCCGGCACAGAGTGCGACGGCGAATAGCACCAGCAGCTCGAGATACATGCAATCCCGCTCGATGTCAGTGCGCGGCGCTGAGGGTCCCGTCCGCGCGATCCAACGCCGAACGTTCTCCCTCGTCCCTGTAGACGCGGCACAGCAGGCCCTTGAGAGGGCTGGAACCGAAGGCCAGATCGCAAAGATCAGGATCGTCATCCGTCAGCACGTTCGAGCATGTCTCGAATATGCCGTGCATCGGATCCGGGTCCTCTGGACGCCACCAGCCATGCGGGATGCCGACCACCCGCTCATGAATCCGATCGTGCAGATGGGCACGCATCCGCAGCTTGCCGTGCGACGTCTCGATCCAGGCAAAATCGCCGTCTCGGATCGACAAGGACGCCGCTGTGCGAGGATGGATCTCCAGGAGCGGCTCCGGCGCGAGGCGCCGCAGCGATTCGACCTGCCGGTTCTGGGAATGCATGTACATCGGCTGCTTCGAGCCGGTAATGAGCAGGAGCGGAAACTCAGAGAATTTCTCGGGATTTCTCACCGGACTTTCCGGAGGCTCGACGTGTCCCGGCAAAGGGTCATAGCCCCACTCACGCATCATCGTCGAATAGAGCTCGAACTTTCCGGTCGGGGTGCCGAACCCGGCTTTCTCGTACTTGCGGTACTCGAGCGGGAATTCGATGAACTCGCGCTGCTTGAGCTGCTCCCAGGTGACGCCGGTCGGTTTCAGCGCCGCATCCGCGATGTCGGCGACCGAGGGGAAATATTCTTCGAACCCGAGCTTCTGTCCGAGTGCAACAATGAACTCCCAGTCCGACTTGCGCTCGGCGATGGAGACGAGCCTGGTCGACACGTTGTCCATGTAGGCCGCATGCGGCCCCTTGAGATGAAGGTGCAACCGCGGCTCGTCCCGCTCCAGATTCCCGGCGGCCGGAAGCACGACGTCGGCAAGTTCCGCCGTCGGCGTCATGAAGATGTCCTGCACAACCAGCAGGTCGAGACTTTTCAATGCGTCGATCACCGCGCGCGTATTGGGATAGGTGGTCGCGATATTGCTGCCCGTCACGATCATCGCTCGCACCGGATACGGCTCACCGGAAACCATCGCACGCAACGCCGTCGGGGGATGAGCAAAGCCATGCCGGTCGAGCGCCTTGAACCTACTGCCGCCGATCCGTTTGGCGGCCTGCTGCGGACTGAGCTTGTCCTTCATGTCGGGATAGTCGAGCGGGATCGCGGGATAGAAGACGTTGCCGCCGGGCACGTCGATGTTTCCCGTGATCGCCATCAGGCAGAACAGCGCGCGCACCGACTGGAAGGTGTTGAGCCCGGCGTGGTCGGTGCCGTTGCCCAATACGATGCAAGCCGGCTTAGTCGTCGCGTAGGTACGCGCCGCGCGTGCGATGGCGCCGGCATCGCACCAGGTGATCTCCGCGACCTTGTGCAGGGGATATTCCTTCGCCCGCGCACGAAGCTCCTCGAACCCATGGCAATATTTTTCCACGAATTCGCGATCGTAGAGGCCCTCCTCGATGATCAGATTGATCCAGCCGAGCGCCATCGCCGCATCCGTGCCGGGACGGATCGCGAGCCATTGGTCGACCGGGCCGGCCGACGACGGCCAGCGCGGATCGACCAGGATGTGTCCGGGACGGCCGCGCAGCGCATCGGTCATCGGAATATGCCCGATCAGCCCGTGATCGTTGCTGGTCCGCTTCTGCGAGCCCCATTCGACGATGCATTTCGGGTTCGAATAGAAATCCGGGACGACCGCGCCATCCCATGTCTTGTTGCTGAACTTGCCGGTCGCCGAGATCTGGCAGGCGGCGACGCGAACCGCGTAGCAGAAGTAGCTGATGGCGATCACGTTGGGGGTGCCGAACAGGTTCGCGAGCCGGCTGACGATGTTGGTGTTGTTCAGGCCCATGCCGCGGGCGAACGCCACCGATTCCGCCCCGGTCTCGTGCCTGATGCGCTGCATCTCGCCAGCAACGAAATCGAGCGCCTCGTCCCAGGTGACGCGGCGCCATTGTCCGCTGCCGCGCGGGCCGACGCGCATCAGCGGGTAGTCAAGTCGATCGGGATGGTAGAGCTGATCGACCGAAGGTTGCCCCGCCTTCGAACAGAGCTTGCCTTTGTTGATCGGGTGATCCGGATCGCCCACGACTTCCGTCACGCGCCCGTCTTCCATGTGGACGATCGTTCCGCAACCGCCGTGGCACATCCGGCAGACCGCCTTGAAGCTCTGCCGCCCTTGCGTCGACGCCTTGTGATCAATTCCGATCCTGGCTGCTACCGGCATGTTGCTCCTCCATGGCGCACTCCCGGCGCGCGTGACGCGCGCCTGGCGACAGAAGCCGTCCTACTCTTCCCAAAGGTCGAACGCGTCAAAGGCCGCCTTGACCTCGTCTCGATGATCCAGAAAGATTTGCCGCGAGATGTCGTCGCAGACGCGCTTGGCGACGAACTGGATTGCCGAGAGGTTGCATCGAAATCCGCTCAGATGCGCGACCCCCGAACAGAGGTAGTAGATCCGCCCAACGAATGAGTCCTCCGGATCTTTGGGCGTGAACTGCAGCGCTTTGCCAAGATACGGGCTCAGCTCCAGCTCCGGGTGCGTCCTGCCGTCCTTCGGCGCGTACACGTCCTTCCAGATCCGGATGCGCGGCAGGATGGACTGCAGCTCGGTCTGGCCAAAGATCGAATTGTTCGAACCCGTCCCGCAGATCATGAAATCGTGCTTGAGCTCGGTGCCGCCGTAATTGCCGACGATCTTTCCGCCCTCGTAGCGGACGCTGTCGATGCCGGCCGCGCCGAACAGGCGGAAGCGGGGATCGCGGATGGCCTCGTAGTAGGTGTCGCGCGGCGGCGGCACGCCGAGATCCAGATCGGCCAGGCTGTAGCTCCATTTCATGTCGTCGGGCAGATCGATGTAGTGGCGGTGATAGCCGACCCATCGGCTACCCCAGCACACGCGATGCGCCTGCGGCAGGTTTGGCCGACGGATCAACAGATCCACGCTCTTCGCGCCGACCGCCATCGCGGCGTTGCCCCAGTCGAAGGCGCTCGCGCCGCCCCCGATGACAACGACATCCTTGCCCACAAGATGTGAAATGTCCGGCTCGGTCATAGTATGGGCGTAGACGCGCTTCGGAAGCGCGTCTTCCACGACCCTGGGAAATCGGTGCTTGCCGGCGCTCTCGATTCCCGTGCAGAGCACGACGAACTCCGCACGAAACAGCCCGTTTGATGTATGAAGTTCGAAGACGCGATCCGCGGGATTCCAGATGATATCGCGCACCGCCGTCTGGTATCGGGTGGGCAGATCAACGGTCTCCGCAAACCACTCGAGATAATCCGCCCACAGCGCACGCGGAATCTTCTGAATATTCTCGAAATAGTCCGCGCCGTAACAAGACTCACACCAGCGGATGAAGTGCAGGCTCGGGATGCCCCATTCGAGACCGCCGGTCGAATCCTTCTTGGTCCGAAGCAGATGGTTTCGCGCGTAGGTGCGCCACGGTCCCTGCCGGCCGGGAGGATTCTGATCGAAGATCATGGTGTTCTTGATGCCCTGCCGCAGCAGGCCGAACGAGGTCCCAAGGCCGGTCTGGCCGCCGCCGACGATCGCAACTTCCAGCACGTCCGCGCGACGCTTGAACGGAAACTGGCGCTTCGGGAATTCGAGGATGTGGATATCCTCCCTCGCCCGGCTGCGCAGCGCCGCCAGGCGTTGATCGGCGTCCGGCAGCGGAGTCGGCCGGTACAGACGTTCGGCCATCGAAAATTCAGGGGGGACCGGAAGATGCTCGTTCAAAATCGCCATGAGAAATGTCCCGTTATTCATCTTTCATTCTTCATTTTACAGACAGGCGCAACCGTGTCAATGGTCGGATGCGCGGATCCCCAAACGGGTCCCGCTTTTTGCTATGCCTTCGCCACTGGCGGCGCCGAAATTCTAACTCGCGGAGCCTCAATTGTCGGAACGACAGCCCATGATCCAAGGCAACGCGACGCCGTCCACCCGGCTGAGGGTGTTCAAATATCACGCTCTCGGTAACAGCTACCTCGTCGTCGATCCGCGCGACGGCAAGGTGGATGGCTGGTTCGCCGAGCCTGCCGACGGATCTTTTCGGTGTTCGGCGGCGCTGGCCACGTGGCTTTGCGACCCGTCGCGCGGGATCGGGTCGAACGGCCTGCTGGTCGGGCCAGTCGAGGTCGCCGAGCCGGATACGTTCGGCCTGTACATCGTCAACTCCGACGGAACGCAGTCGGCCTTCAGCGGCAACGGCATCCGCATCTTCGCGAAATACCTGCTCGACGCGGGCTATGTCGGCGAGGGCGCCTCGATAGGCGTGCGCACGCTGCTCGATGACCGAACCGAATCCCGAATGGTGGCCCCGGTGCATATTGGCGAGGCCGAAGACGGCCGTATCGACGTGACCCTGCCCCATGCACCGCAGTTCGGGTCCGACGCCATCGGAGCGGACCACCGGTCGATCATCCCTCTCACCGGCGACGACAAGGGTCTCTCCTTCACCGTGAAGGCGCTTGCCAGCATCGGCGAGGCGCTGACCGGCGTGCACGAAGCATGGACGGACAGCACGTTCGTCGATATCGGCAATCCGCATTGCACCACCTTTGTTCGTGATCCCGCTCACCTCCCCTCGCGGCGGCAGCTTCTTTCCTCGGATGAAGCGCTGCGCGGGATTGCGTTCCGATCCGATTCCAGCACCACGCGCGTGCCAATCTTCGCGCAGGGCGCGAACCTGCAATGGATCAGGGTTGTCAGCCGGCGCGAGATCGACCTCGTGGTTTATGAGCGTGGCGAAGGCCCCACGGAAGCCTCGGGATCGAGCGCCTCTGCGGCGGCGTGCGCCGCATGCGCGCGCGGCCTGGTCGATCGGAACATTACGGTCAACATGCCGGGCGGATCCTTGATGATCCGGATCGTGGCGGATGCTGGGAGCATCGTTTCCGTGACCTTGTCCGGATTTGCCGCCCGGATACTCGAAGCCTTCGTCGATACGGACGGTCAATGGCCGCCCAGATAGGCCTCCTGCACGCGACGATCCTCCCGCATGCCCCGCGCACTGTCCTTGAAGGCAACGCTGCCCAGCTCCAAAACGGCGGCCTCGTCGGCAATCTTGAGCGCTTTCTTGGCGTTCTGCTCAACCAGGAGAATGGTAAGACCTTTTTCCCGGCTCACTTTCGCAACCGTGGTAAAGACCTCGGTCACCGCGATCGGCATCAGCCCGACCGACGGCTCGTCCAGCAGCAGCACCTTCGGTCTTGAGAGCATTGCGCGTCCCAGCGCCAGCAACTGCCCCTCGCCACCCGAAAGCGACTTTGCCGCCTGATCGCGCCTCTTGCCCAGAATCGGAAAGGCATCGCAGATATCCTGCAGCTCCGACTGCACCCTTGATCGATCCGACCGGTTGATCGCGCCGATCAGGAGGTTCTCCCGTACGGTCAGGTCCGAAAACAGCCGCCGGCCCTCCGGCACGATCGCAATGCCGCGCCGGATCCGTTCATGCGTCGCAAGCCGCGAAATGTCCTGGCCGTCGAGGCGTACCGTCCCGGTGGTCGAGACGAGGCCGAGGATACTGCGCAGCAGCGTGGTCTTTCCCGCTCCGTTGGCGCCAAGCACCGCAAACACGGTGCCCGGTGACATGTTGAGCGTGACGGCGCGAAGTGCCTGAATCCGTCCATAGGACGCGCTGAGATTTTCGATCTTAATCATCAGTCCTCCGTTCCCAGATAGGCCGAGACCACCGCCTCGTTCAGCCTGATCGCGTCGGGGGTTCCTTCCGCGATCTTGTGACCGCGGTCGAGCACGACCAGCCTGTCGCACAGGTTCATCGTGATATGCATGTTGTGCTCGATCAGAAGCACCGTCATGCCGCCAGTCCTGAGTTCGAGCACGAGTTCGGAGAGCGATTCGGTCTCCTTGTGGCTCAGCCCCGAGAACGACTCGTCGAGCAGCAGGAGCTTCGGCTGCAACGCCAACGCGCGAGCGATCTCGAGGCGGCGCAGCAGGCCAAGCGGCAGGTTCCGCGCCACCTCGTTCTCCACCGCCAGCAGCCGCGTGCTCGCAAGTATCGCGCGCGCCTTGTCGAGGTGCTTCTGGCGCTTGCAGAGGCGCAAGGCGCCGGGAAGGCTTCTGCACGGCACCGCGCCCATGCCGGCGAGGACATTGTCGAGCACGCTGAGCTCGCCAAACGGCCGCACGATCTGGAACGTTCTGCCAATTCCGAGATGGGCGACCCGATGCGGCGGGAGCCCGCCAATGCTGCGGCCGTCGAACGTGATGCTTCCCGACGACAGTGGGATGGCCCCGCTGACGAGGTTGAAGAATGTGGTCTTTCCGGCCCCGTTCGGGCCGATGACGCCCATGATCTCGCCTTCGGCAACGTCGAATGTGACCTTGCTGACGGCCGTCAGCCCACCGAAATGCCGGGTCGCCTCATGGATACTGAGCATCGGACACTCCTGCAGGACGAACCAGGGTCGCGCTCCCCGACATCCTCTGGAACAGCGACCAAAGATAACTGCCGCGGCCGAGCAGGCCGCTGGGCTGATACAGCATCATCAGGATGAGGATCACACCGTTGACGAGGTTGCGATACTCCTGCACCGCGCGAAACAGTTCGGGCACCGCGGTCAGCACCACCGCACCGAAAATCGCGCCCCGGATGGTGCCGATCCCTCCGAACACCAGCATCACCAGGACATAGACCGAAGGCATGAATCCGAAGTCGTAAGGGCTGATGAAGCGCATGAAATGCGCATAGAACACGCCCCCCAGTCCCGCGAGGCCGCCCCCGATCGCGAATGCATAGAGCTTGAACCTTGCCGGATAGATTCCAATCACGCTGGTGGCGTGTTCGTCTTCACGGATGCTCTCGAGCGCAAGACCAAGCCAGGAATTCTTGACGTACCAGCAGATCGCACTCGCGACCGCCAATCCGCACAACGCCAGCAAAAGAAACTGTTCGTTGCCGAGTTGCTGACCGGCCAGGGCGACCCGTGGAATCTTGCTGATGCCGACCGGCCCGCCGAAATAAGGCAGATAGACCAGCAGCGACTCGAAGACAAATACGAGACCGATGGTCAGCACGGCCAGGGAATCTTCGCGGACGCGGAGCGCGGGCAGGCCCGTCAGGAGGCCCATCAGCGAAGCCGCTCCAACCGCAAGCGGCATCGCTTCCCAGAACGAAAGGCCGGACTGCGTCGTGAGGATCGCCGAAACATAGGCGCCGGTGCCCATGTAGACGCCGATGCCCAGGTTGAACTGGCCCGACAGCCCGGTAATGACGTTGAGGCCGAGCGCGACGATACTCCAGACCGTCATGAGCGTCAGCACAGTGACGAGGTAAGCGTCGATCACAATCAGGCCCTCTTTCCCATAAGCCCCTGCGGCCGGATCATGACCAACAGGACCAGCATGAACATGGCGATGCCCTCGCGGGAGAGAGGCACGTCCGAATAGGTGGTGACAAATGTTTCGGCAAAGCCAAGCACGAACGCCGCAATCACCGCCCCCATCATGTTGCCGAAACCGCCGATGACGATGAGCGCAAGCCCTTTGTAGCCGATCATGTCTCCCATGCTGGGATATACGGCGTTGTAGAGCACGCCGACCATGATCGCCCCGAAGGCGGCGACGGCGGAACTGAGGAAGAAGACGGCCTGGATGCTGCGATCGACGTCTATCCCCATCATCTTCGCAGCTTCAATGTCCTGGGCAACCGCCCTGATCCCGAAGCCGATCCGCGTCTTCTGAACCAGAAGCCAGAGACCGCCGAAAGTCATCGCGGTTCCCGCTATGATCGCGAAATCGACGCTTGGCGCCGACATGCCTAGGAACCGGATCTCGCCCGCAAGCGCCGGATAGTCGAATGCCAGCTGATATGGGCCGGCCAGGATGCGGAAAAGATCGGACAGACAGATGAAGATACCGATGCTGGCGATCAGCGCCACGATGCGCGGCTTCGGTATGATCGGGCGATAGACCACCCTTTCGATAAGGGCGCCGATCAGACCGGTCAGCAGCATGGATCCGGCAAGCGCAACAAAGAAGCTTCCGGTAAGGTGAAAGAAGTAGAGACCGAGATAGGCCCCGGCCGTGTAGACGCCGGCATGCGCGATGTGCAGGATGCGCAGCACGCCATAGATCATCGCAAGGCCGACCGCGATCATCGCGTACACCGAACCGAGTGCGAGCGCGTTCACGAATTGCTGGCCCAGGGTCGCCCAGCTCATGATGCCTTCCTCCGAAACGCGTTGATTTTTCAATCGGCCGTGGTCACGCGATTCAGAACCAACGGCTGGTTGTCAGCGGCAGCGTTTACATGCCGCCAATCCCGACACTGAAGACGTCGACAGCGTCCGGGAGCGGAGCGAAAAGGCTGCGCCTTTCGGCGCAGCCTTTTCCTCATTTCCTGTTGTGCTTCTCGACAACCTTCAGCGCGGCGAGCGCCACCTGGCTATCACCATCGTCCAATCCCGCGGCGCCAACACCGGACACGCCAATGCCACCGATCACCTTGCCGTCAAGCAGGATCGGATAGCCGCCCTCGAGCGGAATCGCCGCTTCCTGACGCAGATGCCAATAGCTCGTGGATTTTCCGGATGTGAGGTCATCGTGGAAAATTTTGGTGGGGCGCCGAAACGCGGCGGCGGCGCGCGCCTTCGGCGGCGCCAGATCCGTACTGCCGAACTGGCCATTGCTCATCCGGTGCAACAGCACGGGATGACCGCCGTCGTCACAGATCGCGATCGTTGCGTTCCACCCCATCTCGGTCGCAAACGCCTCGCCCGCGGCGGCCATCTCTTTGGCCAGCTCGAGCGTGATGCGCTCACCATAGGGATGCTGATGTGGCACTGGTTTCTTGGACATGTTCTACTCCTTTTCGGGTTTTGAGTTGTGCGGATCGGCCTTCGCCGGTCCGGCTTTCGGAAAAATGGACGCGCGCGGATCGTCGGATCACTTGTAGTATTGGTACCAGGGGCGCGGATCGATCAGCGCGGGATCCTTGACGAACTTGAGCAGCTTGATCTGCTTGCTCGCTCGGTCCCACTGACCAAGCGCGAGCGGCAGGAACGGCTCGCGCAACTCCGAGAACGAGACCTCCACACCCGACAGGTTCATGAAGGCCTTGGTTTCGCCGAGCGCCTTGCGAATGCCCTCGCGATCAACGCCGCCCCGCTTGATCGCATCGATCATCAGCCTCGTCGCGTCGTACGCCAGCCCGGCTTCGTGCTGAATGACCTGATCGCCATATTCCTTCTGGAAATCGGTCATGAACTGCTTGGTGAACGGATGCTCGGTGGGCGCAATGAACTCCAGCGTTCCGATGGTGCCGTCGCCGTTCTCGCCAATTCCGTTGAACCAATCGATCTCGTTCAGATCGCACCCGACATAGAACTGCGCCTTGGGGAACACGCCCATTTCGGTGCCCTGGCGACCGACCGCCGTCAGTTGCGGCCCGAAGCCGCTCATCAAAACGGCATCAACCTCTTGGCTCTTGATCTGCGTGAGCATGGCGCGGAACTCGCGCTCGGACGGCGCGAACGCCTTCTTGAACAAGACCTCGCCGCCGAGCTTCTTCAGGGCCTGTTCGGCTCCATTGACGATTCCGCGTCCGTATTCTTCGTCCTGCATCAGGATCGCGAAACGCTTGTAGCCGCGCTCCTGGATCGCGTGATGGCCCATCACCCAACCCTGCACGTCGGCGACGCTCGCCCAACGGAAAACATATTCGTTTCCCCTCACGACGTTGACGGCGTTGGAATACGCAACAATCATCGGCACGCGCGCGTCATTGATGACCTGTGCCGCCGCGATGCTCGTGAGGCTCAAGGAGCCATCGACGATCGCGACGACCTTGTCCTGCTCGATCATTTTCCTGGAGACGGCGACCGCCTCCGTGCGGTTACCCCGGTCGTCATAGGCGACAAGCTCGATCTTGCGGCCGCCGATTCCGCCGGCTGCGTTCGCCTGCTTGACGGCAAAGTCGGCGCCCTTTTTTGCCTCCTTCCCGAGGCCGGCAAACGCTTCGGTCAGCGGTCCGAAGAAGCCGATCCGCACGGCGTCTTCAGCGGCGGCGTAGCGCGGTCCGAGCACCGCAGCAGCGGCCGACATCGCCGTAACGGAAAGAAACTCTCGCTTGGTCAGGTCCACGAAATCCTCCCACTTGTTCACTTTTTATTATTCATGTTTAATTTTACAGTGCCGCAAATGACGGCTTTGTCAATTGCTTTCTTGGCGGCCGGCCGCACGGCCGTCGAGCCAGGCGCGCAAGACCTGCCGCTCCTCCGTCGTCATCTCCGTCACGTTCCCTGGGGGCATCGCATTCGACCGCACGGCGACCATGTCAATCAGCGCAGCGTAACGCCGCACCATCTCCGGATCATCCAGGATGATGTTCTTTCCTGGCGCTGCGAGACCCGGCCATACCGGTTCTCTGGCGTGGCACATGCTGCACCGGGTCGAAACGATTTCCTGTGCGCGGCCGAAAGTCGCGGCGGAGCCGGCCGGCGCTTCCTCGGCGCGCGCACCGAGCGAGGAAAGATAGAGGATCGCAAGCATTCCGGCTGCGGTGACCATCCATGTCCACCACGGGCTCCCCTTTCCGGCATTCCGGGAATTGAAGAAATGGCGGATGATGGGACCGAGCGCCAGCACGATCGCCACGATCAGCCAGTTGTAGCGCGTGGCATAGAGCAGCGGGTAGTGATTGCTGATCATCAGGAGAATAACCGGCAAGGTGAGATAGTTGTTGTGGATCGAGCGCTGCCGCGCCTTCCTGACCAGCTCTCCGTCAGCGGGCGTGCCCTTGAGCATGGCTGCGACATTTTTCCGCTGGTTCGGGTGAATGACCGTGAACGCGTTGGCGACCATGAAGGTGCCGACGACGGCTCCGACCTGGTTGACGGCGGCGCGCCCGCTCAGCACCTGGGAGAAGGCATAGGCCAAGACCACCAGGAACACGTAGACGATCACCGCCAGGGCCACTTCGTGCCGGCCAAGCGGGGACCGGCACAACCCGTCATAGATGAACCACAGCACAACCAGGCTGATCAGGCTGAAGATGGCAGCCTGTGCCGGAGAAAGATCCATCACCGACTTGTCGATCAGGAACAGGTCGGCCTGCATGTAGTACACGACGATCAGCAGCGCGAAGCCCGATAGCCAGGTCACGCGCGATTCCCAGATGTACCAGGTGAAGACGCTCGGCATGCGCGGCGGCGCCACCGTGTATTTCACCATGTTCCAGAAATTGCCGCCGTGAACCTGCCAGGCTTCGCCCTGGACGCCCTCGGGCAGATGCGCTCCAGGCACCAGCTTCATGTCGGTCTGCATGAAATAGAAGGAACTGCCGATCCAGGCCATTGCCGCCGTCACATGCACCCAGCGTGCGATCAGGCTCAACCATTCGGTGATCACCGGGCTCAGTTCGATCATTTTGCCTCCCAGTCGCACTGCGCCAGTGGACGCGTCATGTGGCCGCTTCGGATCGTTCCGAAGTCGCTCGCTGTCTCGCCTCAGAGATCGAGGATCAGCCGGTTGGTCTTGCTGCCGGAGCAGCAGATCATGATCTTGGTGTTCTTCGCCCGCTCCTCAGCGGTGAGCACGGAGTCACGATGGTCGGGCAATCCGTCGAGAACCGTCGTCATGCACGCGCCGCACACGCCCTCCTCGCACGAGTAAGGCGCATCAATTCCGGCCCGGACCAACGCGGCCAGTATTGTCTCGCCAGGCGAGACGACGACTTCCTTGCCGGATCGCGCAAGACCGATCGTGAAGCCGCCTGCCGTGGCGGCCTCGGCTTGCGCGGTAAAATATTCGACGTGAACGCGGTCGGACGGCCAGGAGGCTGCGGCACCTTCGAACGCCTTGAGCATGGGCGCTGGCCCACAACAGAACGCGTGCGTACCCGCTGGCATCCGACCAAGCAGCGCTTCGATATCGAGTACCGAGCCCGCGTTCTCGTCGTCGAAATGGAATGTGACCCCGTCCTCGCCGTCGAGCTCGGCCAGAAACACCGCGTCGGCGCGCGACCGGCAGGCGTAGACGAGCGTGACGGAACGGCCAAGCAAGTTCAGACGCTGCCACATGCACCAGATCGGTGTGATGCCGATTCCGCCGCCTATCAGCAGCACGTGGGGCGCGTCCTCGACGAGCGGAAAATTATTGCGTGGCGGCGATATCCTGAACATATCGCCGACGCGGGCCTTGTCGTGCAGAAAGCTCGATCCGCCCCTGCTCTGCGGATCCTTCTTTACGCCGAGCAGATAGGCGGTTGGCGCGTCATCCGGCTGAATCAGCGAGTATTGCCGGACCAGCCCTCCGGGCAGATGGAGGTCGACGTGGGAACCCGCGACCGCCGGCGGCAGCCGGCCGCCCGCCATTCTGCTGAACTCGTAGAGATTGGTATCGCGCGCACCGAAACGGATGCTTGTGAGCCTGACGTCGATGGTGTCTTCGGTTTCGGTCACGCGGTCGGCCATCGCTGACAGCGACAATTCGACGTCACTGGTTCGGGGAACGAGCAGCACAATTCCTCCTTAGCCCGGAAGAAATCCGGCCAACGAAACACCATGCGAGAATCTGCGAGATCTCTCAGATCGTGCCGTAATGGATACCCAGGGAGCCGAGCCAGCGGCGATAAGCCTGGCCGAGGCGGTCGGTGCGATGATGAAGCTCCATCCGCAGATCGATCGGAATGCGCTCCGGCCGCTGCGTCTCCACAATGATCCTGTCCTGCTCGAACACGATATCCTGCCTGCGCAGGATATCCTCCTCGGTCAGCTCCGGCGCAAAATTGATGGCGACGCCGAGACGAATGATGCAGCTCACCTCGTCGACCGGCTGGGCCGTCATGAACGTGCAGAAGCGGTCGGTCGGCTTGCTCTTGTGCTTGGAGTTCGGGTCAGCGACCTCAACGCGCTTGGAGAAGTAGGCCGTCAGCGGCCTGAAGCAGCGATAGGTATAGCCTGCCTTGACCGGGACCTGCCGGTGATCGCCATAAGGCTGGAACACCACGATCTCGCTCGTGCGAAGACCTAAACCCGGATCCTCATAAACCTCGTAGGTTTCGATGCGGTCTGGACTATCCTGCACGCCGTTGAGGCCGGCGTGCACAAAGGGAAAATGCGTTGCATCGATGAAATTCTCGACGGAACGGAATCCATTTGCCTGGTAGAAATACGGACCCGCATGGAATTTGCGAAATTCCGCATCATTCCATTCAGGAAAGAACGGAACGTCGTGCTGTGGGTCGCCCAGCGACGCCCAGACAAAGCCGCAACTTTCAACCGCCTTGTGGGGAAACGCGCGCGCCTTCGCAGGCGGCGTCTCTCCAGGCGCGGACGGTATCAGCACGCATTTCGCCGTCCCGTCATAGCGCCAGCCGTGATAGGGGCAAACGACCGTGTCCTTTTCTATCCATCCTTTCGACAATCGCGCGCCGCGGTGGATGCACAGGTCCTCCCATAGGTGGACCTGTCCGGCCGCATCGCGCCACAGCACGAGATCCCGTCCCAGCAGGCGCACCGGAACGAGCTTTCCCGGGACGACATCCTTTGAAAAACCCACGACGTGCCAATCGTTGATCAGAGCCTCGTCTTTGCACGAAAACTGGTCTGCCAACGGAGTAGACTGCACTGCCGCCACGGATGTCTGCACGGTCATCAGGGTCGCCTCCATCGAAGTTTCGACTTTCAGTGTTAAATGCATCATGTTACATTTCACGAACAGTTGCAACTCTTTCACTCCGGGGATCGCAAAAAATTATCTTGCCGCTTCCCAAGCAACTGAAATCACAGGGAATTGGTGGCCCTTCCTTAATTCTTCATTTTATCTTCCGCGGACTTGGCGTAAGAGTGTCGTTGAAAATCCGGTTCTCGAAGGGAATTGCATGCCTCAGAAGCTTACTCGGTCGAACTTGAGCGAGGACGCCTATACCTTTCTGCGGGATCTTTTCGTCAACGGCACGCGATACAACCCGGGCGATAAGATCAGCGTGGAGGAACTGAGTCGGGAACTAGGCGTAAGCCGCACCCCTCTATGGAGCGCGATCAACCGGCTCGAGGCTGAAGGCATCGTCGAGATCGCGCCGCGTCTCGGCGTCTATCTGATTGAATACGATCCCGAGCGCGTGCTGGACATCTACGTCGCGCGCGAGGCACTCGAAGGCATGGCGGCCCGCCTCGCGGCAGAAAACGCCACCGACCGACAGCTGGCCCTATTAAAGACGAACCTGACCCAGCAAAAGCAGCATCTCAAGCGGCGCGAGCTCGACGACTATCACGCAGCAGCAGTGAATTTTCACGAACAGCTGGCCCGGGCGGCACACAGCGTCACGTTGGAGCGGCTGCTAGCGACCATTTTTGCGCAGATACGCGCGATGCGCACGCAGCGAAAGAATTCACCGCCGATGCATCTGCCGCATTCGTGCGACGACCACGAAAAGCTCCTGTCGGCAATCGAGAAGCGTGATTCCGACCGCGCGGAGCTAATTGCCCGAGCCCACATACGTGACCTTACATCGCAAGTTCGAGGCCAGATCGTCCCGCCACAAACAGCATCACGAAGGCGAAATGCCTCTGAGCCGCAATCAAATTCGTCCGGCTAAACAAGCTCAGCATGGCTGACTGAGGCGTTCAAATGCCTCGCCTTCAAGGAAATTTGGTTAGGCTATGTACTGCTGGACCAGGAGCCTGAGTGCCAGAACAATCGAGATGGTGACCAACACGCGGCGGATCAGGGGAGCTCCCCATCGTAGCGCAAGGCCAGCGCCGATCTGCGCGCCGATGATTCCGCCCAATGCCATGGCGAGGGCGGCCGGCCACGCAATCAGGCCACCCGGCAGAAAGATGAGCGCGGCGACAACACTGCCTGCGGTGTTAAGGATCTTGGTGTCGGCGGTCGCACTGCGAAGGTCGCGGCCAAGCAAGAGAACGAAAGCGGCAGCGTACATCGAACCGGTGCCGGGCCCGAAGAACCCGTCGTAGAAGCCGATCGGGAGAACCGCGAGTGCCGCAAAGGCGGCGCTGCCGAGCACGGGCGGCCGCTTCGTGCTCACGTGATTGCGTGAAAGAAGAAAAAAGCACGCCACGCCGATGAGCAGAAACGGCGCGACCCGCGACAACAGAGACGGATCAGCTATCCGCAGACAATAAGCACCGGCGCTGGCGCCAGCGACGCTTGCGACGAGTCGACCTGCAAGGCCTGTGGTGTCAGCTTCGCCCGACCTGAAATACCGATAGGCCGAGGAAGCCACGCTCGCCAGGGCCTGTATCTTGTTGGTCGCGAGCGCCTGGGCCGGAGGCATTCCCGTCAGAAGCAGCGCCGGCAGCGTGATCAGTCCACCGCCCCCGGCGATGGCATCGACGATGCCGGCACAGAGCGCGACGACGAATAGCACCAGCAGCTCGAGATACATGCAATCCCGCTCGGTGTCAGTGCGCGGCGCTGAGGGTCCCGTCCGCGCGATCCAACGCCGAACGTTCTCCCTCGTCCCTGTAGACGCGGCACAGCAGGCCCTTGAGAGGGCTGGAACCGAAGGCCAGATCGCAAAGATCAGGATCGTCATCCGTCAGCACGTTCGAGCATGTCTCGAATATGCCGTGCATCGGATCCGGGTCCTCTGGACGCCACCAGCCATGCGGGATGCCGACCACCCGCTCATGAATCCGATCGTGCAGATGGGCACGCATCCGCAGCTTGCCGTGCGACGTCTCGATCCAGGCAAAATCGCCGTCTCGGATCGACAAGGACGCCGCTGTGCGAGGATGGATCTCCAGGAGCGGCTCCGGCGCGAGGCGCCGCAGCGATTCGACCTGCCGGTTCTGGGAATGCATGTACATCGGCTGCTTCGAGCCGGTAATGAGCAGGAGCGGAAACTCAGAGAATTTCTCGGGATTTCTCACCGGACTTTCCGGAGGCTCGACGTGTCCCGGCAAAGGGTCATAGCCCCACTCACGCATCATCGTCGAATAGAGCTCGAACTTTCCGGTCGGGGTGCCGAACCCGGCTTTCTCGTACTTGCGGTACTCGAGCGGGAATTCGATGAACTCGCGCTGCTTGAGCTGCTCCCAGGTGACGCCGGTCGGTTTCAGCGCCGCATCCGCGATGTCGGCGACCGAGGGGAAATATTCTTCGAACCCGAGCTTCTGTCCGAGTGCAACAATGAACTCCCAGTCCGACTTGCGCTCGGCGATGGAGACGAGCCTGGTCGACACGTTGTCCATGTAGGCCGCATGCGGCCCCTTGAGATGAAGGTGCAACCGCGGCTCGTCCCGCTCCAGATTCCCGGCGGCCGGAAGCACGACGTCGGCAAGTTCCGCCGTCGGCGTCATGAAGATGTCCTGCACAACCAGCAGGTCGAGACTTTTCAATGCGTCGATCACCGCGCGCGTATTGGGATAGGTGGTCGCGATATTGCTGCCCGTCACGATCATCGCTCGCACCGGATACGGCTCACCGGAAACCATCGCACGCAACGCCGTCGGGGGATGAGCAAAGCCATGCCGGTCGAGCGCCTTGAACCTACTGCCGCCGATCCGTTTGGCGGCCTGCTGCGGACTGAGCTTGTCCTTCATGTCGGGATAGTCGAGCGGGATCGCGGGATAGAAGACGTTGCCGCCGGGCACGTCGATGTTACCCGTGATCGCCATCAGGCAGAACAGCGCACGCACCGACTGGAAGGTGTTGAGGCCGGCGTGATCGGTGCCGTTGCCCAATACGATGCAAGCCGGCTTCGTCGTTGCGTAAGTACGCGCCGCGCGGCCAATCGCGTCGGCATCGCACCAGGTGATCTCCGCGACCTTGTGCAGGGGATATTCCTTCGCCCGCGCACGAAGCTCCTCGAACCCATGGCAATACTTTTCCACGAATTCGCGATCGTAGAGGCCCTCCTCGATGATCAGATTGATCCAGCCGAGCGCCATCGCCGCATCCGTGCCGGGACGGATCGCGAGCCATTGGTCGACCGGGCCTGCTGACGAAGGCCAACGCGGGTCGACGAGGATGTGCGCGGGACGACCGCGCAGCGCATCCGTCATCGGAATATGACCGATCAGCCCGTGATCGTTGCTGGTTCGCTTCTGCGAACCCCATTCGACGATGCATTTCGGGTTCGAATAGAAATCCGGGACGACCGCGCCATCCCATGTCTTGTTGCTGAACTTGCCGGTCGCCGAGATCTGGCAGGCGGCGACGCGAACCGCGTAGCAGAAGTAGCTGATGGCGATCACGTTGGGGGTGCCAAACAGGTTGGCTAGCCGGCTAACGATATTGGTGTTGTTCAGGCCCATGCCGCGGGCGAACGCCACCGATTCCGCCCCCGTCTCCCGTCTGATGCGCTGCATCTCGCCAGCAACGAAATCGAGCGCCTCATCCCAGGTGGCACGGCGCCACTTTCCGCTGCCGCGCGGACCGACGCGCATCAGCGGGTAGTCGAGCCGATCAGGATGGTAGAGCTGATCGATCGATGGCTGCCCCGCCTTCGAACAGAGCTTGCCTTTGTTGATCGGGTGATCCGGATCGCCCACGACTTCCGTCACGCGCCCGTCTTGCATATGGACGATCGTGCCGCAACCGCCGTGGCACATCCGGCACACCGCCTTGAAAGCCCGGTCAGATGTTCGATCTGTTTCGCGATTTTGGATAACTACTGCCATTTGGCCTCTCAAAGCCAGTCGCCGGCACGAGCTAGTGCGATCCCACGACCCAATCCGCCAATATTTGTCGTTCCTGGGCTGTCATGTCCGTAATATTTCCCGGTGGCATTGCCCTCGACAGCACGGCCACAATAGCGATCTGCCTCTTTCTGGCGGAAATCTCGGGCGGACTGTCCAGCAGCACGCCCATGGCCGGAAAATTCATCGTACCCCACGACGGCTGGGGCGCGTGACACATGCTACAGCGAGAGATCACGATCTCTGTGGCTAGGGAGGCCAATTTATCCCGTGTAACGAGTGATCCGGAAGTTGTAGTGAGCGCTGCAACGCCATCCGCCTTTGCCCCCAGGGAAGACAGAAAGGCAATTGCCACCATGCCAGTTGCCACCACCAGCCAGATCCACCACGGACTAGCTCGGCCGGAATCCCGCGAGTTGAAGAAGTGCCTTATCACCGGACCAAGAGCGAGAATGATGGCAGCGATAAGCCAGTTGTATCGCGTAGCGTACAGCAAGGGATAGTGATTGCTGATCATCAACAATATGACTGGAAGCGTCAGATAGTTGTTGTGAATTGAGCGCTGTCTCGCTTTTGCCACGGACACCGCATCAGGCAGCTTTCCCGACAGAAGCGAAGCAACGCTCCTGCGTTGGCTTGGGTGAATTACAAAGAACGCGTTAGCCACCATGAGAGTGCCAACGACTGCGCCGATCTGATTGATTGCTGCCCGACCGCTAAGAACACGGGTAAAGGCATACGAAAGGACGACCAACAGAATGTAGACCACGACTGCGAGCGCAACATCGTGTTCGCCAAGCGGCGATCGACAAAGTCGATCGTAGATGATCCAGATCACAATGAGGCTGATCAGGCTAAACAAACCAGCCGCCAGCGGCGACAGATCCATCACCGATTTGTCGATGAGAAACAGATCGGCTTGCAGATAATAGACCAGGACGAGGAGCGCGAAGCCGGAAAGCCAGGTAATACGAGACTCCCAAATGTACCACGTAAACGTCCTGGGCATGCTCTCGGGTGCGACCTTGTATCTGACCATATGCCAGAAATTGCCGCCATGAACTTGCCACGCCTCGCCCAATGCACCCTTCGGCAGACCATCAGCCGATCTAAGTTTCATATCGGTTTGCGTGAAATAGAAAGAACTGCCTACCCAAACCATGGCAGCGGTCACGTGCAGCCACCGCACAGCCATGCTTAGCCATTCCGTGATCACCGGGCTTATCTCATTCATGATGAATTTCTCTCGCACGAGAGGCGTCCTCAGATCGCCGCGCGCCGCTATCAATAGTTGACGGTGGGGACAGCGCGTCCCTTCTCGGAAAACGAATCTGGCGGACGCGCTATCGCCGATTGCGTGGTATCCGGGAAAGCTAGCCTGTGGACCTCCCCTCCACGACTTTCAGTGCGGCCAAGGCGACCTGGCTGTCGCCGTCGTCCAGGCCGGCTGCGCCAACGCCGGACACACCAATAGCGCCGATCAGCTTGCCATTGAGCAGGATCGGATAGCCTCCCTCGAGTGGAATTGCCGCCTCCTGACGGAGATGCCAAAAGCTCGTGAACTTCCCGGCGGTGAGGTCGTCGTGAAAAATCTTCGTTGGCCGCCGAAACGCTGCGGCGGCGCGCGCTTTCGGGGGAGCTAGGTCGATACTACCAAACTGTCCGTTGCTCATGCGATGCAACAAGACTAGATGGCCGCCGTCGTCACATATTGCAATTGTGGCGTTCCATCCCTTCTCCGCCGCAAATTCTTCGCCCGCCCTGGCGATCTCCTTCGCCAACTCCAGGGAAATTCGTTCGCCGTAGGGATGCTGGTGCGGGACTGGCTTCTTCGTCATCGACTCCTCACTTTGTTAGCCGTGCAAAACGCTGACGCATCTTGGAATATCTAGCCCTGTTTGTACAGCTTACTGAATACATTATTCACATGACCACGGCGCAAAGGGTCATCCATGACAAAAAACGCGCAGAACGCTGGAGCGAGGACCGGTGCGGCTTCCGGACCCGACAGACGCTTCCCCAAACCGGAGTGTCGATGCCAGACCTACGGCCGGCGACGTACGATCCAGGCGATCACGGAAGCGGAGCGATCCCGCTCTCTCAAGGTTTGACGCCCGAAATCCACCGTTGTTTCAGTTTGTGCAATGCAGTACACTGTACGCAGTATTAGATGAGCATAGATTCTCCGATGGATCAGAGACTTAAGGCCAAGCAGCCTAACCCAGAAATCGCAAAGAAATTCGAGCGCCTGGAATGGGACACCAATTTTCGGGAGCGAAAAACCACCACGGATTATCTGGCCAACGCCCTCCGAATTGCGATCTACGATGGGCAATTCGACGACAACGAAGAACTTAACCAGGTTGAACTAGCGGAATTCTTCGGAGTCTCTCGAGTTCCGGTGCGCGAAGCTCTCAGACAGTTGCAAGCCGAAGGTCTCGTACAAAGTATTGCGCATTATCGCACGATCGTCAGCGGCATGAGCTTGTCTCAAATTATCGAGTCGATCGAAATGCGCGCGACTCTCGAAGCTCACCTGCTCCGAAAAGCCTCCAAGAAGCTGGATCGCGGAGCGCTGAAGGCGATCCGTCACATCTGCACTGAAGTCGACAACATCAAGGATTATGGCTCTCAATGGGTTCTCAAGAATTGGGAATTCCATCGGGCGCTTTATGCTCGGTCAGAGTCGCCGAGTATCATCGATACGGTCGAGCGTCTGCATCTAAAAATCGAACGCTACCTGCGACGAACCGGCGGCAGGGAACGCCTCCGGCAGGCTGCAGCTGAACACCGCCAAATTTTGAATGCGCTGGAGCAAAAGGATTTTGGCAAGGCGTCGACGCTACTCGAAAAGCACATTCTCAATTCTGGAGAAGTCATAAGGTGGCAATACGGTGCTACAGACGAAAGGCTTACGGACAAGGGCTCTCGCGACACAAAGGCGGGCACCCGGCGAAGGAAATCTTTCGCCGAAAGGCCTGATTGAGTCTACTCCAGTAGCGGGTTCGGTTCGAGTTATCGCGGAATTTTATAGCCCGTTGCACGGCAGGACGCTGCGCAATTGAGCCAGCGGGTCTCGGCGGCAAATCGCTCCTCTGCAGAGGGCGCCTTTCCTGGTCGAACTTTCGAAATGCGTGAGTTTGGCCGAACACCGGGCCAATGCCAACACCCTGCCACCACAACCATTCAAGCACCCGATAGCGCTTCGCCTCGTCAGACGGGATAAGACGACGAGTTTTGTCGGCCAAATACGTGAGGATCGCTCCCGACTCCACGAAAGTCGTTCCAGCTTCAGCATCCACAATAGCCGGAATCTTGTTGTTAAGGCTTGTGCGCAGAACGTCGCCACTAAGCTGGTCACCCCTTGGTGATATCGACCGGATGCACACGATAGGGAATTCCAAGCTCTTCGAGAGCGATCGAAACCTTGCGTCCATTAGGAGTCGACCAAGTGTAGGTCGACCGATCATCTTGCTATCATCCGGTTGCCATCCGACATTCACGTTCTATCAAAAAGGAAGCGGGCCTTTTGGTAGCGGGACGCCGAGCTGGATGAACCCCACATACGAAATTGCGACGCTCATTGCCGCGATCAGCCCAGACGCACGCCACGTCATGTCGCTGAAACCTCTCATCATGAGCATCAATACGAGAATGGTCGCGATCACGAACCCGATGAAATTGAGCACGAACGCGTAGGCGCACAGGGCGGCCGCAGCAACAACCACTCTCATCATGCCGGCTTCAAGCTTCAGCTTTTCAACGCCGCCGCTGAATGACCTTGCATAGATGCCGGCACCAAAGATCAGCAGCAGAACGGACAGAGTCTTCGGGAAAAAACCCGAGTCCGGGGCGCGAACCGAACCATATGGAAGATCCATTGACGCAAGAAGCGCGGCCGCCGAGATGAGACAAATTGCCAGCCCGCTTGTCCGGTCTGAATTTCCGAAAATGAAGCGAACGATTTTGCGCTCCGACTTCCCGGCAACGGTGTGATCCATTTGCGTTTCGCCTGACTGTTGCGCCTAAAGTTGCAATCAGAGCCCGTCCGATCTGGTGAACTCAACTCTTTGCAGCACCGGCGAGCTTATAGTACATACTGTATTCACATTTAGCTGCGTCCGCAAGCAGCATACCCGGGAGTGAAACAATGAGGCGCTTTATACTGTCAGCCGCTGTACTGATCGTCGTTGGTGCGACGCCCGGCGTTTGTTCGCCATCGGACTTTCCGGCCAAGGCCATCAGCTTGGTCGTTCCCTTTCCAGCAGGCGGTCGAACCGACGTGGTGTGTCGGATTGTCGCAAGCGGCCTGTCCAAGGAACTCAAGAAGCCCGTCGTAGTAATAAACCGTCCGGGCGCTGGTGGCGTGCTTGGCGCGCGTGAAGTGGCAGATGCGGCTCCGGACGGCTACACGCTCGGCTGCTTTTCCAGCGCGTCCGTGTCTGCGCAATACACTGTGCCGACGCCTATCTCTCTTTCAGAATTCAAGCTGATCGCCGTCGTAAACACAGATCCTGCAGCGGTCGCTGTTCAGTATTCGGCTCCTTATAAGAGCCTGAAGGACTTGATCGAAGCCGCGCGTTCAAACCCCGGAAAATTGCGTCTCGGTACTATTCCGGGAGCTTCTGCTCAGATCTTCGCCGCCGGTCTGCTGCTCGGGGGCGGAGTAAATATGGTTGAGGTCCCCTTTAAGGGTGATGCGGATGGAGCAATCGCACTAGCAGGGAATCACATCGATGCTCATGTCGCAGTACCGGTTTCTTATCAAGCTCTCGTCGCGGCAAAAAAGGTTCGGATACTCGCCGTTGCGAGCAACCAGAGAAGTTCATTTTATGGAATGCTCCCAACGTTCAAAGAGAACGGGATCGATCTTTCGATATCCGCTTTCCACGGCATTTTTGCACCCAATCGGACTCCGCCGATTGCCTTGAGCCGTGTTGCAGAGGCGATCGAAGCAGCCATGCAGTCGACTGAAGTACGAGACACCATGAATAAAGTTGGCGCTGGCTGGGCTAACATCAACGGTGAAAAAGCAGACGCCTTCCTACAGCAGCAGGACGTTACCTACAAAAACATCATAACGCAGTTGAAGCTCGATGAAGCTCACCAGGTACAAAAATAACAGGGAGAGGGCACCGATCCGTTCGGTGCTCTCTTTTTTCATCCGTCAAGACTATGCCTTTGAAACAGCGCGTACGCCCGCGACAGAGATTCTGGATCACTTGCTGCCTTCGAGCGCGACATCCGGCTTCGCGACGAAGTCTGAAGGGGTGCTGATGGGAACAACAACACCGTTGATTAGACCGCTAGCCTTATTCCCTAGCTCTGTCATCGAATTTCAGGATACTTCGGCGCGCGAGTATCGGGTGCAATCGCAAGCGGGTCGATTTTTCCCGCGTTCCGCATCGTCTTCAGAAACGAAAGGATGTCAAAATCGACATTCATATAGTTGCCCGCGACCGCTCGCTCTCCACCTCTGCGGAACGGTACACGCAAGACGTCAAGATGGGCTCGCTGCGCGGATGCGGCAGCAAAGATCTGCGCGGAACTGCCGATATCGATTCCACCCTGCAACTTGCGGAGAGTCGCGCAAATCCTATGAGCCCCCCAGTTCCTCGAACACGCCAGATGCGGAAACGGCGATCACAGCCGGCACCAATGTCAATCGCCGAGACGAACCCGTAATCAGCAACAGATGTCTTTGTGGGAACTCCGTATTGCGCGGTCGAAAATGTGCGGCACCTTTGGTCCCGAGCACCTCGCTTGTCATGGGTGATTTACGATAACGAACGGCTTTCCCAACGTTCGGCTGAGATATGGGCCGCTGAGCGAGCGACGAGACCCGTACCACCGCCGGTGGCTAAGGCACGACTACGGTAACGGGTTTTCGTTGGATAGGCTCCGGCTGCTTGCGTAGAGGGTGAAAATAGGAAGATCAGGTCGCCACAATCACCTAAGCGATCAAGCTCTTTTTGATTTTTGAGTCCCCTACCTTGTCGCCGCCACGTCCGCCAATTGACAGCAGCTTTCGAGCAATTGGGATTCCAATAACCACGAGAAACGCCGTCATTATCGTGCCCGATACAGGGCTGCCCCAGAAGACGAGAAAATCGCCGTTCGACATGATAAGAGACTGCCGCAGCGCGGTCTCCATTATAGGCCCAAGCACAAAAGCCAATACGAGCGGAGCATGAGGAAAGCGGAACTTGGTCATCAGGTACCCCAGGAGACCAAACAGCGTCATCACTACGATGTCTGTCGGATTATTGTTCACGCCATACGCTCCGGCCAAACATGCGAGTACGATAATTGGCAACAATATCCGGTTCGGTATCAGAGTGATTTTTGACAGCAGACCGATCAGCGGGAGCATCGTGATAAGCAGGATGCAGTTTCCGATAAACATGCTCGTCACGATGGCCCAGAATATCTGAGGGTGTTGCGCCATAAGCGTTGGACCTGGCGTCACGCCGTGCAGCATGAATGCTCCGAGTATGAGGGCCATCACGACATTGTCCGGCAATCCCAATGTCAGAAGCGGGACAAACCCGCTACACGTGGCTGCGTTCGCTGCCGCTTCGGGCGCGGCTACACCAGCGATTGCTCCCTCTCCGAACTGTTGTCCTGGCTTTCGGAAACGCTTTGCTACCGCGTATGCGACGTAGGATGAAATCGTCGCTCCACCACCGGGCAAAAGCCCGACGAAGAAGCCAGTGAACGATCCTTGCAGGATTGCTCGCCAAGCATCCTTCCAATCTTGCCGAGTTGGTAAGACGTTCAAAAGCCCCTTGGGGACGCTGATCGGACGCACCTCCCCTGTCAGCTTCGATTCAACCAAATTGAAGACCTCAGCAATGCCAAACAGTCCCATCACCATTGGGACCAGATCGATGCCGGACTGCAGGCTAAGAGATCCCAAAGTAAATCTGGCTGTACTCCTTACGGGATCCAATCCCACGGTACCCAACAATAGGCCAAAGATCGTTACTGTAACGGCCTTCCACATCGAGTCGGTGGCGAGATAACTCACCAGGGTAAGACCGAGCAGCGTAAGAGCAAAGTACTCGGGGGGCCCGAATTCCAAAGCAAATTCAGCCAGGGTCGGAGCTACGAGACCCAATCCGATAAGCCCGATCATTCCCGCGATGAAAGCACTGAAGATTGACATCCCAAGCGCCGCGCCCGCTCGACCACGTTTGGTGAGTTGATAGCCATCCAAAGCGACCATTACGGAGGCGGATTCGCCTGGAACACTGAGTAGGATCGACGTGACTGAGCCTCCATACATCGAACCGTACCAAATTCCAGCGAGCATGATGACGGCCGTGATCGTGTCGAGAAAATAGGTGATCGGAAGTAGAAGCGCGATTGTCGCTGCCGAGCCGAGCCCAGGAAGCACGCCGATGAGAACACCGAGGACAACCCCGACGAAGCATAGCAGGAGATTGATCGGGAGGAGCGATACGGAAAATCCCATCGCTAGGTTCGAAAAGATATCCATTAAGTTTTCCTCCTCGGGCTTCTCGTCTTTTCGGCAAGAAGTGTATTCAGGCTACTTTGGGTCAACAAATGCAGCCACAGCGCTGATATCTCGCTTTGGCTGAGCTACGGTGTTTTGCGCCGCTAAGTACAGAAGAAACGTCGAGCAAAGGGTATTTAAGGTGGCCCCATGCACGCCGCTTGCTATTCACGAACAACACTTGCTTTGGGGCCCCTGGAAGGTCGAGCGGATCCAAGCCACGAACTCTCATTACCGCTGTGCGGACGGCGCATCTGTCACGTGCCCGTCTTCGAGTGTTCAGCTGATGTGGCGGGCAGAGCTAGTCCGAGCATTTCGGGCGTGGATCTCCAATCGTTCCGTCTATCGCAAACTCCTGGAGGTCTACGCGTTTTCCCTTCGATAGAAGCGCACCCTCATAAACCTTCATAACCTGAAGGGCGAATTCCAGCGAACCCTTCTCGGGCATTTCGTTTTTCAGAATACAACTGCAAAAGTATTGCATCTCGTTGTAGATGCCTTGGGTGAACAGCGACTTGTTCTCCAGCGTGCCTTCCCTGTTTTGCGGCTCCCACACGAGTGCGCCGTGGTCAAAGCCTTCCGGGGCAAATGATGTATTTCGACCATATTCGAACGGAATGCCCCTATTGAAGATTACTCGGCTGCCATTTTCGACTACGACATGAGCCCCTTCACTCGCAAAGCTATACCGCTCAACGGGCTGCCCCCGGTTTGGACCTGAAATCATGTGGAAATTGCCAATGGCGCCATTTGCGAACTCTAAGACGCAGATGCCGCTCCCATCATTGGCGCGATGGACGGTAACGGCGGATACCCCTCCTCCGACAGCCATGCAAAGAGATAGCGGATGGCAACCATTGCGAAGCCAATTTGCAACGACGCCGCTTTTCAATACTTCACCGCCGTCTTCCGGGATGGTCATGGGATATTCGGCAAGTATTGTCTGTAGTGGCCCAAGCTCGGGACGAGAAAATATCTCGATTACCTTTTCGACCGCGGGCATAAAGACCTTCTTAAAGCCTACCACTGCAACACGATCACCTCGATGACGGATCATCTCGGATATTTCGTGAGGCCATCGCGCCGGAGGTTTCTCCAGCCAAACGTGCAAGCCCGCGTCAAACGCGGCGCACGCCAGCTCCGGATGCACTGTCGGGGATACGCTCAGAAGCACTGCGTCCAGCTCGACGTTACGATACATGTCGACGGCGTTTTCAAAGCACGCCTTCACGCCGTATTGGGCAGCCGTCGCACGGCACCGCTCCTTATCCACATCGCAGAATGCCTGTAACGAGACGGGCAAGTAGTTCATGGCCGGAAGCAGGTTTCGATAGGCGTGAGATCCAACTCCGACCATTCCCACTTTGAGTTTTCGAACGAATTCACGTTGATATGTCATGTGTACCGCGCATCACTTGACTGGAAAGAGGCGCGACTCGCGCCGCGCCTCTCGAAGGTTTAATGAACAGGGTCTTTGAGTATCTCTGACGCCTCTTGTTCATCGAAGTATTTTCGAATCAGCTCGGTCAAAACCGGGCTCCATTTATTTGCGGTTCGGGCCCTGCTCCGCAGCTGTGTTTGTTGATAGCCCCAATTGTCCTCATCCTCCACGTGCGGCACGCTAATGCTCTTTGCCTCTCCGGGATCACGGAAGACATTCAGAGGATCTTTTCCGCTCGCCACAACCTGGACTTGTTCGAGGAACATTTCACGAAGCAGGCGAACGCCTTTGTCAGACTCGCAAAGAAGCTCCTTCGTGCGATCGGAGATCGCGCCCTGCGCGATCCAGGCGGCCATGTCCTGCGTCGCATGGGCATCGAGGTCTTTCCACTTGATCTCGCCCATGCGATTTGGATCTTCGATGGGGACCGGAATGTGGAAATACGGGACCTTATCTTGTTTTGCGACGTCCCCCGGCTTGAGCCAGTGCGCCCTGATCAGAAAATAGGTGAAGTGTGCATCGTCAACTGGAACGCGGATTTGCAGGTCATTGACGGCGCGAGCAAAGTTTGGAAATACAACCTGGATCCCAATCCGCCAGTCCACGTCATCCTTCGTACGATCCCCGTATACTGCCCGCCTCAGGATACCAAGATTGTTCCGCTCGTAGAGCATCTCCTTGAGGCGCGCGCGATCTCCGTCGCCCTTGTGTTCGCCAGGCCGCCAGAAGCGCTTCCGTAAATCTGGCCTTCCCTGCCTCTCCAGAACGTAATCGGAGAATGCGACATGCAGCCAATCCAGGTGATCCTGATCGACCGCGTTCTCCATGCTTTGAAACCAATTGCAGGGCAAAGTTGCATAAGCGATTTCGTGAAGGACGTTCTCCTCCGTCATCAAATCCCACATGGGCAGCTCTGGCGCCGGAAGGGGCCCTAAGTACGCAAACACAGCACCGCAAGCTACTCGGACAGGATACGCTTTCAATTTTACTTTCTCGCAGTACGGATGCCCTCGGTCCTTTTCGGCGGGCTGTTCCAAACATTGCCCATTCTCGTTGAAGCGCCAGCCGTGATACGGGCAGCGCAACCCGGATTCTTCCGGCACACCCAAGACCAAATGAGCGCGACGGTGCGCGCAAAGACTGTCAATCAAACCCAGCGTGCCTGAACGGTCCCTGTAGAGCACAAGATCCTCTCCCAACAATCGGATGGATTTGACCGGGTTTTCATCCAGCTCGGCCGCTGCTGCGATCGGGTACCAATAGCGGCGCAATAATTCGCCCCCTGGTGTTCCGGGGCCCACCTGGGTGAGCATTTTGTTTTCTTCAGCGGTCACCATTCGTCATTCTCCCTCATCAAAATCCTTGAGTTCGCGCCCTGGGGTGCGAAGCCTGCACCGGCATACTGGCTACTGTATTCACTTTTTAGGTGACAGACAAGTGCATGGGGTGTATTCAGCCGGCAGGGCGGAAAGCTATTCCGCCGCAGTTAGGCACAACACTCCGCCGATGGGCGCCAATCCAGGCGGGGAGCCCACACAGGAAGCGGCTTTGCCGCAACAACTGATGCTAGATCTGCGCGTAAAATCTACGACCTGGGAAGCTCCCAACATCATTTCGTATGAGCTTAGATCCACCGACGGCTCATCGTTGCCTGAATTCACCGCGGGTGCCCACATCGATTTGAAGCTCCCCACCGGCGTAATGCGGAGCTATTCCTTGCTTAACCCTCAGGGGGAGAGGGACAGGTACATAATTGCCGTACAAAAGGATCGGATGAGCCGGGGAGGTTCGAAGTGGATACATCAAAATCTTAGGGCCGGCGAAGTACTTTCCACTTCCGGTCCGCGCAATAATTTCCGACTTCTGGAAGAGGCCGACAAGTCGGTCCTCATTGCAGGCGGTATAGGTATCACCCCTATGCTAAGTATGGTCGAACGCCTCAAATTCTTAAAGAAAGACTGGGAGCTGTTCTTCTGCGCTCGTACGCGTAATTCCACGCCCTTTGTGGAAAAGCTTCAATCTGACGCGCGCGTCCGATTTAATTTTGACAGGGAACGAGGGGGCAGCATGCTCGACATGGCGACCCTAATCAGTTCATACGACCTCCACACGCACTTTTATTGTTGTGGCCCTCTATCTATGCTCGAGGCATTTGAAACAGCCACTGCACATCTTCCTCGCGAGCAGGTTCACGTTGAATATTTTACGGCGGCAGAGCCTCCTGCTACCGCGGGAGGCTTTAAGGTTGTTCTGGCTAAGTCGGGTCGCGAAATCGACGTCCCTCCTGGCAAGACTATTCTCGATGCTTTGAACGATGCTGGAATTGTGACACCGTATTCCTGCGCCGAAGGAGTTTGCGGGACGTGCGAGACCTTTGTTCTCGAAGGTATTCCTGATCATCGAGACCGAATTCTTACCGAGGCCGAGAAGACGTCGAACAAGAAGATGATGATCTGTTGCTCGGGATCCAAGAGCGAGCGACTTGTCTTAAACCTCTAATGAGCAGAGCAAATTCGAACCTACCTCGCCAAAAGAGCGCTGTAACAAGGTCACGACGCCCTTTTGCTAGCGAGGTTAGAGCTTCACTGTTACTCCGCTATACAGCGACGATTCCGTACAGCTAAACTCAAACCCTTAGTGCGGCGACCTAATCGACTGATGCGTCGCCGTCGATTGCGGGCCAGCGCCGATATGCGTCCACGTCTCAAGCTGACTCTCTGAAATTGCCGCGCTATCCTCCTAGACAAACAACCTTTTCAAATCCGCATCCTGCTTCCCGAACGACTCCGCGCCCCGTTGCCTGAGAATGTTGAGCTTTCGCTGGTCATGCTCGAACAGATCCGTCGCCATTTCGGGCCGGCCGAATGTCTCGCTGACGCGCACCGTTGGCAGGTGCCGAAACAGGACATATCGAAGCTGGTCCATTGACTGCGTATTGATTTCGAGCGTCCGTTGCAGAAGCAGGACGCTGAGCAACCGCTGCGTCCATTTGGTCGAGCTGTACCAAGGACATTTCCGAGACGGATAGCGTCCGGCCAGGCCGACGACCTGATCTCCGCAGTAGAGTCTGGGTCCGACCCGCTAGCGTATTGTTGCTCGGACGAGAACGATCTCCGCGCAAGCGATCAGAACCCTAGCTCGAACTGGGGACCAGTTCATATCATGGGGATTGGCTGGCGTTTTGCATATAGCTTGCAGCACATCCCAGTGCTCAACGAAAACCGTCCTTATCGCGAAAAATGTCGACGAACGGCTGATCCCGCCCACGTCCAGGATCTAGAAGTCGGTAGTGAACCATAGGGGCGAGAACGAAATTGAACGGCGAGCGCCATAGTGTCGGTGCATTGGCCAAGCGCTCGAAGGTCGCAACCAGTGTCTCCTTCACGCCAAAAACCGCGTCGGAGTCGATATAGAAGTCGTCGCCCACAAAGGTGTGCGTGACCAGCCTCTGGAAGCCTTCGGCTGTCACCAGATAGTGCATGTGCGCCGGACGGTAAGGATGCCGACCGAGACGTGCAAGCATTTGACCCACGGGGCCATCATCGGGGAGCGGATAGGATACCGGCTTGATGCCGACGAAGCTGTATCGTCCGTCCGAACCCGTGACAAAGATACCTCGATTGTTCCACTTCGGCTGCGTGTCTGGCTGCTGCACATCGTAGAAACCGTCAGCATTGTCTGACCAGACGTCGAGTCGCGCTCCCTCGATCGGGCGGCCGTCGAGATCGAGGACACGGCCTTCAAACAGACAGCTTTCGCCCTTGCAGTCGAGTGATATCGTATCGCCCATAGCTCGCACCGGCGCCCCCTCTACATAGAAAGGTCCGAGCACGGTGCTTTCGGTCGCCCCCACGGGGCGTCTATTATTGATCGCGTCGATCAGCATTGAGAAGCCCAACGCGTCTGACAGAAGGATAAACTCCTGCCGCTCACTGGTGCAGATCTTGCCCGTACGCGTCAGGAAGTCGATACCGGTCTCCCACTCCGCCTGGGTCATTTGTGTTTCCTTGGCGAAGGCATGGAGATGGCGGACGAGGGCGCTCATCATCTGCACCAACCGCGGATCGATATTCCTGCCCATCCGCGCGTTGACGGTTTCCACTGAATTTTCCTCGACGAAATAGGACGACACGTTGGCCACTCCCTTGTACCTTTCGAAGCGTTGGCTTAATGCGGGTGCGACCCCTCCCAGGCCTTCTGCAGAAGGCCTCGAATGTCCCCTCTCTCGATTGGCTTCGGATTCCAATACGGGTTCTCGGCCGCCAGCTTGGCGGCTTCGTCCAGATCGGTCTCGCTCAAACCGAGGCTCTTGAGCGCGAGGGGCGCCCCAAGCGATGCGGCGAAATCGTAGAGCCTACTGCCAATCGGACCGCCGACAAGCTCCTCTGCGGGCACCAGCATCTCTGCCGCGGCGTCGGCATTGTAGGCCGCCGTGTGCGGCAGCAGAATTGCGTGTGTCGCGGCATGGGGCAGGTTGAAGCGGCCGCCCAGCGTGTGGCAGAGCTTGTGGTGGAGAGCCATGCCGACTTGTGCCAGCACCGTCCCACACAGCCAAGCGCCGAACAACGTCTGCTCCCGCGCCGTGAGGTCGCCGGGACAAGCAACGACCCGCGGTAGGCTAGTGACGAAGGCACGCAACCCGCCGAGCGCAAGCTGCGAGGACAGCGGATTGCGGTCGCGGGCATACAGAGCCTCAACCGCGTGGGCCATTGCATTGAGACCGCTGGTGACCGTCAAGCTCAAGGGCAGCGTGGCCACGAGTTCGGGATCGTAAAGGATGATCTCCGGCTGCACCTTCGGCGACCGCAGTGTTTCCTTCACACCGTCCGCAGACTGCCCCAGTACCGGAGTCGCCTCCGAGCCGGCATACGTGGTCGGAAGCACGATCTGGGGCAGATCAGTCCGCAGCGCGATCGCTTTTGCTAATCCGATCGTGGAGCCGCCTCCGATGGCGACGAGGCAATCCGCCGTCTCCGCCGCGGCAAGCGCGGCCTCGGTGATGCGGACGGGAGTGTGCATAGTCGCTCTGGAGAAAATGCCGAGCGCCCGCGCACCTAGATCGGCCATCGTCGCTTCGCCTTGCGCCACCTGCTCCGGCGTGCTGAGAACCAGTGCGCGGCGGAGCTTGCGCGCATCCATCTCCGCGCCAACCTCGTGCCTCACACCTGCCCCAATGCACACGCGCACCGGCGGATAGCCGCGTTCGAAGCCGGCATGGAAGGTCCGCATACCGTCAGCCCGCCTTCTTTACGAAGCCGGCGACTTGTCGGTAGCGCGCGGCGACCTCCTCCAGCTCCTCCGGCGAAATGAGATCTTCGATCCGATCCTGCGGCCCCTTCACGCGCGCGGCGGCGATGTCAAGGACCTCCTCCGGGCCACTCTTGCGGTTGGCCAGGACCACTTGCGTGGTGGCCGGGCGGCGAACCCGTTCGTAGTTGAGAAGGGCTTTCGGTCCAGGATGGAGATCAAGCGCGTCGGCGAGAGCGCGGGCGTCGATGATGGCCTGCGACCCCCCGTTTGCTCCGATCGGATACATGGGATGCGCGGCGTCGCCAAGCAGCGTAACTCGGCCCTGCGTCCACCGGGGCAGCGGATCGCGGTCAATCATGGGGTACCGAGTGATTTTTTGCGTGCGTGTCAGCAGCGCCTCGATGTCGATATCCGGCATCCGAAAATCCAGGAACTCGGAGATGAAGTTCCGATCTCCCTCGCAGCTCCAATCGGCCTCGTCGGCGGCCCGGGGCTGATCGTGGCGCACTTCGGCCACCCAGTTCACGAGCGCCTTGCCGTCGCGCGCGGCGCGACCGCTGATGGGATAGCATACGATCTTCACATTGTGGTCACCGGCGATGAACATCGTCACGCCGTCGCCGAAGGGCGCCTGCAGGTTGGCGCCGCGCCACATCATCGTGCCCTCGTAACGCGCCGGCCCTTCGTCGGGATAGAGTTGGCGGCGCACTTTGGAGCGAAAGCCGTCCGCACCGATCAGGATTTCACTCTTGAAGGCACCGCCATCTGAGAAAAGCACGTGCAGCCCGTTTTCTTCCTGCGAAAAGCCTGTGACGACCTTCCTGGTCGTCACCGCATCCGCGCCGGCTCGGGCACGGACCTCGTCTAGCAGAAGAAACTGGAGTTCACCGCGGTGGATCGAGTACTGCGGATATTCGAATCCCGCTTCGACGCAGCGCGGGTCGGACTGGATTAGGTGACCGAAGCGGGTACGGTATTCGATCGCACGGGTGCGTATGGCCATCTCGTCGAGAGCAGGACCCAAGCCGAGGCGGTGCAGGACGCCGGAAGCGTGGGGCATGATGTTGATGCCGACGCCTAGCGGCTCCAGAACGTCCGCGGCTTCGAAAACCCGGACTTCATGTCCCTGCTCGTGCAAGCAAAGTGCGGCTGTCAAGCCGCCAATGCCCGCACCCGCAATCGCAATCTTCATGTTGTTCTCCAAGGTCATTCGAGACGGACACGCCCCATGCCGCCGCAGTCCACCGCCGCTCTTGGTACTGTGGTTTATTCGCGATCGGCGCGCATCCTTACGATACTTGCCGATGGTAAAGAGCCGGGTCGCCGGACGCAGAGGAATCACTCATATGCGTCGCAGTTAGCTCCCGCTTAATTACGTTCCAACGCTCGGGTATAGGTACGTTCAGGATTTCAGGCTTGTCGGACTCAAGCACTTTCAAGCGGCAATAGGCATAAAGCGAATCATAGAAAATGAGGCTCTTGTCTATGTTGTCGTTATCATTTGCGCTTATGTTCATCATCCCCTGAGAAAGGGCGTCAAGACCTATTCCAACCGGATCTTTCAGTGCGGCAACGTCTGTGTAGCCACGTTCGATCTGGCTAAAGACATGAGTTATGCCGGAATCAATAATTGTGGCCAATATTTCCAAAGCCCGATCTTCGATCTTGTACTTGCGTAGAATCTTTCGAAACGTCGACCCATCCGCGTCATGGATGCCCAGCTCCACGCCGGGCAACGCGAATGGAATGGCTCCTGATGGCGGCTTAACATCCGAACCGAACGGAACGAAGATGAACTCTGCGTCCGAATCGATAAATCGCTTGATCAACCAAGGCGACGCAACCCGATCCATGTGTACATGATCTCTAGTCACCCATTTCATAGCAGCTACCTTTCCTGAATGCAGATTGACTGAATCGGATTGCGGATAAGATTGCCTGATCAGGCTGAAACCCTAAGACGACAGATAGATACTTTCTCAGAGCATTATTTTCGGAAACTCGCGAATATCCCATTCACTTATCGACTTGGATTCCATTGTTGACCATTGCCTGGGCACATAGGATGCATCATCTAAAATGATCTCTTCTTCGGTCGAGTATTCGATGACGTTTCCAGTATAATCCTCGAAGTAATACGCGATGTTATGACCTGGCCCGTGGCGCATCGGTCGCCAAATAATGTTTACCTTGCCATCCTTTTCCATGGCGGCGTGGGACTCTTCCAAGGCGTTCTTGTTCTTCAACGTAAATTGCACATGATGAAGCCCGTCATACTCGGAAGCAGCGACGGCATAGCAATGCCAAAGCTTTCCCTTGTCGCTTCCACTGCGGAAAAAACCTAGCAACGGTTTGTCGGTGGGATCACATATTCGCCCGGACTCTTGGAGACCGAGAACACGCGCCGCAAAGTCATACGCGGCGGGGATATCGACCGCGCGTATAACCGCGTGGTCGAGGCATAACGGCTGTGGCGCTTTCTCCGATGGAAAAATGTTGCAGGCCATCGGCTCAGTCGTCCTGACACCCACAGTCAGTTCGATCGTGGCGCCGCCGGGATTCCTCACCCTGAGTGCCGGTCCATGGCGCCAAAGATCCGACTTCTCCACGCGCACGATCGGCACGTCAATCTGGGCCAATCTCGTTTCGGCAGCTACCAACTCGGAGGCTTGGTTTACGACATACGATATATGATCGATCTTGCCATGCTCGCCATTTGTATAGACGAGGGAATACGGATCGTGGCCACCTGCTGCAAGATAATGTCTGCCCGCGGAATCGACATGAACTAGATAGAAGCCCATATGCCGGACCGCAAATTCCGCTGCGGCTTCCGGCTCGTCGGCGCACAAGGCGATATAGTTCCCGCGAACGATCCCCAGGGAAGCAAAGTCATTGAACGGCCCAAAGATCTGCTTGGGAATACCATGTCGATTGTCTGCCATATCTTTCCTCTGTTTTTGCGCTGTGGACTGCTGATTTGTTGGCTATTCTACAAGAGCCAGGATGGCGCGTTCATGCTGCCTTAGGACCGACGAGGCGGAACACCCGCCCTTTCGGAAACAACCTCGTAGATCGAAGCGACGTCCGCATCGCCCAGGCCCTTCTCGATCGCGTCGCCATACATGCGGGCGGCGGCCGTGAGCAGCGGCACTGGACATTGGATTTCCCGCGCTATCTCTTGGATAAGGTCGATATCTTTCTTGAGCCCCGAATTGGTTCCCATGGCGGGGGACCATTCACCATCGATCATCCGCTGAGCGCGCGCGGTAAGTTGAACAGAGCCGCCCCCGCTGTTGACGAGCGCATCGACAAGGTTCTTCGAAGGAATTCCCAATTTGCGCCCGAGTGCCAGGCACTCGGCGGCAGCGGACAAGTTCACAGACACGAGGTGATTTGCACATAACTTGATCCGCTGGGCGTTACCGAACCCCCCCATATAGTAGACACTTGGAAGGATCGCCCTCAGGATCGGCAGTAAATTATGGCACTCGCGCTCCCCACCGCTGACGAACATCGCCCCACGCTTGGCGACGACCATATTCGGTGTCGCGCTGATAGCGCCATCCAGCATGACGGTACCGCGAGACGCCAATTCGTCCCGGATAGCCACCTTGTCTGCAATGCCTAGCGTAGAGAGCTCGACCAGAATCTGACCCTCGCGAGCATTCTTCACCAGCCCGTTGACGGCAAAGACCACACTGCGCAGAGCATCGAAGCCGGGCAGGACCGTGAAGATTACCTCGCAACGGGATGACACTTCAGCGCAACTCTCTGCCGCAACGGCTCCAGCGCTGACGATGCATTCCCGATTCGTACGACGAAATGCGACGACTTCGTAACCTCCTTCGAGCAGATTTCGGAGGATCGGCAGGCCAATGTTCCCCACTCCGACCATCCCCACAGGTCCCGGTTTCATCTCATCCTCCACACCTGGCGCTGCGTGCGATTGGAGCCGCCCGAACGTACGGTTCAATTTCCTCAAAACCTCGGGACCAGTTGCCGATTTCGCGCAACGGGTTGCCCGCCGGGATTCGCTTCTCGGTCTGATTGAACGAAGACATTCCGATTTGATCCTGAAACCGCTCGCGCATACCCAGTCCTTCCGGCTAAACAATTGAGGACTGAATCGTCCCCTTCGCTCTGGCAAGTTTTTTCAGAAAACTGCTAGAGCCGGAATCCGACCATGCCGGCCACCGTTGCGCTCGCGAACAGCGCACCGATACATATGACGGCCAACGCCAGGCGGTCCGACAGTAACTTTCCCATGCCGTGCGAAAGAAAGACCACGCGGAGACCGCAAGCCAGGTGAGTAAAGATCGTGAAAACCGCAAACCAGTAGTACGGGACTAGCCGCGAGTAGTTGAGGCTACCTAGGAGTCCAGTTTTAGATCCGGTGGCGAAAATCCAGTTCGTATCAACGTTGTTCACCCACCGAGCGAACACGAGAATGATCAGCAAGTGTGCGCTCAGGAATGTCATGAGGCCTATGCCGGTGCCAATCTGAAGTATGCGAAAGGGCTCGTTTCTTTCGGATTGCTTGACCAATGCGAGTTTTAGTCCCGTGACAACTTGAAACAGAAACAAGCCGAGAATACCGGCCTCGACGAGACCAATGCGGTACCATTTGCGGAGGAAGTCCATTACATCGATATGGACTTGCGCGCCGAGCAGCCCAACAAAGTGATTGCCAAGATGGGCGACCAGAAAAAGCACGAGAATGGTTGCGGCCGACACGCCGTGGGCAAAACGTAGCTTGCGTGTCTGCGCCCCCGTTCGGGCGATGAAACGCTGCTCGCTGGGGATAGCTGCAAAGATGGTCAGCGCCGCCCAAACCGGGAGCCAGAACAGCCAATCATTCGGCGATATGCGCAGCCCGGCAAACACCACGAGTTCGAGGGTAAACAGCGCAGGGCTGGCAAACGCCAGATAGGCGATCCAACGTTTGCCAAGGAACGCATCAGAGTGTTCGCGCGGTCGCAGCAGAAGGAAATAGCTCGCCAAAGTCGGTATGGCGGTTAGGCACAGCGATGCCGCCGTAGCAAACAAGAAGGGCACCTTGCCGTTCCCCTCCGCAGCCCGCATGGCGCTAAGAGACGTGAAGAAGCACCAGACATACAGCGGAAAGGTCATAGCCGCGAGCGGTGGCAATATAGATGCGGCCCTGGCGGACAGTACAGGAGTTGCCTGAACTGCCGGTTCCGAGCCAAGAGGTATATCTGTCATCGGTATCCCCTCCTAAACAGCGCGGCGCGCCGCGCTGTGGGACTGGTGGTGAACGGGTTCAGTCTTGGTGTCATCGTCATCTCCTGTCGGGGGATTGCGGAGACGTGACGAGTTGCGCCCACAACTTGTGACATGGAGAGCAACGTTTTCTCAGAGCGTTGGTCGACATCGATGTTGGTCCGCTACCCGGGATGCGTTAGCGTCCGCTAACGGCGCGCTTCCGCGCACATTTGAGAAACCAGAAAAATTGGTGCCGCGGAGCGTCGCGGCACCCAGTGGGAGGAAGGAAGGCTTAGAACTTCACCGTTACGCCGCCATAGACGGTCGATTCGGTGCAGGAGTTGGTGCTTTGACCGGTTGCTGCGATCGTGCAGACGCCGGGCATCGCATTGCGGTCGAGGCCAAACTTGTTCTGCCAGTAGCGATAGGCGACCCAGAGGTCGACGAAGTGTGAGTACTTCGGACCGACGAACGCTTTGCTCGCGTCAAAGGTCAGACGGATCGGCTCGCTGTTGAATTCGATCTTGGAAGCGGTGCTGAACCGACCGACGCCCGAAAGCGCCGGGAGATTGTTGAAATCGCCTTTCGGCCCATACCAGCCGGCGCGGCCGCTGATCGAGAAGAACTGCATGTTTTCAGGCAGGAAGCCCAGATCCATGTAGTAGTTGGTTTCGACCGCCCATGTTGGATTGTAGTTGACGTTGCCGTCCGCGTTGCAGGTGACGCCGGCAATACCGGGACCAAACAGGCCGCATTGGGTGAACGCGTAGTGGTTTGAGAACTCCCAGTATGCCAACGGAGCGACGTTGAAGTAGCCCTTGTAGGGCAGGTCGAAAGCGAACTGCAGACCGGCAACGACGTCGCGCTTGGTCGGAGCCAGGAAGATGTTTTGCAGGTTACCGTCCATGCCGACTTCGAACGAAATGTTATGCAGCGGTCCGATGCTGAAGGCCTTGGTGTTGAAGATCTGGTTCCAGCCGAAGGTGGAGCGGAACAGGCCGTAGATATCCGTTTCGCCGGCGCAATTGCCGAAGCCACCGGTGATGGTTACACCGGGTGCGACGCAGGGCGAGGCCGGATCGTTATGGCCCGACTTGAGCAGCATAATGTTGAAGAAATTTGTGCCGTAGGCCCATGCATCGAAGTGAGTGAACGAATAGACCTGCCTGGCGGTCGTACCTTCAATCCCGCCACCCGGCTTGACGGTGAACATGCCGGGATCGGTACCCTTCGGCATCCATGAGAAGGAGACCCGGTCATCGATCACGAAGAAGAACGGCAGATCAGCGACCGGATTCGGCTTGGCCTTCACCGGTATCGGGACTGGATCAGCGGCGTTGGCGACGCCAATCAGCACGCTGCTCACAAGCGACAGCGCGGCTGCCGTTGCTATTGATCGGTAGCGAAAGGTCATTTTCATATCCCCCCAAATTGTTAACGATCAAAACTATTCTATACGGTGCAGTGTAATTAAACTATACGGTATGGTGTAGTTTTGCAACGCGATTCTGTGGCAGAACAATCACACACAGAATGTTTTGGTTTTCAGAGCGATCCGTCTTGCGGAACGGTGGCGGTCGACAGCCGCCGGTGCCACTTGCCGGCGGCCGCATCCCGACGGGATACCGGTACGCGCCAAATTAAAGAAACAGGACTGCACCCACGACAAGCATGGTTGGTATTCAGCGCCAGAGAACTGGACCCCTGCGAGCCACGGATGATTCCAAAGACGGAAATGGCAATACCCGCCGTAGACCGCCTAAATCCCCGATTGGCTATCTCATGTGCACTCGTGAGGCGAGACGGCGGGATCAGTCAGCTTGCTTGCGCACTGTCATCGGACATGCAGACCTGGAGCGAGAATGCGCCTTCGTGGATGAACCAAGGCTCGACAGCAAAGTCACGCACACCGGCCTTGACGATAGGCTCGTTTTCCGCGATCGCCCTCGCCTCATCTTCGTCCTTGACAAGAAGCACGGTTACACCGTTTGGGCCTTTTCGTGTGCTCAAGGGACCAGAAGCAAATAGCTTTCCTTTTTCTTCAAGCAGCTTGATGTATTGAAGATGCTCGGTGATCCACGGATCCAGCTCTTTGTCCTTGGCGTACCAAAAGACAATGAAAGACACCAGCTTAGGCATCTTCGAGACGCCCGGCTGTGAAACTTCCGATGGTGTAGACATGTGTTCTTTCCAATGGACGCTAAGCTTTCATGATATTGACTAGTCGGCCGAGTCCCTCGATCTCGATGGCGACCTCATCACCTGCGAGGAGGAATTCTTTCTTGGGCATCCCGACGCCTGCGGGAGTACCAGTCGCGATAACATCGCCGGGGAACAGCGTGATATGCCGGCTGAGATAGGCAACCTGCTCTGCAATTGAGTACACCATTCGAGACGTGTTGGAGGATTGCTTGACGACACCGTTGACGGTCAGCGCTATGTCCAGATTTTGCGGGTCGGCAACGAATTCTGCCGGCGTTAGCCACGGTCCCATGGGTGCACTACCGTCGAAGCACTTTTGCCCCAGAAAGTCGTAGATGAACGGGCTGTCCTCGCGCTTGATCAGGTTGCGGGCTGACAGGTCGTTGATAGCAAGATAACCCGCGACGATCGAGAGGGCGTCTGCTTCCGGGATGTTGCTCGCCTCGCGCCCGATCACGACGCCAAGCTCGGCTTCCCAATCCAGCATCGTGGTAAAGGGCGGAATGCGAATGCACGCACCGGTTCCTACGATCGAGCCACGCGTCGTTTTGACAAAGAACCAGGGTTCTGGTCCTTTCTTGAAGGTCGGAGTAGCCCCCGTTGTCTGTTTGACCGACTCAGTCATTTCGTCGAGGTGGTCCCAGTAATTGGACCCTGCGCAAAAGAACGCTCCCGGATACTGAACGGGCGCACCAAGCTTGGCCTCTTCGAGTGGGATCGACGGAACTGCGGAGAGATCGACCTGCGCAAGCGCCGACGATATGCGAGCACGACTCTCATCCCAGTTCCGAAGGAGTTCGAGGACGGTGCAATCGCTACCGATCAAGTCCACCGTTTGAAAAATGTGCCCTTCATGCAGAATGGCACCCTTTTGGCCCCTGCTATCCGCCAAACTGACCAACCGGTATTCGGCCACTATCTTGCCCCCTCGTTGTCAATGCGCGTGGGTTGGAACTCACCGATGTTGCGTAGCTAAAGGCCGAAGTCTGGGTAGTTCATGGTCGAGGAACGCCTGTGTCCTGGAGGCCAGGAATCCCGATGAGAACGAGACCGTTCATCGTCCGGAATTTGTTAGCTTCGTCGATCGATCATGCAGTGAAGTCAGAAAGCCCATTTCATTTCATCGGGCAATCTTGGTGGTATTGATCCATTCCCGCCTCAGTCAACGTCGCAAGCAGATCATTTTTTAATTCGCCACTTTTGGTCTTGGAGACACGGTTCAGGTAGTAATTCTGAATCGGGAAGTGGTTGTTGTTGAACGCGAAGTATCCGCGGATTGAATCGTATTTCACGTTCCGAAGCGCTTCGCGGAAAGCATCGCTATTTTCCACGTCGCCATTCACTGCGGTGACTGCGGCATTCAAAAGCAGGACCGTGTCGTAGGCCATCGCCGCGAGAATGGATGGCGTTTCTCCATACTGCTCCCTATAAGCTTCGACGAATTTCCGGTTTGCCGCATTGTCGAGGTTCTCGCTCCAGTTTCCGACATGTACCAAGTCGATAGCTGCGTCCCCGGTCGCCTTAAAGGTCGACACATCGGCAATCGTCGTCTGAGTGTAGATCTTGACGGCTTCCCGCAGTCCCGACTGCTTCAGCTGAAGCAGGAATGCTGCACCCGGGGCACCCGGCAGGAATTCGACAATCACCTCGGGGTTCGCGGCGCGCAAACGGCTGATCTCTGCTCCGTAATCAGACTGGCCCAACGTCACGAGGACTTCCGCGACCAGGTCCTTGCCGTAGCCGCGTTTCACACCTGAAACGACGTCCCAGCCAGCCGCATAGTTGTTGGTGATGACTGCGACACGCTTAACGCCTTCCTTGGCAAGATATGCTCCGACCTCCTGGAACGTGCTAGCGATAATCCAAGATGCAAGGAAGTAGTTTGGCTGGCAGTTTTTTCCGGCTCTTGACGTCTCGCCACCCGAAACCGCCATCACGAAACGACCGGTTGGAAGTACGGTGGAGAGCACAGCTTCCGAGACGTGCGAGTAGAGAAGACCGGACATGATATGAATTTTGTCCCGCTCCATCATTTGACGCGCGAGCTGAACGCCAACCTCAGGCTTCGCCTGGTCGTCACCCGTGAACAGTTTGACTGGGAGTCCGCCCAGCTTGTTGCCGGTGTGTTCGAGTCCCAGTCGGAAGGCGTTAAGCATATCGACGCCTTGGTTGCCTCCTTGCCTGGATTGTGGGCTGATAAAGCCAAGTCTGATTTCGTTGGGTGCCGCCGATGCAAAGCTTGACATGACTGCCGCGATGAACGCGGCGACAAATATTCCGGTCAATTTCATGGGTCCCTCCCTGTTTAGACACCGAGATGCTTAAGGTGAAGCTGCCCATCTTCGGCGAACTCCCTCGCCGGTCCCTCCCAGACCGTTCGGCCTTTCGAGAGAACAACGACACGACGTGCAATTCGCGCAAGCGCTTCGATATTCTTGTCGACGACGACGACCGACAGCCCCTCCGACGCGATTTCCTCCAAACTCGCCCAGATTTCCCTTCGGATGAGCGGCGCGAGCCCCTCGGTCGCTTCGTCCATGATCAGAAGCTTGGGGTTGGTGACCAAGGCCCGGACAATCGCCAACTTTTGCTGCTCTCCACCCGACAGCGTGCAGGCAAGTGAGTTGCTGCGCTCGTTCAATCTGGGAAAGAGCTGATAGGCGCGTGATTTTGTCCAAAGACGCCCAGTCGGACCTTCGCGCTCTGCCAGGGTCAGATGCTCGTCCACGGTCAAATCATGAAAAACTTGCCGGCCTTCCGGGACCAAGCCAAGCCAATGCCCATTCTTGCGATGCGATGGATCGAGGCACCGGCTATGTCAGTCTTGTTGAAGGCTAGGGAGCCAGAAGATTTTAGCAGTTCACCGGTTATCATCCTGATCGTCGTCGTCTTGCCCATGCCGTTGCGGCCGACAAGACCGACGACTTCGCGTTCGCCGACGCGGAAATCGACGCCGAAAAGAACCTGAACTGGTCCGTAACCTCCGGTGAGGCCGGACACTTCCAAAAGGCTCACCAATCGTTCCCCGTTCCCAGATAGGCCTGTTGGACTGACTTGCTTGCACGGATGTCGTTGGGATGAGCGGTCGCGATGAGCTGCCCCTCAACCAAAACCGAGATGCGGTCCGCCAGCGCGAAGATCGCATCCATGTCGTGCTCGACCAGGAGGATCGCACACTCGTCCCTCAACGTATCCAACAGCTCCGTGAGGCGTCGCCCTTCATCAGGACCAACTCCGGCCATCGGCTCATCCAGCAGTACAACGCTGGGTTCGAGAGCCAACGCCATTGCCAGTTCCAACTGGCGTCGCTCGCCGTAGGAGAGGGTTGACGCCTTCGCACTGGCACGCTGCGCAAGCCGCACCTTTTCCAGTGCGCACATTGCTTGTTCTGTCGCACTCGCGTCTGCTGTCGCGGGCCGCCACCAATGGAGGGTCGGCAGCTTGCTTCCGATCGCGGCCAGCCGCGCGTTCTCCAGGACAGTGAAGTCGTTAAGTACGCTTGACACCTGGAAAGATCGCGCCAACCCTGCGCGGACCCGCTCGTACGTCGGCATGTTTTCGATGCTTCGACCTCGAAGCGTGACGGTGCCCTTGTCCGGCCGCACTTCTCCCGAAATCTGATTGATAAGAGTCGATTTGCCAGCGCCGTTCGGGCCTATGAGGGCGTGGATCTCGCCCGGCATGAGTGCGAGACTGATGTTGTCGCTCACAACGAGCCCACCAAACGATTTGCAAAGTCCGCGTATCTGGAGGATGGCCTCAGTCATCCCTTCCTCCCAAAGCGCGATTGAGGGCGGGATGAACACCCCTGTCGAAAAGCAGTACCGACAGCACGATGAGCAGCCCGAGAAAGAGACGCCAATAGGTGGTGTACGGCGCCAGGATCACTTCCACGATGACCAGAACGAAAGCCCCAAACATGCCGCCGTAGAGCGATCCAATTCCGCCAAGCGCAGCCATCGCCAGGAGGTCGCCCGACATGATCCAGTGGAGATACGACGGGCTGACGAAATAGTAGTAGTTGGCCGCCAGAATGCCGGCTACGGCGGTCGCAGCGGCAGAAAAGACGAATGACAGCAACTGTAATCGAGGCGTCCTGAAGCCCAGCGCCCTCATTCTGCGCTCGTCACACGCGATCCCGCGAAGCACCGCGCCCATCGACGCGTGCGACAATCGGTAGATGACGAACGAGATCGCCACCAGGACCGCAAGCACCACGTAGTGGAAGGTCACCGTGTCCGCGATCGAGAGTCCCGCGATCGAATTGCGCTCGGGAAGTGCCTTGCCGTCGGCCGCGCCGAATCCCTGAATGCTCGATACGACGATAAAGAACATCTGGGCGAAACCCAGCGTAAGCATGATGAACGACACACCCCGCGTTCTAAGAGAAAGCAGACCGATCAGAGTGGCGACCATTGCCACAAAGCCGATGGCAAGGGGCCATACGATGAACGCGTCCTTCAGACCGGCGAGGTTTGCTGCCAGCACTGCGTACGCTCCAAGACCGAAGAAGGCCGCATGTCCAAAGCTGGCCAGCCCACCGTGCCGGATGGCAAAACCCAACGCGCTAGCGCCAAGCCCATAGATCATGATCCGAGTCACTTCCCCAACGAGGTGACCGCTCAAAAACAGCGGCGCCACGAACGCGCAGAGAAGCAAAGCGAGCAATACGCGGTCGGTGCGTGGCCAGTAACTACTCGCGAGGAATGCCAACCTGATTGGTGGCCTAATGGCCGGAGCGGCAGAATCTCTGTTCATCTTTCAAACAGTCCGTTGGGGCGCACGATCAGCACCACTGCCATAAGGACGTAGATCAGGGTTGCCGATATTGCAGGCGCTATGCTTGACACCAAGCGAGGCTCCAGTAACTCGCTCAGAAGCTGGGGCGTGTACGCCCGGCCAAGCGTATCGAAAATTCCGATCGCCATCGCTGCCCAGAATGTACCGGCAATCGATCCCATGCCGCCGACCACGACGATCACGAAGGCCAGGATCAGAACCTGCTCGCCCATCCCCACTTCGATGGAAACGAGGGGTCCACTCAAGACGCCGGCAAGTCCGGCAAGTGCGGCGCCAACTGCGAAAACCAGCGCGCCGACCAGGTTAACGTCGAACCCAATGTGTTGCACCATCGAGGGGTTGTTGGCCGATGCCCGAATGAGCATGCCGAGTTTGGTGCGCGCGATTACGAACCATAGAGCCGCAGCAACAAGGAGTGCGGCGATTGTCACAGTAATACGAAAGCGCGAATAGAAGAATCCCCTCCACAACTCCTGCGCACCTTCGAACCCGTAGGGAAGAGCCACGAATTGCGGCAGACCTCCCGAGAGCCAATGCAGTAGTTCATTGAAGAACAGGATCAGTCCAAAAGTCGCAAGAACCTGATTGAGGTAACTTCGCGCGTACAGGTGACGTATGACGAATTGTTCAAGGAGCACACCGACCAAAAAGGCGATCGCGACTCCGGCGATTGCGCCTATCCAGAAACTTCCTGCAAGGCCGGAGACAGCTGCGGTCGCAAATGCACCGACCATGTACAGCGAGCCGTGCGCCAAATTGATGAGATGGATGACGCCGAATACGAGCGAGAGCCCTGCTGCAATCAGGAACAGCAGAAGGCCGTAGTTGATGCCGTTCAGGATTTGCTCGGCAAACATGGCTTTACGGTCGGCCGGTCGGCAAAGATATGGATCGCTGGAGAAAAAGTGCCGGCCAAATCGAGCCAGCGGTGCCCACTGAGTGGCCTGATCCTCCCGAGCCGGACCCGTCAGCGCGAACGGGGCCTGAGATGCCCAAAGAATAGGGATAAGCATCCGTTACGGAACACCGGGGCAGCTCTTGTTTCGCTAAGCCCGAATTGGCACTCATGCATTTCCCCCTAGTGTGACGCTCGATGGCCCATCGTCAATTCACACTATACGGTGCGGTTTATTTAATGCAAGAGCTGGCTGGTTCTTGAGGAGCCCGATCCGACGGGTTTTGCCGACGTAGGCCCCGCCCCTCAGCCCCCGAGGTAGCCAAAGATCCTGGCCGCCGGCGAGCCAAGTGGTGAGGACCGGCCGGGGCTACTGCAGCCGCACATTCATGTCGTTCACGTCTGCGGCGATGCCGTAACGGCGGCCGGATGCTCGCAATACCGGCTCGTCATCGGGATGATTGCTTTGTATAGTCGCCCATCGATTTGCAGAACGAGAAGAAAAACGGCGGCTATGAAGCAGAACGAGAAGATTCGCCCCGGTAGCAGAGCTAGGAAGCGTAACGATATCCTTGTGGCAGGAAAAAAGGTGTTCTTGGAGAGGGGATACGGCGCGACCAGCATGGATGAAATCGCCCTTCAGGCGAACGTTTCAAAGCGGACCGTTTACGACAAGTTTGAAAACAAACAGACGCTTTTTGCGGCCGTCGTTCAGGAAATATGCGAGCGGATCGCTCCGCCGGAGTTTTTGGCCACCGACATGCACAAGGACGTCAAGACGGTCTTGACGCAGTTTGGCGAGTGGTTTCTCACCCGGATCTACTCGATCGAACAGGTCAACCTGTTCCAAACGGTCATCAACGACTCCAGGCAATTTCCGGAAATCGGCGACATGTTTCTCAGTGGGCCCGTCTTGCGCACGCAAACCGCCCTTGCAGCCTATCTCGCTGCCCAGGTCCAAAAGGGGCGGCTTGCGCTGAAAGACCCGCAAATAGCCGCGGCGCTCCTTATCGCAATGATGAAGAGCGACGTTCATATGACGCTCCTGCTCGGCCAATCACGTTCGAACCTGCCCAAGCTGATACGTCAACACGTGGCTACCGCGGTATCGCTTTTTCTCACGGGCGCACAAAATCCCAAAGAGAGGTCGTAGCTGTCGACGGAAAAGGAAATGGCATCCGAGCCCAATCCAAGAAGGGTCGTTGCAACTCGCATCGCAATACGCAGCCGCCACTCCGCCACCCCCTACGTCGACGCTTTTTTGGCAAGGAGAAGTCAGGCGAAGGGGCGAACCCACGGACTGGCTGAAAAGGAAGAAGTGGCTGGTCTGATCGCCCCAGAGATGATGTCGGAAACGCCGTCGACACTTTTGTTCGACGAGGTTGCGCGTGCTTATGGAGCTTGCCGTGCGTGTGTATTGCAGGCGCCCGCGCAGATAAGGCTCTCGCGAACCAAGTGCCGGATCGCCCCGCGCAACAAGTCGAGTGCCTCGAAAACCTGATCTTCGTCGCATGAGGACCGCGCCAACACCGAGACCGTACTACTATGCATGCTTCACGCTGGAACGCCCACACCCCAACGAGCAAGGCGGTTGCAGCAAGGACCCAACGCTTAAGGTAGGTCGCGCCATGGGGCCCCGGATCGTAATATCCAGAAGATGCCATTCAGGACACGGCGGTCATTCACGCGTGGAACGCCACGCGCGCATCATCACTGCTTGGCTGAATAAAATTCCGCCCCATGTCACATCCAGCAGATTCAACTCGTCATGTCTCCGGTAACCCTCGAAAGGAGATCACGATGACAGCCAGGCTAAACCCCTTCACCGCCAGTCCCGCAGCAATGCAACCCTGGATCGAACTGGGAAAAACAATTCAAACCAGTGGTCTGGAGCCTTTGCTGAGAGAGCTTGTCATGACGCGGGCGGCTCAGATCAACGGATGCACCTTCTGCATCCACCATCATGTTGCAGATGCCCGCAAGTACGGAGAGACGGAGGACCGGCTTCATCTTCTCAGCGCGTGGCGTGAGTCCGTGCTTTATTCCGATCGCGAGCGAGCCGCGCTGGGTTGGACCGAGGCTCTGACGCTGGTGTCCGAGACCCATGCCCCCGACGATGCCTACGAGATCCTGCTCCAGCACTTTACGGAGGAGGAGCAGGTGAAGCTCACCTTGCTGATCGCGCTAACCAACGCCTGGAACCGGATCAACATCGGCTTTCGTAGGTCCCATCCGGCCGAACAGAAGAAGGCGGCCTGATGGCACCCTCGTCGAGCCAAGACGCCGCCGCCGTCTTCGATCCGCTGCGCCAGCGCCTTGTCCGCGTGGCATACAGGATGCTGGGCTCAGTCGCGGACGCGGAGGACGTTCTTCAGGACGCTTTCTTGCGCTGGCTCGATGTCGACCGAAACGTGGTGCACGAACCGGAAGCATTTCTGCGCCGCGTCGTCACGCGCTTGTGCCTGGACCGGCTCAAATCGGTCCGGCGTGGGCGCGAGACCTACGTCGGTACGTGGCTGCCTGAGCCGATTGTGGAATCGGCTGAGGACGAGATCGACGACGTAACCTTGCCCTTGCTGATGGCGCTGGAGCGCCTGTCGCCGCTGGAGCGCGCTGCCTTCCTGCTTCATGACGTGTTCGGCCTCGGTTTCGAGGAAGTCGCGACCACGATCGGCCGCGAGCCGGCCGCCTGCCGCCAGCTCGCGAGCCGCGCCCGTGGCCATGTTCGTGCAGACCGTCCACGCTATCCCGTGCCGAGGGAACGGGGCCTCACGATCGCGGAAGCCTTCTTCGCCGCCTCCCGGGACGGCAACATGGAGCGCCTGCGCGCGCTGCTCGCGGCGGACGTAACCCTCTACGCCGATGGCGGCGGCAAGGCGCCGGCTCGAAAGGCGCCGGCCGCCGGGCTCAATGATGTCCTGCGGCTGTTCACGACGTTCGCGTCTGTCTATGCCGTGAGCAGGTCTCGCCTCGTGCGCTATGGCTTCATTAACGGCCTGCCGGGGTTCATCACCATCGAGCGAGGCGACATTCTTCAAACGACTGCCCTGGAGATCGAGCATGAGGGCGTCGTCGCCATCTATGTCGTGCGTAATCCCGAGAAACTCAAGCACATGGCTGACACCGTGCATTGACGACTTGGGCCGAGCTTCAGCCATTGCATTGCAGCTCCGGAGCAATGAAGTGGGCACTACCAATCCACCGCCCCAAGTAGCTGGGGGGATACCCACCGACCGAAACCCCACACTGCGTTGCGGGCTCGGAAGTGGCGTTGTCAGGCTGACCGTCGCCACGCGGCAGAGCGCGTGTTCCACGGCAGTTTGACCCAAGCCCTCCTGTTAGCAACTCGGTAACCGGTCAGCGCCCTCCCGGCGGTTTCCCACGCGGCCAGATACATGCCTAGCGCACCCAGAATGACTCATTCAACGCTCTGCGCGCGATCGTCAAAAAGGTGACACGTACGTCAGCCACACACATTCCATAACCGCTCATTCCGCGAATCGCATCACATCGATTTCACTAATGAAGATCGTCTATGATCTTTAAATGGGCTACAAACGCATCAAATTATCGAAGCCACCGAAGCAACACTCGGCCGTCGTGGGGATCAGACACTCATCGCGACGCGGCTGAAGCGCTTGCTACATGCTGATCGGCTGCTGGGATGCAATCCGCGCTCGAAATCACCTGATCAATGCACCTACGCCTTCTTTTCAGGCGTGCTTTCCGGGTCTGGAAACGAGTACCTGTATCATCCACCGCGAGGTGTTTCACCAGGTGCCGCCACGCGTCGAATATTCGGCCACGCCGGAAGGTGCCCAGCTCGACCTGGCGCTCGCCCCGCTGGCGGAATGGGGCAAAAAGCACCAGCAGCGGACGGAAAAGGCGAAGGCCCGGAGCGGCGCCCGAACCGCGGCGGGAGGAGCCGCGCGAGGGTAGCGCCGGATATGGATATACCAATTGCAATTCTAGGGTTGAATAACCCAGCAACGGTCGGCCAAGCTTCCGAGTGTAAGTTGATCGGCCACCCTCATACCTCTGCAAAGCTGGCGACCAGTCTTGTAGATCCGCTCGTGACGAGCCCGATATCCGAGCCAACTGCAACGAACCGGTATCCCCACTTGATGTAGCGCCGGGCACTTTCTTCAGAATTGCTCAGAATGCCTGCGGGTACCCCCATATCGGCGAGCGTCTGTCCTGCTTTGTGAATCGCAACTTGAACATCCTCGTGCAACGGATTGCCAATGTGCCCCATTGAAGCTGCGAGGTCCGATGGACCGATAAAGACGCCATCTACACCTCTCATGTGCGCAATACGATCGAGCTCAAGAAGACCCGAGATCGTCTCGATTTGGACGAGGACGCAAACGTTGTCGTTAGCATCACGGAAGTAATTCACGTTTCGGCCGTACTGGCTCGCCCTCCCGGAACCGGTGACTCCTCGAATTCCTGCGGGAGGATAGAGGCAAGCCTTGACGGCCCTCTCGGCCTCACCCTCGCTCTCAACGAAGGGGACCAATATGGATGTCGCTCCAATATCAAGGACGCGCTTGATCAGGACAGGATCATTCCACGCCACGCGGACGACCGGGTTGGCGGAGCCGGATTTCATAGCCTGCAGTTGAGCGAGCAATCCGGGTAGCTCATTGGGAGAATGCTCCATGTCCAACAATATCCAGTTGAAACCGCTTTGCGCGAGAATCTCGGCAACGATATTGCTGCAAAGGCTGCTCCAGAGCCCGATCTGAAGTTTTTTGGAAGCGAGCGACATCTTGAAGCGGTTGGGAGCTGGCTCCATGCCCTGAACCTCGAACGACCTATAGCTGATTGCGCGGAAATCGTGAGCGGACAGTTCCCGCTCGTTGCGAGGATCGCAAGGTCACAATCAAGACCGTTCGCGTCTTGAACACCTCTGCTCGAACTGGATCGACGCGCTGTCCGCCAGTTCGATGGTCCGGAACGTATCGCCCTATCGTCGAGGCGAGGCCTATTGGGAAAAGTCAACAATCTCCGGCGGCCCAAACGCCGTGACCGGCGGGGGCTCCGACGTGTATTTCTCAATTTCGACCAGAGCCGTCTGAGCCACCGACCCTTGGGACAGTCGGGATGTACCCTTGTCCAGCGTGACGACGTTCGGATTGCCATGCTTTTCCAGGCTGCCAGGCTTTCCGCCTTCGAGCGGATCGTACCAGGCTCCTGTCGCGATCTGAACGACGCCAGGAAGGAGAAAGTCGGCGATAACCGCACTCGCCAGGAATGCCCCGCGATCGTTGAATACCCGCACCACATCGCCGTGATTGATATTCCGCGCCACCGCGTCGTCTCGGTGAATGGCGATCGGCTCCCTGCCCGCGACCTTGCTAGCGCGACTGGCCGCGGCGGGATCCAGCTGGCTATGCAGGCGAGATGCCGGCTGATTAGACAGGAGATGAAGCGGGAATCGTGCTGCGATCCGGGCACCCAGCCACTCCTCCGGCTCAAGCCACGCCGGGTGCGGGAGACAATCGTCGTATCCGTAACTCGCGATGGTATCCGAGAAGATCTCGATCTTTCCCGACGCCGTCGCCAATCGGTTGCGAACTGGGTCCTCTCTGAAATCGCCGAGAAGAACCGGCACGAGCTCCGGCTCGGGAAATTGAAAGCGCCCGGCCGCCCAAAACGTATCGAAGTCGGGAGGAGCAAAGCCATTCTCGGCTGCGATCGCACGAGCGGTCTCGTACATGTGCCGCAGCCACGCCAGCTCGCTGCGTCCTTCGGTATAGGCTTTGGCAAATCCGAGCCGCTCTGCGACATCCGCAAGGATATCGAAGTCGTTCCGCGCCTGGCCGACAGGCTCGATAATCTTGTGCATCGCGATCCAGAACGGCGAGTGCTCATGTGCCAGGATGTCATTCCGTTCCATCGTGGTCGTCGCCGGAAAGACGATATCGGCGTGCCTGGCCGCCGGGCTCCACCAGGGCTCGTGGACGATAATCGTCTCGGGGCGCTGCCAGGCTCGCAGAAAGCGATTGAGATTCGAGTTGTGATGAAAGGGATTCCCACCGATCGAATACACCAGCTTGATGTCCGGAAATGTAATCTGCTGTCCAAAGCAATCGATCCGTCCGCCTGGATCGAGCAGCATGTCTGCGACGCGGCCAACCGGCACATAGGTGCGAATCGCATTCGGCCCCAGCGGCAAGGTTGGACGCGGCATCCCGGCAACCCTGGGCGCCGAGATGCCGTTCACAGCGCTGAATCCGAGGCTAAATCCCCCTCCCGGCAGTCCGATCTGGCCCAGCATTGCCGCGAGCGTCACTGTCATCCAGACGGGCTGCTCTCCGTGGTCGGCGCGCTGAACCGACCAGCTTGTGGCAATCATCGTGCGATTTGCAGCCATTTGTCTGGCGAGGCCAGTGATGACCTCCACAGGTATGCCCGTAATTTCGGCGGCCCATTCCGCGCTTCGCGGCGTGCCCGCGACGCCGAGCAGATAGGCCTCGAAAGGCTCATAGCCGATGCAATATCGCGAAAGAAACTCGCGGTCATGCAATCGTTCCACGACAAGCGTGTGGGCAATCGCCAGCATCAAGGCGACGTCGGTATTCGGACGAATGGGAATCCATTCGGCCCGAACTTCGCCCGGGACGTCCTGGCGTGATGGACTGATGTTGATGAATCTCACGCCCGCGCTGGCGGCGCTTTCAAAGTCGATCCCGCTTCGATGCACGACCGCCCCGCCGGCATCGATCTGCGTATTCTTGAGTGCAGCTCCACCGAACATCACCAAGAGTTTGGTCGATGCAATCACCTCCGGCCAGGAGGCCGTGAGCTCTGTGATGTCAGACCTTCCGAGCACGTAGGGCATAATTCCGAGTGCGGCACCGAAACTGTGGTTGCCTCGCTTGTCGACATAGCCACCATGGAGGCCGAGAAACCGTTTCAGAACACTTGGGCCGTGATGAAATCGGCCCGCGCTCGCCCAACCGTAGGAGCCTCCGTAGATCGCCTCGTTGCCGAACGCCGACTTGACCCTACTCAACTCTTCGGCGACCAGGTTGAGCGCGTAGTTCCAGTCGACTGGTACGAAGGAGTCGCCTCCCCTATTCCTGGTGTCCTCCTTACGCCGCAAGAATCCAGCGCGAACGTAGGGTCGATCGATACGCAGGGGCGACCGTACCAATTCGGGAAGGCCAAAAAGAAGAGCCGGAGGCTGTAGATCGGCTTCAAAGGGTGAGCTCGCGACGATATCGCCCCGCTCGTTGGTTTCGACGTTGTATACACCCCAATGCGAGGCCGTCTGACTGATGCGATGCCTTCCAGCCACAAGATCCTCTTATCGTCTTTGCAGAATGCCGGCTGGGGCGGCCTCACCGCGCCGCCCCACTCTCTTAGGTCATGCTAGCGCGGAGTGGCTGCTACCGGTACCGCGCCTTTCGCCGGAGATGATTCCGCCAAAAGCGCGCTTCTTCGCAGCGCGACGATCCAAAAGCTCGCCAGCAGTCCGATCACCCCGCCTCCTATCCAGCAGAATGCAGGAGCAGGGAGCAGATCGTTCGCCTGGATCAAGTAAGTCGCGACCAGCGGTGCAAGGCCCTGGAATATCGCGTTGCTGACATTGTAGCAGAAGCCATAAGCGCTGAACCTCACGTTGCTCGGAAAGAGATCCGCAAGAAGAGGACCGACTGTCCCGGTTACCAGCGCGAGAAACAACGCACTGACCGTGACGACAAGGACGGGATCGGCGCTCTTGGCCGCGAGCACGGAATAGGCCGGCCATGCCCCGACCATGAGGGCGATCATCCCGATTCTATAGAGCAGACGCCGATTGATGAGATCCGACATCCAGCCGTAGACGACGGCGAAAATGGCGAGCACGACGCTCCCGAGCGTTATCGCGGTCGGCACGATGGCCGGGTCATATCCAACGACCTTGGCGAGGTAGACCGGCATGTAAGCAAACAGCAGACCTCCAAGTATTCCATTGGGCGCAACGATGCAGATGCCAACCAGCAGTTGTGGTCGATATGATCGAATCAAGTCCGAGAACGGAGAACGAACCACGCTGGATTGAATCCGGAGGAACTCCGGTGACTCCTCGATATTGCGCCTGACCAGCAACGCGACGATCCCGAGCGCGCAGCCCAGGACAAAGGCGAGGCGCCAGCCGTACGCCGCCACGTCGGCCGGCGCGAGGAAATGGTGAACGAGCGAGCTGACTAGATTCGCGATGATGACTCCTGTCACGGTCAGGCAAAACAGCAGGCCGCACGCAAAACCCGCCCGCCGGGGTACCACTTCAACACAATACGTCAGCGCGCCGGCTCCCACCCCACCCAGGCATACCCCTTGGACGAGCCGCAAGGCGGTAAACACCAAAGTGGCTAACACGCCGATCTGCGCATAACCTGGGACGAGGCCCATACCGAGTGTCGCCAACGAAACCAGCAGCAGACTGAAAAGGAAGGTGCCGCGCCGACCGTATCGATCTCCGAAATGACCGAGGATGACGCCGCCAAGCGGTCGGGCGAGATAGCCGATGGCAAAGACGGCAAAAGTCTGGACGATGGACGTCGCCGAATCCGACGCGGGAAACATCTGACTTGAAATGTATTGCGCGAACACAGCGTAAATCATGAAATCGTAATATTCGATCGCGTAGCCGAAGGTCGCGAGTGCAATTACACGCCATTCGCGTCCGGTTATTCTGGAACGCGCCTCTCCTGAATTAGCAGATACCATGATGATCCCCTCCCTCCGTCCCGTAGCTTGAGAATGCCATGGCAGACGGTCGGAAAAGGATCGAACCGGACCACAGCAGGTCCGTCCACGCAGAGTTGGACTTCGTTCGTGCAGCGAACGCCATCGCGATTGACTGCACTGGTACGATCGTGCGGTGGCGAGAGCCCGCGCGCCAGACATCAGTTGCAATGATCGAACCTGCGGCAGCAAGCAAGAAAAACATCATCGGCGGCCGCCGCGGCTCCCCCTTCACGAAAAAGCCGCCGCATCGACGTGAGCGGCGGCTCGCAAATCTGCCGTTGGCGACCCGGCTCCAGCCCGCTCTAGTCTTTCGAGCCCGCGTGGCTTTCCTGCCGTTGGGAAAAATCGTCTCTCACCTCGACCTCAAATTCGGACGGCTTCGTCCCACGCGCGTTCTCGCACATCTTGCGCCACTCGATGATGCTCAAATCCGGACGGTACAGTTGCTCCGGCGGCGTCTCCGTCAATTCGACCATCCACGCATCTTCATTATTAAAGCTGACGTGGAAGATCCAGCGGATGTAGGTCCAGTACCGCAGACGCAAGAACAGACGGTTGAATGCATTCGTGTGCTTGACGAGCACCTGCGCATAGCGGTGATGCCCGGCCTTGGTCGGAACGTACCATTCGAAGTGCATGTATTTTCCAAGCTCAACCCGAAGCATGCACGGCAGCCTTATCGAGGGCGTTGAAAGCACCCTCTTGGATTTCCACCAATGGATTTTCGGCCATTTGCCCAGGCGGGGAAACTCGCCCTGGAAATCCACTTTGGTGGGCTTGCGAACGAGCCAGCCCTCTTCATCCAGCACCATCTTGGACTGAATCCAACCGGGCAACTGCATGAACATGGCGAACCAGGAGTTGCGGTGCAGGAATTTTCCGTGACCGTCGTCGAAGCCGTTCTCCGCACCATAGCGCCAGTCTCCCGGCCGTTCGGTAAAGCGCCACATCATCGCGGCGTCGTCGCGTAGAAGTTCGCTCGGGATGTCCTGCTCGACCGGCGGCGGCGTGTCCTTTCCGTTGTAGATCCAGATCAGGCCGGCCCTTTCCTCGACGGGATACACCCGGACATGCGCATTCCCGCAAACCTTCGAGTCCGGGCCGTCCGTCAGCGCGGCGACCACTTTTCCGGTTTCGAGGTCGTAGGTCCAGCCGTGATAGATGCAGCTCCATGTCTTGGGAAAAACCTGCGTGCCCTTGGAAAGCGGAATTCCGCGATGCGGACAGCGATCATGCAAGGCAAAGGCCCGGCCCTGGTCGCGATAGAACATGATCCGCTCTCCGAAGAGCGTCAGCGCCTGCGGCTTGCCGTCCTTCAAATCCTTCGAGCGCATCACCGGGTACCAGTAGTTCTCGAACCCCACCGCAGCCTCGTCGTATCGCGGGAAGCGCGTCTTGCCTCTCTGGAGTCCCGTCACCTGGAAATGTTGATTCATCGATTTGCTCCAGATCCTCACCTAGAGGTCGGCGGCGCCTGCCGTCCGACCGCGTTTAGCGTAAATCCTAGTGCCACACATGCAGCCCAGGCCATGGTTTTGATTCGCAAGTTCACACTGCGAACAATGAAATCAAGGTCGAACCGACCTTTTTTGCATCGCAAAAAGCCGGCCAACCTTCGCGCCACCGCCCTCCCCTCACGTCCCCCAACGCAAAAGATCGACCTCGGGCTGAGCCGATCGCGGCCCTAGTTGGGCGCAAGCATTCGCTCCGCCACTCCGGCGAACAAGGCGGCACCATAAGGAATGGCTTCATCGTTGAAGTCATAGGCTGGCGTATGCAAGAGCGCAGCGCCGGCCTCTCCACGGGCAATGCCGACATTCATGAATGCGCCCGGGCAGCGCTCGAGCATGTAGCTGAAATCCTCTGAAGCCATGAGCAGAGGTCCGCTCGAACTTACATTCTCCGCGCCAACCAGGCTCGCCGCCGCTTGGATGAGCACGTCGGTCGCGTTGGCGTCGTTGACGAGCGGAGGGACAAGGCGCTGAAAGTCGATCGAGGCAGTCGCCCCGAAAGCCGAGGCCACCGACTTGACGATCGCATTCATCCGCTCCTCAATCGTGTCGATGACCCCCGTGCTGAAGGCCCTCACGGTGCCACCGAGCCTTGCCGTTCGCGGAATCACGTTGAATGCATCGCCGGCGGAAATCTGCGTGACGCTTAAAACCGCGGCTTCGACCGGCGAAATGTTGCGCGCCACGATCGCCTGAAGCGAGACCGTGATGTGAGCGGCGCTCAAGACTGGATCGATGGACGCTTCAGGACGGGCCCCATGCGATCCCTTCCCAACAATGTCGATCGCAAATGAGGCCCCGCCGGCCATCATCGCACCTGGCCGGATGACATACTTGCCGACCTCCAGTCCAGGCCGGTTGTGAATGCCAAAAACCGACCCGCACGGAAAACGATCGAACAGACCGTCGTCGATCATGGCCTTAGCTCCGCCGAAAATCTCCTCGGCGGGTTGAAAGATGAAATTGATCGTTCCGTCGAAGTTTTTCGAGTGCGCCAGGTATCGCGCGGCGCCGAGCAGGCAGGCCGTATGACCGTCATGTCCGCAAGCGTGCATCGTGCCTGGTGCCTGGCTTGCATAGGGCCTGCCCGATTCCTCCTGAATGGGAAGTGCGTCCATGTCCGCTCGCAATCCGGTCGAGCGGCTCGAACTGCCCGCCCTGAGCACGCCGACAACGCCGGTTCCGCCGATGCTCGTATGAACTTCGAGGCCGTATGCTGCCAGCTCCTTGGCAACGATACCTGCTGTTCTCTGCGTGTCGAAACCCAATTCAGGGTTCGCGTGCAGATCGCGTCGAATCTCCGTGAGCTCGTTCTGATATCGCATCACGCGATCGAGAATGGCCATTTCCTCGCAAACCTTGATCAAATAAGGGATCGACGCCCGGACAGCCCACCGTCGACATTCACGACCGTCCCGCTGGTATAGGAAGAAAGATCCGACACCAGGAAGGCGACAGTGCTGGCAATCTCTTCCGGGGTCGCTGGCCGCCCATAGGGCAGATTTGCGGAAAACTCGGGCCATCTATTTTCGTCGCCGAACTTTTCGCGCGCCATTTCCTTCTGAAGCTGTATAAGCCGCTCCGTCGCGACCGGCCCGGGATTTACCCCTAGCACACGGACCCCGTCATAGATGCTCGTTCCGCCGACTGCGCGCGTAAACGCCATCAGCGCTGCATTTCCGGAGCTGCCGGCGACGTAATTGGAGTCAACGAGCTCGCCTGCGATCCCGATGATGTTGAGGATTACGCCCTTGCCTCGCCGCTTCATCTCCGACAGATAAGCGCGCGTCAGATTGATGTAACCGAAGACCTTCAAGTCCCATTGCGATCGCCAGAGCTGATCATTGGTCGCATCAAGTGATCCGCGCGGAATGGCTCCGGCATTGTTGATGAGAATATCGACGTCGGAAACGGCTGCGACCAACCGGTCACGCTGCTCGGCGTCGGCGATGTCGACCACCATTGTTTGAACGCCGGCATCCCGTTCCGACCGGAGCTTTTGCTCTGCTTCGTCCAGATCGTGCTTGGAACGCGCGGCAAGAACGACATTGCATCCCGCGCTCATCAGACGAGACGCCGTTGCAAAGCCGATTCCCTTCGAGCCACCGCTAATGAGCGCCTTGCGCCCCGCAAGATTGAGATTCATTTCAAAGAGTACCGAGTTCGGGAGCGCCCCACCGTACACGACGCAGCCTTTCCGAATCAGACGGCAGCATCCGAGGCCTGCTGCGCCGTTAGCTGCTGCAGAAAAACGTCGGATGTCAGAATGCTGGTTGCAATCACGCGAAGCGACTTCAATGAGGCTTCATGATAGGAAGGGTCGGACGAGCAGCAGCAATCCTCGATCAACAGGGTGCGATAGCCGAGTTGGGCTGCGTCGCGGACGGAATGATCGACGGCTACGTTCGTCGCCACGCCTGTGAGGGCAACGGTATCGATCCCGTGACCGATCAATATGCTCTGCAGGTCGGAGCCGTGAAAGACGCTCATCCGGCTGTGCTCGATAATGATATCCGACTTGGCAGGCCCAAACTCCGGCACAACGGCAACGCCGCGAGAACCGCGGATGAACGCGTTATTGCGTTCGGTCACTGTGCGAAATAGGCCGTTGTTTTGAATCAGACCCGCGTAATTTGGCCAGAAGGCCGCATTGACGAAGACGACCAGCACGCCAGCCTTTCGCGCGGCGTCAAACACGCCCGCTGTTCGCGGAATGATGTTGCTGGACTCGACATAGGCACGGAAAATATCACGCATGTCACCTCCGCCCACGACGTCTTCCTGCCAATGGATTCCGATGATGGCTGTTCTGCGCGCATCCATGCCGTTCAGCTCTTCGACTCTGTTGCGCAGCAAACGTTCCATTGGCAGATCCCTTTCAAATTGCGAGGCAAAAAAGCGGCAGATCAGTCGCGCGCCGGGGACGCAGTCATGATTCCCATACCAGTGATCCACTCCTGGATGGGCTCATAGAACAGAACCCGGTTTTCCGTACGCCCCGCGCTCGTCACGGCCGCGAGAGCGGCAATCCACGAACGCAGCTCGTGCGCGCCCGAACCGGCAATGGCGGTCACGGCGTCGTCCTCGGTGTTGTCCAATACGTCGAGGTTTCCCTTGGCGAAGGCGGCCAGGACGTCGCGGTCCCATTCCGGGTTCAGCGGCCTGATCGGGATGCCGGGCTTCTTGTAGTCCAGCTGAAACACCTGGTTCTGACGCCCAACCCGCTCGGAATAATTTGGGGTTGCCCCGGTCGTCAGCCGCTCCCTCACCTGGGGATTGGCGGTCGCCAGCGTCGGCAACGGTGGATCATGCGCAAGGCCGCCCGAGCCAAGAAACAGAATGCGTTCCGGCCTGGAGCACGCCCACTCCCCTACAGTTCGGCCCAGCACGCGTGCCCGTTCGAACGAGGGCCGCGGCGCTGCGACACAATTGATGAAGATCGGGATCAGGCGGGTCAGCGGAAAGAAGCTCGACAAGAGTTCCACTGGTTGCGCGCCGCCATGATCGATCTTCATCTGATAGGATATGCCGACGTCGATGCCGGCCTTGATGCAGTACGCCGCGCAGTCCATGGCAGCGGCCTCGGGAATATCCAGGCGCCCGGGAGCCGTTCCGTAGTCGCCGATGGACTCGCCCTGGACACCGACACAGAACGGCGGGAGCAGATTATAGAAAAAGCCGTTCAGATGATCGGGAAAGAAAAGAACCGTCAAATCCGGCTTCATCTCCGCCGCAAGGCGATTTGCTGCGCGTACCGCCAAGTTGAACCGCTGCTCGACGTCGGCAGGCGCCCGCTTGCGATCCATCAATGGACTATGCGAAATGCAAATCGCGCCGGTAATCATGAGCCCACTCCAATTTATGCGGACGATATGAACCGCCGGACGGATCAGCAACGGCGGATTGCAGAGTGTTCGACCTACAAACACGATGAGTGATCGGCAGCAGGAACCGCGAATGCCGCATCACTGCGCTCAGGTGAAGGACACTGCGATCGACCCGAGCGGCCCGTAATCGGCGTGTATGACGTCGCCAGCCGCTACGGAGACCGGCCGGGTGAACGAGCCGGCGAGCACGATTTCTCCTGCCTCGAGCCTCGCGCCCAACGCCGCCAACTTGTTGACAAGCCACGCCACGCCGGCCGCGGGATGCCCGAGCACCGCCGCGGACACTCCCGACTCTTCGATCACTCCGTTCTTCGAAAGGGTCGCCCCGATCCACCGGATGTCCACGTCCATCGGACGGATCGTGCGGCCACCGATCACCATTGCGGCAGCCGCCGCATTGTCCGCGATCGTATCGGTAACCGCACGCGGAACCTCGGTTCGATAGTCGATGATCTCGAGGGCCGGGACGATGAAGTCCGTCGCCTTCATGACGTCGTATAAGCGGGCGTTGGGTCCCTCAAGCGGATTGCCCAGCACAAATGCCAGCTCGACCTCGAGGCGCGGCGCGCGGAAGCGGTTTGCCGGCACCTGCGCGCCATCATTGTAGATCATGTCGTCCAGGAGATGGCCGTAGTCAGGCTCGGCAATGTTCGACGCCATTTGCATGGCGCGGGAGGTCAGCCCGATCTTATGACCCACGACCCGGCTGCCTTGCGCCACGCGCGCATCGGCCCAAAGTCGCTGGATCGCATATGCATCCTCCAACTCGATATTCGGAAACGTCCGGCTCAATTGCGGAATGACCCCGCGTTCCCGCTCCGCACGAATCAAATCCGCAGCGCCGCGCCGCCGCTCCTCTTCGCTCAACATCCGAAAAATCTCCTGTTCGTTCGAAGCCGGAGGCGGCTCGAACCGGGGCCACCAATCCTAGCCAGCAAGTATTGCTGCGAAGGCATGCTCGCCGTCTGCGCGGTTCTTCTCGTAAAGCGCAGCCGCTCCGTCGCCGATCCAGCGGCTCACGCCTTGTTGTACCGAAGGCCGATTGATCACCCGCTCAGCCCACTCGGCCACGCGCGGATACCGCCCGAACAGCAAACCAAGCCCAAACATCTTGAAGCGAATGAGGTATGGCGCGAAACCCACGTCGGCCAGCGAGAATGCCTCTCCCGCTAGCCACGGCGCCCCGGCGAGGGCCGCGTCGAAATCCGCGAAAAGCTTGGCGCACCGTTGAGCAGCCGGAGCGAAGTAAGGAGAGTGGACGCCCTTGTCCAAGTTTGCTTTTGACCGCTCTCGGCGATCGGTCTGTGGTATTCCCGCGACCCATCTTGCTTGATCGGCCGCGGAGCGCGCCAGCAATTCGTGCCGGACGGCTATACAGAACGACAAAGTCCCGACGGCGGCGTGCACGCCTTCGTCGAGCTGCTTGGTCCAGAGCCGCATCCTGGCACGATCCCATGCATGCGGCGGCTTGAGGGGCGGATCCGGCCACCGATCGTCAAGGTACTCGCAGATTACCGTCGACTCGATCAGCGGGCGCCCGTCTTGCACGATCGTCGGTACGACGGCATTTGGGTTGAGCCTGAGATAGTCCGGCTTCTGCGCATCGCCGCCTCGCAGGTTGAGAAGGACACTGGTCCAGTCGACGTTCTTCTCAGCAAGGACGATACGTACCTTGGCAGCGCAGACAGACATCTCGCTATGGTAGAGGGTAAGAGCAGCCATTGTCTCGATCGCACCTTATGGCAGGATTGATCGATCACGTATCGAGTTGAAGCCCGCCCAGCAATCGGCTATTGCACGTTGTTCGTGGAGCGAACCATCGGACCGGCCGTGGCCAAAGATCGTCAGCCCTATCAATCAGTGTACGCCCTTGAGCGCGGCCTGAGAATTATCGAGATACTCAGCCAAAAGGGATGGACCAGGCCAGGCAAATTGGCCGGCCTCACGTCGATCGATAGATCGTCGACCTATCGCCTTCTCAGTACGCTGATCGGCGCCGGTTATGTCGTCAAGCGAGACTCGGACGGCTCTTACGCACTCAGCTCAAAGATCGGCTTGCTCGCCGACGGGTTCATCCAAACCGATCTCGCGGCGCAAATTGCGGCACCGTTTCTCGAGCAACTTACGAGCGAAATTTCGTGGCCCAGCGATTTCGCGGGTTTGATCGGCGGCGAGATCGTCATCCTCGAGTCCACTCACCGGGTGAGTCCGCTGTCGATACACCGGGCAATGGTCGGAAAGCGCCGATCGCTGGTCAACTCATCGCTGGGTCAGGCGATTCTGAGCGTTCTTCGGAAGGAAGAGCTTGAAACGGTTCTCAGCCTTGTGACCCGACAGGGGGGACCTGATGCCGGCGTCGCGAGCAGCCGATCCGTCATCGGCCAGATTGTTCGCGACGTCAGGCAACGCGGTTACGCCGCGGCGGTGGGCGCCGAGGAAGGTAAACGCGTGGGCGCCATCGCGCTGCCCGTGCGCGCTCCCAACGCCGTGATAGGGGCGATCAATATCATCTTTTTTCACAGCGCCATGACGACAAACGAGGCCGCGGAGCGCTATCTTCCACAACTGCGAAAATGTGCAAACGATATCGCCAAGGCGCTCGCAAGCGCACCAGCACTTCATCACGCCGGCCATTCGCTTGACGAGACCTGATCTGATCAGAGGTCAAGGACGAGCTCTTCGGATTTCGATCCCGAACAGCACACCATGATGGTGTTGTTGGCCGCTCGCTCGGCCGGAGTGAGGACCGAGTCGCGATGATCAGGTACGCCCGCCAGCACTTTCGTTTCGCACGTGCCACAAATGCCTTCGGTGCAGGAGTGGTCGACCGATACGCCGGCCGTTTTCAAAGCGTCGAGGATCGAGCCCCCCTGCGGAATGGTGAGCACCTTGCCGGTCTTGGCGAGCTTCACCTTGAACCCGCCCTGGGGCCGCACCACCTCCTTTGGCGTGAAATACTCGACGTGCTTGCGTGAATCCTGAATTCCTGCTGCCGCTTTCTCGAACGCAACCATCAGCGGCAGCGGCCCGCAGCAGTAGAAATGAGCTCCTTGCGGCGCACGTGCGACGATCCTGCTCAGATCGAGATATTGACCGTTGCTTTCATCGTCGAGATGCAGGTGAATATTCGAACCGCGTGGCATCTCGTCGGCAAAGGCGACATCGGCACGCGAGCGGCACGCGTAGTGCAGCTCCCACGCCTTGCTCAGGCTCAACAGACGATGAGCCATGCTGAAGATCGGGGTTATTCCAATGCCGCCCGCGATCAGCACGGAATGCGGTGCATCCTCGTCCAGCGGAAAATGATTTCGGGGTGCGCTTATCGCGAGGACCGTTCCGACGCGAACGTCGGTGTGAATGTAGGCGGACCCACCCCGACTGTTGGCATCGCGCTTTATAGCAACCCTGTAATCGCCGGTCGGACGTCCTGCCAAGATCAGCGAATACTGACGGATCAAGCCGTTCGGCAGGAGAAGATCGATATGCGCTCCCGCCTCCGCGAACGGCAAGTGATTCCGGTTTAGGGAGCGCAGGGTGTAAGCCCGGATATCGCGTCCGCACTCCTCGATTTCGGCAACCTGCACGTCGATCGGCCCGCTATGGTCAATGCTCATTGTCTTAGCTCACGAATCCTGAAATTGACCCAAGGCCCGCAGGACATTGTCGGGCCTCAGCGGCAACCGAAACAATTGTTCCTGGAGCTCGACTTCCCTTGGCCCTATGGCGCGCCTGACCGCATTCACGATCGCCGGCGGCGCAGCGATGGTTCCTCCCTCTCCTACTCCACGGATCCCCAGCGGATTTGTCGTTGCCTTCGTTTCGAGGTGATCAATCCGAATTTCAGGTGTTTCCGGCGCAGAGATGAGCAGGTAATCGGCGAGTGAACCGGTCAAGAGCTGCCCCTCTTCGTCATGAACAAATTCTGAGAACAGCGTGCAGCCGATTCCTTCGGCAGCGCCGCCCACGATCTGGCCTTCCACGACTTTGGGAACGAGCATGCGGCCGGCGTCATGAACGACGACATAATCCACGACTGAGCAGCCGCCGGTTCTCTCGTCCACGGCGACCTTTGCAGCGTGAACCGAGAGTGCCATCGTAACCGTGTTCTTGTTGTCGAACACGTATGTATCTTCGAGCGCGGCGACATCTCCTGAAAAGAGCAGACCGTTCGGCTGGCAGGCCTGGGCTATGTCCCGCAGCGAGAGTGCCGTTGCCGTTCCGTCGGCACGCACAACCAGGCCGTCGCTTATGTTCAGCATTTCGGGGACGCATTGGAGGAGCTGGGCAGCTCCGGCCAAAATTTTTCTCCGCACCTTGGCTGCCGCCCCGGCGACGGCGTTCCCGCCCATCACGGCGCCGCGGCTCGCGAACGTGCCTCTGCCAAAGCCGAGCAGATCGGTATCGCCCAACCTCACGACCACATATCGCGGGCTGACGCCGAGCGTCTCCGCACAGATGTCACGTAGTGCCGTCACCTGCCCCTGACCTTGCGACGTCAAGCCGCAGTCAACGTGCACGACACCGGAACCGTCCACGCGCACTCTTGCCGTTTCAAAATTGATCAGACCGGTGGCTTCGAGCCCGCAGGCCATACCCCAGGCGATGCGCTCTCCACGAGGCCCCTGCTCGACCTTCTCGTGGTAGCCGCTCGTCAGCATGGCCCTTTGAATCATGGCAGGAAAGTCGCCGCTTTCGAATATGCCCTTCGATCCCCCATAGCTGATCGACGGGTCGTAGGGCATATCCTGCGGACGAACGATGTTCCGATCGCGGATTTCGGCCGCGGAGATTCCAACGTCAGCAGCTATGAGATCCAACAAGCACTCCAAGGGAAAGGTCGCCTCGGGCTGCCCTGCGCCACGACAGGTGGCAAGCGGCGTCTTGTTGGTTCCGACGCAGAACACGTCTACGGCAACGTTCGGGATCTTGTAAGGGCCGCAGCAATGTGCCGCGGCGACCTCCGCCGTGATAATGCCACTGGTGAACACGTAGGCGCCTATGTCGACGACGAGCCGACCCCGTAGCGCCTCGACCCTTCCGGAATCGTCGTAACCAAGCTCCAGCGCAGTCTCGATCCCGCGCGACTGCGTCGTCGCTTGCATGTGCTCAAGCCGATCCTCGATCCATTTCACCGGACGGCCGATCAAACGGCTGGCGTACGAGATCAGCACCTCCTCGTGATACGGCCGCGACTTGGCGCCGAAACCGCCGCCAACGCTTTCCGCTCTGACCCGCACGCTCTGTTCGGGGAGCTGGAGGATTTCCGCGAGATTCGCGCGCACGGCATAGTGCGTTTGGGTGGACGTCCAGATCGTCAAGGCTTCCTGCGCATGGTCGTAATTGGCGACGCAACCGCGCGTCTCCAGCGGCATCCCCCCTTGCCGATGGAAATAGAAACGACGCTCCATTCGTCGCGCCGAGCGGCCAAGCGCAACATCAGCGTCGCCAATGCTGTGCCGGAACTGCGCTGCCACGTTCCCGGGCCACTCCGAATGTAACGGCTCCGATCCTGGGGAGACGCCCTGCCCGGCCTTGGCAACAGCCTCCATCGGCTCGTAATCCACCTCTATCAGTTCCGCCAAATCCTCGGCCCGATACCGATCTTCTGCCACGACAAGAGCAACTGCCTCTCCGACGTAGCGAACCACGTCCACGGCGAGGAAGGTCGGCAATACCTTGCGTATGCTCGGGTGCCAGTACCGCGCAGCCAGTCTCTTTTCGATAAAGGGAAGATCCTTGGCCGTCAGGATCAGGATTGCTCCAGCCTTCTGCGCTGGTTCGGTGTCGATTGATTTGATGCGCGCGTGCGCGATCGGACTGCGCACGAAGACGGCCTGAGCCATTCGGTCCATGTGAATATCGTCGACAAACGACCCGCGGCCGGTCAGGAGCGAATAGTCTTCTGCTCGTAAAAGTCGCGCCTTGTTGTTCTCGTACATCACGCAAAGACCTCGCGCAGGGATTCGAGCAGAAAGATCGACGCGACGTGACGCCGATATGCGCCGTCGGCGTTGAGGTCCGACATCGGTTCTATTCGCTCCAGCTCGGCACGAGCCAGATCGGTGGCTATCGCTGTGTCAAAGCCGGATCTCGAGAAGCGGCGACTCAGTTCACTGCAGAAGAAAGGAACAGACGCTACGCCACCGACGGCCACCAACAGGCTGGACTCACCTGCGGACCGTTGAACGGCCGTGCTCACGATCGCGAAATCGCCTTCACGCCTCGCATATTCGCGAAAGACAACTTTGGCGTCTGGCGGGGATCTCGGAATCATGATCTCGGTGATGATCTCGCCGGCCCCGATCGCCGTCGTCATCGCGTCAATGAAGAACTCGTGTGCCTCGATCACTCTCTCGCCGTTGACGCTCTGGAGCCGCAGCCGCGCGTTTAGCGTGACCATTGCCAGGGCCAGCTCTGCCGAGGGATCAGCGTGCGCCAGGCTTCCGCCTATCGTTCCACGGCTGCGCGTCTGGAAATGACCGACATGCTTCAGAGCGACAACTACGAGTGGGGCGTGCTGCCTGACCTGCGCATCGTCCAGTATGACGGCCTGCCGCGTCATCGCCCCCACGCGCAAGAAGTCCGACTGAAGCGCGATTCCCGAAAGTTCCGGAACGACGTTCAGATCGACCAGCATCGATGGTCGCGCCATCCGCAAGTTCATCATCGGGACCAGACTTTGTCCTCCCGCTAAGGGCCGGGCTTCGTCACCATGGTAATGGAGAAGTTCGAGGGCCTCCCCGAGCGTGGACGGACGCACATACCTGAAGGGCGACGGCTTCAAGGCCTCAACTCCAGAATGGCGTCGACGATTCCCTGGTAACCCGTGCAACGACAAAGATTTCCGGACAGCAGCTCCCTTGCCTCCTCGGCATCAGCAGGCCAAATCTCCTTTTCCAGAGCCGCCGTAAGCGTCATCAAAACGCCTGGCGTACAGAAGCCGCACTGCAGCGCATGACACCGGCTAAACGCCAATTGCAATGGCGTCAGTTCGTGATTCTTCGCCAGGCTCTCGACAGTCCGCACCTCCCGCCCATCGATCTGGGCAGCAAACATCAGGCACGAGCGCACGGCCTCGTCATCCACGATGACCGTGCAGGCGCCGCATACACCGATTTCGCAACCGACATGCGTTCCCGTCAGCCGCATCTCGTGCCGAAGGAAATCCGCCAGCAGCATTCGCGGTTCGACGTTTGCTTCGACGGCTTGGCCGTTGACGATGCATTTGATCTGTACGGAATCAGCCCTATCCACCTTGATGTCTCCGCGAAGAATGGCGCAGGCTGTTTTGATAGCCGTAGCCGCAAATGCTTCCCCACGGCTTGGGGAACCACAAGACGATCGATAGCATCGTTCGCACCTCGAACACCGTTCAGAATTGAGCGGACCAGGCCCGATAGGCCCGTATTCTTCCGTACCGTGATAATACATCGCTATCAAATCCACGCCTTGCGAGGACTTCAATGAGTGCTGAAAAACACGTCGACTGGTTTGAAGAAAGAGTCAGAAGCGCACAGGCGGCGTTCGATCGGGACACATTCAAGAGCCTGATCGACAGGATGGTCAGCATCCCCAGTCCGACCGGCGAAGAGAAGCAGCTGGCCACTTTCCTCGCCGAATTCATGAGCTCTCATGGACTGAAGGGTGAGGTGCAGGACATCTCAGATTCGCAAGCCAACGCGCTCGGACGTCTTGCGTCAAAGATCAAGGATGGACCGTCCCTGCTGATTTACGGCGGCATCGACACGCATATCGGCTACGGCGAGGACGAGAACCGATGGATTGCGGTCCCCTATCCTCAAATTCTCCAGCCCCAAGCGGTCTGGAACGGGGATGAGATCAGCGGGCTCTGCGCGGAAAATCCCAAGGGGTACGCTGCCTGTGCGGTTATGGCGGCCGTCAGCATCGCGAAGGCTGGGATCGAATTGCGGGGCGACATCACGGTCGGGCTGGGCGCCGGCGGCATGCCGGCGCTATCGCGGCCCGGCTGGTCCAATCACTTCATCGGACACGGTCTTGGCGCCCTGTTCATGCTGCAACGCGGCGTCCGTCCCGATTACTGCATCTTCTGCAAGCCGCGCTGGTCGGTGTCATGGGAGGAAGTCGGGATCTGCATCTTCAAAATTATCGTCAAGGGCGGCATCTCATATGTCGGCACGCGTCACGCGGTCGCGGACTATCCGAACCCAATTCCAAAGCTTCCCCGCGTCATCGATGCACTAGAGGCATGGTTCAAGACGTACACAAAGAGGCATGCCCGAGGGACCATTGTCCCACAGGGCGGGCTGGCCTCCATAAACAGCGGAAGCTCTTATGCGCCGATCACCTCGACGGGGCGTGTCGAGCTTCTGGTCGACCTACGACCGCCTCCGGAGCTGTCGCCGGCGCAGGTGCAACGAGAGCTTCAGGAATGCCTGAACAAGATCAGGCGCGACCATCCCGACATCGACACTGAACTCGAACTGGTTCTGGCCATGCCTGGCGCGGCCACACCAAAGGAAAACTGGATCGTGCAATCGATGATCCGCGCCTGGGAGGCTATCGAGCAGCGCCCTCACCAGGATCCTCAGAACTTCAGCGGCTACACGGATGCTTCGGCAATCCGCAAGTGGGGTATTCCGACGGCTCGCCTCGGCGTTCCACCCCGCGCGCGTCCTTCCGATCCGCAGGACACAATGCCGATGAACCGCTTCCATGTCGATGATGCCCAACGCCTGGTCAACGTGATCATCCGCTCAGCGATCGACACCTGCATGCGTCCGTTCGAGGAGACGTGCCAGTGATCGCAACAGATGACATGGCGCCGCTCGATGACGCGGGGACCAGCAGATACGTGACGATTGACGGCAGCCGGGTCCACTACAACCTGGTCGAATGCTCAGGACCATCGGGCATTCCCATCATCCTGACTCATGGCGGTGGCCCAGGCGCAACGAGCTGGAACAACTTTCTTTACAACGCTCGTGCGCTTTCGAGCCGGTATAGCTGCTACTTCTATGACCTGCCAGGTTTCGGCGCCTCGGAGGCCGTGCAGATCAGCGGCCCCGTGCATTCCTGGTACGCCGAAAAGTTTTTGAAGTTCATGGATGCGCTCAAGATCGAACGGGCCCATCTCGTCAATCAGTCCTATGGCGGGGCCATGGCCATCAAGGTGGCAGCAATGGCGCCGTCACGCGTCGATCATCTCGTCATCACCGGCTCGCGGCCTGTTCTCGGCAGTCTTATCGCTCCGGCTTCAACGAGCCGTGGCAAGCTGGCGCTGCAGCGATACTATTCCGGCGAGAACGGTCCGACGCCGGAGCAGATGCGATTTCTGCTGGCTGAGTTGGAATTCCACAACCCGGACAGAATCACGGACCTGAACGTCAAGCTCCGATACGAGACGAGCATCACACCGAACGTGCGTGACTTTCTGTCTCAACCTGTCAAGCGAGGCCAGCCTGAGAGCCTGTTCGAGGAATTTCGCAATGTGAAGGCACGAACCCTCATCATCCACGGCCTGCACGATGCGTTCGGCAGCGTCGACGTCCCCCTCACGATGGTCAATCAATTCGCCGACGCCCGACTCCACCTCGTCGCGAGCGCGGGACATCACGTCCAAACGGAATGCCCGACAGAATACAATCCGGTGGTTCTCGGATTTCTACCGTGACGGCTGTGCCGGTCGCCGTATCCAACGACCGGCAAGCTTATCACCGCCCACGCAAACCAACTTCAACCGCGTCCGCAATCATGCCAGCGGTTGCCGCAGAGAGCGTCCAGCCCAGGTGGCCATGGCCGGTGTTGTAAAAGACACCCGGCCTTCGCCCCGCACCAACGCGCGGCAGCATGCTTGGCGTCATCGGACGCAGTCCGGACCACGGAACCACTCGCGCTGTTGATACGTCTGGAAACAGCTTGCGGGTCCAGTCCACGAGAGGACGTACCCGGTCGGCGCGAATATCGCGATTGAAGCCATTAAACTCCGCTGTTCCGGCGACACGGAAGCGGCCGGAGCCGAGCCGACTGGTTACGATCTTTGCATCGTCGTCGAGCAGACTGACCCATGGTGCAGCATCCCGGCTCTTGGCGTCGTCGAGGTTCACCGTGATCGAATAGCCCTTCACGGGGTAGATATTGATCCGATCGCCCAATGTAGCCGCAAGCCGCCTGCTCGCCACGCCTGCGCAAACCACGACTGCGTCGGTGGCGATCTCCTCCGTTTTGCCTTGAGCCGTCAACCATTGCAGGCGCACGCCGGCTTCCGACACGCTGACGTGCTGGATCGACGATTCATAAAAGAAATGGGCTCCTCGGCGCGCACAGACTGCGGCAAGGCCGCGCGTGAATTTGTGAATGTCGCCGGTTGCATCGGAAGGCGTGAAGAATCCGCCATAGAAGTCGCCATGCAATGTCGGTTCGAGACCCCTGATCTCCTCCGCCGTGACGGGGTGACGTTCGAGACCACCTTCGCCAAGTAGCCCATTGACCCTTTTTGCATGCTCGAAGCCGGTGCGACTCCAATAGACGTGCAGAATGCCGCGCTTTTCCAGATCGAACTCAAGATTCTCTCTCTCTGCAATCGCAAACAGTGTGCGGCGGGCTTCGAGCGCCAGCCGGACCGTTGAGATCGTATTGCGGCGATAGCGCGGAATCTGGGCAATGAACTCGCCGAGCCAGGAGTATTTGTGCCAGCTGGGCTTGAGATTGACGAGCAGCGGCGCGTCCTTCCTGAAAAGCCATTTGATGCCTTTCAGCAACGTCGAAGGATGGTTCCACACCTCCGCGTTGCTGGTCGAAAGTTGCCCACCGTTCGCAAATGATGTCTCCATCGCCGCATAACGTTCTCGTTCGAATACCGTGACGGAGTGCCCCTTCTCAAGAAGGGCATAGGCGGATGTAACGCCCGTAACTCCGGCGCCGATGACTGCTACATGTGCCATGCAATGCTCCCGCAGAAAGATGGAAGAGATCGGGATTGCCGATCGATGACCCCATCTGTCGCGGTACCTGAGAGCTTGACCGCGCTGCGAGGCGCGGATGTCCCCTTCGGTGGACGCGTGGAAGCGCCTCTCTCCAGATCGTCAAGCCAAACGGTCCTTGTGCCTGAGAGTTTCCGGGGTGGTTGCTCCGTCGGCGCTGACGCTCAGTGAGGCGTCAGTCTCTCCCGCATGGCCTTATCAGACCCAACCTGCATCGCATGAGGCTGCCCTGCTTCGCATCAAGCTTTAAGAGATTGTTCGTGCAACGAACGAGCGCGACAGGCTGTTGGACTTCTGCCCGTCGATCCTCGATCGCTGTCGAAGGGGCATATTACGAAGCTTCGCAAACCTTGGGACGACCGACGACGATGGTATTAAGTGGCGAAGTCAAACTCAATGCATCACGCGATCTGCTTTGGAAAATGCTATTCGACCCAGACATTCTCAAGGTTTGCATTCCCGGTTGTGAGGCATTGGAAAAGATCGACGATTCGACCTTTCAGGCTGTTGCAAAAATCAAAGTTGGGCCGGTCGCGGCGCGGTTCAAGGGTAAGGTGAGCCTAGAAGATCTGGATCCACCGAGCGGATGCAAAATCGTCGGTCAAGGCGAAGGAGGCGTTGCGGGTTTCGCCAAGGGCGGAGCAACCGTTACTCTCGCGGAAGACGATGGTGGCACCTTGCTAACGTATAGCGTGGAGGCGCAGATCGGAGGCAAGCTTGCCCAACTCGGGCAGCGATTAATCAGTGGGACCGCGAAGAAGTTAGCAGACGAGTTTTTTTTAGGCTTTGCCAAAGCGGCGCAAAAATAGCGTCATTCAGACGAATTGAACCAGTTCGGAATCCGCCGTGCTGTCAGCGGGCCGGCCTCCCAGCCGGTGAATGGCAGCAACGCCACAGGCGTTTCCTCCCTAGACTGCCCGGGGTTCAAAGCGAACTCCGGGCTCTTTTTTGCGGCGGAACACCCGCTCGGAAAGCGGAAGTCGCCAACGTCAGGAAGCCGAACCTTGAATGTTGACCGCACCAGTTTCGCACCAGAAACGACCTCAACAGAACGCGACGAACGCGATCAAATTCAAACCAAACGCAGCAAAATCAACGATACTGGTCGATATTCAGCCGCTCATAATGGTCTGGTTGCAAGTTCGAGCCCTGCCGGCTGGCTAGTGAAATCCGCCGACTGTCGAATGCGGGTTGGCGTCACCTCGCTCCGATACGCCGCGCAAAGCGGACTACGTCTGGACAACGATCGCGCGCGTTCTGTCGGTTGCGAAGGATCGCGGTAAGATCGCTGTGAACGTCTGCGAGCGCGGTGGCCGGCTTTACGAACCTGATCGGTCGGAGGTCGTATGGACCGCCGAGGACATACGCGCTTTCTGCGATGTGGCGTCCGTCGAGTTGCAGGCCGCTCTCCTGCTTGCGCTATGGACAGGCCAGCGCCAGGGAGACCTGCTTCGGTTAACCTGGACCGACTACGATGGTACGTACATTCGCATGCGTCAGTCGAAGGGACACAGCGGCAAAGGCCGGCGCCGCGTAACCATTCCGGTGGGCCCGCCACTGAAAGCGGCGCTTGATGCTGGTTTGAAGGAGAAGCGCTCGGCTGTGACCATCCTGGTAAACTCGTTCGGCCGGCCATGGACGGAAGATGGTTTCAGGACCAGCTGGGACAAGGCGTTCAGGAAAACGTCGCTTAAGGACCTGCACTTCCATGATCTGCGCGGCACTGCTGTCACGCGTCTGGCGCTGTCGAATTGCTCAGTTCCGGAGATCGCCTCGATCACCGGCCATTCGATGAAGACGGTGGAGGAGATCCTGGACGCACACTACCTTGGTGGCCGCCTCGAACTCGCGGAGTCAGCGATCAAGAAGTTGGGCCAGGTATACGGGTAGGAACCCCAATGAGTTTGGGATGTGGATCGATTCCAGGTGAAGGCGTCCTCGGTCGCCAAGGCTTCTGCGTGGGAGAATGCTCCACGCCGCCGGGAATGAGCTAGCCGCTGTGGTAACGCGCAGCCATCCCGCCAATCGGGAAGAAGGCGCACAGACGACGAACAAAATTCTCAAACCGGACGTCAAACCGAAAGGTCCGTTCTGAGACTTAGCGTTGTAAGTGCTTGAAAAGCTTGGTGGGCGCACCAGGGCTCGAACCTGGGACCCGCTGATTAAGAGTCAGCTGCTCTACCAACTGAGCTATGCGCCCGGAACTGTGCCGGAAGGGCCTTTGCAAGAGCCGGTCGTTTAGCAAAGCGATCCCGCGATGTCCAGCAAAGCGGGACCAGTTTTCCCATGCTTCCGGCTCCCCGCGCAACGGTAAAGCCGCCGGGGTTTCCGGCGGCTTTTCCAGGGGGTTACGGACCTCGCGCCCGGCGCGGTCAGAGCCGCTCGCCGCGGCCGCCGTCTTTCTCGCCATCGCCGCGGTCCCAGCCGCCGCGCTCCATCCAGCGGTGCCGCCAGCCTTCACCACCGAACCGGCCGCGGGTGAGCATCGAAAGCCGCCGCTTCTGGCCCTCGTCCAGCGTCTTGTACAGGGGGTCGGCGGCGTCCGCGATCTTGCGCATCGCCGCGGCGGAAGCCGTCATGTCGTCGGCGCGCTGGCGCAGCCGCGCCACCGGATCCTCCGCCTTCTGGTCCTGGGCGTCATCGGTGGCCTTCATCCGGGCATTGGCCCGGTCGAGCCGCAGCTTGGCGAAATCCCGCACCGCGCCTTCGACCGGCGGCCACAATTTCTCCTGATCGGCGTTCAGCTTCAGACCGGCATGGACCGCGGCGATCCGCGCGTCGACGAAGGCTGCCCGGTCCTCCGCGCTGAAGTGGTGATGGTGGAACCAGGGCCGGTGCTGGGCATAGACCGCGGTCGAGCCGGCAATGGCCAGGGCGGCAATGGCGGCGATGGTGAATTTCCTCATACGAACCTCCGTCGGAAAAGGTCGGCCGATGATGGACGCACACCAGGACGCTCTCAACTTACAGTTTGGACAGGGCGCGCCCTCTTACCGAAATGTAATGCCGCGTCGTTCATCGAATATTCAGATCATGCCGAGCAGCCGCGGCAGCCACAGCGAGATTTCCGGCACATAGGTGATCATGCCGAGGAACACCAGCATGGCGCACAGCCACGGCAGCACCGCGATGGTGATCTCGCTGATCCCCATCTTGGCGATACTCGAGGCGATGTAGAGATTGAGGCCGACAGGCGGATGGCACAGCCCGACCTCGGTATTGACGATCATGAGGATGCCGAGATGCACCGGGTGCACGCCGAGCTTGGTCGCGAGCGGATAGAGGATCGGCGCCATGATCAGCAGGATCGATGACGGGTCCATCACGTTGCCGGCGAGCAGCAGGATGACGTTGACGACCAGAAGGAACATCCAGATCGAGAAATTCTTGTCGATGATCCAGGCCGCCATGGTCTGCGGGATCTGTTCATGCGTCATCAGGAACGAGAACAGCACCGCGTTGGTGATGATGTAGAGCAGCATCGAGCTCATGCTCGCCGCCTGCAGCAGCACCTTCGGCACGTCGGTAAGCTTCAGCTCCTTGTAGATGAAGACGGTGATGCAGAACGCATAGACCGCGGCGACTGCGGCCGCTTCCGTCGGCGTGAAGACGCCGCCATAGATGCCGCCCAGCACGATGCCGATCAGCAGCAGGCCCCACAGGCTTTCGCGAAACGCCTTGAACTGCTGGCCGATGGTCGCCCGCTTCATCCGCGGATAGCCGTTGCGCCAGGCCACGAACCAGGTCACGGCGGCGAGCATCAGCGCGAGGATGATGCCGGGCACGATGCCCGCCATGAACAGCGCCCCGATCGAGGTGTTGGTGGAGACGCCGTAGAGCACCAGGATGATCGAGGGCGGCACCAGGATGCCGAGCGCGCCCGACGTCGAAATCACGCCGACGCCGAAACGCTTGGGATAGCCGTACTCCACCATCGCCGGCATCATGATCGAGCCGATCGCGACCACGGTCGCGACGCTCGAGCCCGAGATCGCGGCGAACATCGCGCAGGCCGCGACGCCGGCGAGCCCGAGGCCGCCCGGCAGATGGCCGACCAGCGAGGTGGTGAACGCGATCATGCGCCGCGCCACCCCGCCCCGGGTCAGGAAGGTGCCGGCGAGGATGAAGAACGGGATCGCCATGATCCCGAAATTGTCGAGGCCGGAAAACAGCTTCAGGCCGACGCTCTCGATAGGCACTTCCGTCATCGTGAACAGGAAGGTGAGCACGGTCAGGCCGAGCGAGATCGAGATCGGCATGCCCGTCAGCATCAGGGCAAACAAGAGGCCGAAGATCAGGGCCGCACTCATCACGCTTCTCCGAGCGCGATCGGCGCGTTCTTGCTTGTTTCGATGCCCTCGACATGCGTGGCATCATGATGCGGCAGCTCGTCGGTCCAGAAGTAGGCCCACATCACCTGCAAAAAGCGGAAGCACATCAGATAGGAGCCGAGCGGAATGCAGGCATAGACCAGCCAGCTCGGCAGTTCGAGGTCGGGCGACACCTGGTCGGTGTGCATCAGCTCGATCACGAACTTGGCGCCCATGGTGCCGACGATCGCGGTGAACAGCGCGCCACCCGCGAGCCCGAACAGGATGGTAGCCTTGCGCCAGCGGTCGTTGAGGCGGTTGATCAGGACGTCGACGCCGACATGGATGCCGGTGCGCACGCCGTAGGCCGCGCCGAACTTGGCCATCCAGATGAACATGTAGATGCACAGTTCCTGCGACCAGGCGAGGTTGATCTGGAACAGGATCGGATAGAGCAACGGCACGTCCACCAGGAAACGGTGGGCCACGGCGATGAAGGTGATCACGGTCGCGGCGCCCATCAGGGACGCGATGATGATCTCCTCCAGCCGGTCGAGAATGCGCAACAGCATGCGTGTCCCCTACGCCAGCCGGGCGGTTGCGAGCCGCCCGACCATGTCCCCTCTTTTCGCGAATTCGACGCGCGCTGGCCCTAGTTCATCGGACCTCGGCCGGTCTCCTTCAGGAATTCGTCGATCAGGGGCTGGCCGACGCGCGAGGCGACATCCTTGTAGACCGGCATCATCGCCTTGCGCATCGCCTCGTCCTGTTCGGGCGAAAGCGAAATGATCTCGGTCTTGCCGGCCTTCTTGATCGCATCCAGCGCGTCGTCGTTTTCCTTCGCCGACTGGTTGTTGCCGTACTCGGTGGCTTCCTTCATCGCTTTGGCGAGCTGGTCGCGAACGTCGCCCGGCAGGCCGTCCCAGAACTTCTTGTTCACGACCACGACGTAGCCGATATAGCCGTGGTTGGTGACGGTGGCGTATTTCTGCACCTCGTGCATCTTCTGGGTGTAGATGTTGGACCAGGTGTTCTCCTGCCCGTCGACGACGCCGGTCTGCAGCGCCTGGTAGACTTCGGAAAACGCCATCACCTGCGGAATCGCGCCGAGCGCGCGGAACTGCGCTTCCAGCACCTTCGACGACTGGATGCGGAATTTCAGGCCCTTGTAGTCGGCCGGCGAAAGCAGCTTCTTGTTGGCGCTCATCTGCTTGAAGCCGTTGTCCCAATAGGCCAGTCCCGTCATGCCCTTCGAGTCCAGGAGCTTGAGCAGCTTGGCGCCGAGCGGGCCATCGGTCACCTTGCGCAGCGTCTTGAGGTCCGGAAGGATGTAGGGCAGATCGAACACCTCGAATTCCCTGATGCCGATCGGGCCGAATTTCGAATTCGACGGCGCGAGCATCTGCACGGCCCCGAGCTGCAGCGCCTCGAGCTCTTCCTTGTCCTTGTACAGCGTGGAGTTCGGATAGACTTCGACCTTGACCTTGCCGTTGGTGTACTTCTCAGCCAGCTCCTTGAACTTGTCGGCCGCCTTGCCCTTCGGCGTGTCTGCGGCGACGACATGGCTGAACTTGATCACGATGGGCGTCTGCGCCGACGCCGGTCCGATCAGGGTGAGCGCCGCAATCGAAGCAGCAGCCAGGATCAATCTTCGCATGGTTCCTCCCGCGTAAGCGAGACGTGCGCCTAAAGCCGGCGCCGCCCCCGGTGTTCTCAGTCACCTGCACCAATACAGAGAAGCCGCCGGGAATGCCATTGCCCCTTTAGCAGGGGTGTTTTCGTCCCTTGCTGCAACGCAAAACGCGGCGCTGGCGGGCGCCGCGTCCTGATTTCCAACTTCGTAGGTTGGGCAAAGGCGCGACTGCGCCGTGCCCACCATCTCGCGTTGACCGGCAATGGTGGGCACGCTTTCGCTTTGCCCACCCTACGCAACAATGGTTTCAATCGCGCCCCGGATTGATGGCTCGCGCGATCAGCCCGCGACCTTGGCCGCCGGAACGCCGTCGCGCTGCCGCTTCATGACGATCTTGTTCAGCGCACCGAGATACGCCTTGGCGGAGGCCACCAGCGTATCCGGATCGGCCGCGCGCGCCGTCATCGAGCGGCCCTCATGAGCGAGCCGCACCGACACCTCGGCCTGCGCGTCGGTGCCCTCGGTCACCGCATGGACCTGGTACAATTCGAGCTTGGCCTCGTGTGGCACCAGGCGCTTGATGCAGTTGAAGACCGCATCGACCGGGCCGTTGCCTTCGGCCTCCTCGATCCGGATCTGGCCATCGACATCGAGCTTCATGGTGGCGCGCTGCGGCCCGTGGGTGCCGGCGATCACCGTCAGCGAGGTCAGCTTGATCCGGTCATGGGAGGCGGCGATCTCCTCGTCGAGCAGCGCCTCGATGTCCTCGTCGTAGATGTCCTTCTTGCGGTCGGCGAGCGCCTTCATCCGCACGAAGGCGTCCTCGATCTGGTTGGCCCCTAACTTGTAGCCCATCTCCTCCAGCTTGTGCACGAAGGCGTGGCGCCCCGAATGCTTGCCCAGCACCAGCGAGGACTGCTTCAGGCCGACCATCTCGGGCCGCATGATCTCGTAGGTCGAGGCATCCTTCAGCACGCCGTCCTGGTGGATGCCGCTTTCATGCGCGAACGCGTTGCGGCCGACGATCGCCTTGTTGTACTGCACCGGGAACGAGGTCGCCGCCGACACCAGCTTCGACGCCGCGGTCAGCCTGGTGGTGTCGATCCTGTTCCACCAGGGAAAGCGGTCGTTGCGCACGTTGATCGCCATCACGATCTCTTCGAGCGCGGCGTTGCCGGCGCGCTCGCCGATGCCGTTGACGGTGCACTCGACCTGTCGTGCGCCGCCGGCGATGCCGGCCAGCGAATTGGCGACCGCCATGCCGAGGTCGTTGTGGCAATGGACCGAGAAGATCGCCTTGTCGGAGTTCGGCACCCGCTCGATCAGCGTGCGCATGAAGTGGGTATATTCCTCCGGCACCGTGTAGCCGACGGTATCGGGAATGTTCACCGTGGTGGCGCCGGCCTTGATCACGGCCTCGACGATCCGGCACAGGAAATCCATCTCGCTGCGGGTGCCGTCCTCGGCCGACCACTCGACGTCGTCGATCTGGTTGCGGGCGCGGGTGACGTTGGCGATCGAGGTCTCGATCACCTGCTCCGGCGTCATGTTGAGCTTGACCTTCATGTGCAGCGGCGAGGTCGCAATCACGGTATGGACGCGGCCGCGCTTGGCGAACTTCACTGCTTCCGCGCAACGGTCGATGTCCTTCGGATGCGCGCGCGAGAGCCCGGCGATGACCGCGTTCTTGGAGCGGCGGGCGATCTCGCTGACCGCCTGGAAATCACCTTCCGAGGTGATCGGAAAACCGGCCTCGATGACGTCGACGCCCATGTCGTCGAGCATCTCGGCGACCTCGAGCTTTTCCTCGAACGTCATGGTCGCGCCCGGGCACTGCTCGCCGTCGCGCAACGTGGTGTCGAAAATGATGACGCGGTCCTTCTCGGACTTGCTGGCTTTAGTCATTGCTGAAAACTTCCTTTGGGTCGTGCGCCTTAGTTCACTGGGCGCTGAAGGGTTTGTGATCTCGTCGAACCCCCTGAGTGCCCAGGCGCGACGCGCCCAGACGGCCCTCAGGGGCCGATAAGAAGCAGAAGCCCGCCAATCAGGAGGGTGGACGCAGCCGGAATCGCGGGGGCGGCTTCGGCCGTCCCACCCCAAATTCCGATCTTTTCGCTGCGAATCAGCATCTTCCGAACCCTTTTGGAGCGAAATCCTCGGTCAAAACCGTTACCGGTTGGTTGCCGGGATGCTTGCCCCGACGTCGTTCTAGACGAGAAAAGGCCAAAACCGCAACGCCAAAAGAAGGGCAGTGGCGCTGACCTAACGTCCACAAGTAAGCCGGCCGGTCAACCGGATGGGGTCGCTTTGGCGACCGAAAATTTCAGCGGATGGCCGGCCTGCTCAGCACAGACTTTCGCACGGCTCGCCAAGTCACGGGCGTGCGTCTCCGCATAGACGCCGCAACTGGCTTGCCCATCGTGATGAGCTTCGAGCATGATTTTGATCGCTTCGTCGCGAGACTTTCCAAAGACGCGCTCCAAGACGTTTACCACAAAGTCCATCGGGGTAACGTCATCGTTGAAGACGAGCACTTCCAGCATTCTCGATCTCCGAAGGGCTGCATCGGTCAAATGGTGTGGCCAACCGCCACAAACAAGCGGAGCCGGCTTGCTTCGGAGCTCCGCGCAGCTGTTGGACATAGGTCCGCCTTCCCGCGGCGCGTTTCACCCGGGTTGTGCATCAGGTCCCTCCTCAAAAGGAGGGCGCAGGGAAAGCCGGGTGCCGACTGCACCCGCAGCCTCGTATGCGAAGTGAGAAAAGCATACGAGTTAGTCACCACAGGTTCAGCCAGATCAACGCCGGCTCTCCCCGCACGAATGGTTTTAACGGTTTCCTTCGCGCTCTCCCCGGTGACCGGGCTTTCTTGCCACCGTCATCAGCGAGAGCTTGTCTCTCGCGAACTTGGCATCAGCGTCGGGATGCCAGGACCACACGACTTCACCGTCCGCAGATCAGCGCATTCGTCTTGTACGCCGCCCGCGTCCATCGCATCCCGCGCTCAACGTTCGTGACGATGCGCAACGCCCCTCTTGGCGAGTGCGGGACGCGCCGATTGAAGCCACTGATTTGCCCGACAAACCAAGCGGAATATTTTTCGCTTAAGGACTGGACGACCCAAATCGGCTTGATGCGCTTCACGTATTTCGATTTTGCGCGCACGTACCCCGGGCTAGCAGAATGTTGGAATCGGACCATTGGCGTCAGCCGAGCCGCGCTCGGTCCGGTCCGTGTGGCTGCGGTGTGAACCGCTGATCCGAGTTTCCCGCCGAAGCCGCCGCATCGCACCCGCCCGCTGCCGGCGCGCCACAGACTGAAACCCGGATATTGTCGATCACGATGCCGCGCGCGTCGATGAAAACGAGATTGGTGGCGCCGGGATTGAGCGGCTCGACCAGCACGGATCGATCGTCATCCGTGCGCACGTTGACGATGTGCGGATCGCCCACCAGCACGGTTTCGAAACTCTGATCCAGCATAAGCCGCGATGCCGTGCCGACCCTGAGCACGACCGCGCGGTCACCGCCCGGCGCGCTGACGTTCGCAATCAGAAGCAGGATCGCTGCGACGACAAGCTCGCGGAAGACCGCTTTCATGGCTGGACCGCTCGATCGTTGGATTCGCTCGGCGCGAAATCGATCGACACGAATGATCACACAACCCGGCCGGTCCGCGTGTGGGCTGGCTCACATCGAGCCGGGCAATTGACGGCCACGGCCGCCTGCGCTCGTGCCACTCTGCAACACGTCAGACCAAACGCGCCGGCGGGCCAACGATCAGAAGCAAAGGCTCAGCAGCTTGAGGTGGCATTCGCCGGCAGCCGCCTCGCGCTTCACCTCGCGCTTGACGACGCGCGGCTGCTTATCGACGACTGCGACCAGCGGCTCCTTGTCTTTCCGGCCCTTGATCCCCTTCGGCTGCTTCGGTTCGTAGTCGCCGGCAATCACCATTGCCCAATAGGTGCGGCGGCCCCTCGGGTCCCTGGCGCTGGCAATGCCGACGCGCGAGGCGTTGCGGAGCAGGAGGTTCTTGCGGTGCCCGCTCGAATTGATCCACTGGTCGAGCGTTTTCGGAAAATTCTCGTAGCCGTAGGCGATGTTCTCGGCGGCGGTGCCGGCGCGCGCCGGCGCGATCCGGGACGAGAACGAGCCGAGCACGCTGTGATCGAGCTTGTCGCTTGCCGCCATCGCCTTGGCCTGCTCCATCGCAATGCGATCGAGCGTGGCATCGCGCGTGACGCGTCCCTCGCCATGCTGGAGGCGAAAGCCCGAGATCAGCTCGGCGGGTGATGATTCGGCGGCAAACGCGGAAGGCGCGGCAAGCGCGAGCCAGAACCCCAGCATCAATGCCGCAGTGACCGGACGTGTCATCGCCCCAACTCTATGATCCCCAAGGAGGGCCCCCACCCTGGGGCCCCGACCCAGCTTTTGGGCCGACAATGCAGGCCTTTCGATGGCTACCGCCCGCGAGCGTGCGGCAGCGGTCCCTCGCCGCCCGACACCACCTGCGTACCAAGGCCGACCTGCCATCCAGAAACGAAGGTTGTGCATTGCAATATCGACGCTAAAACTCCTTTCAAATCAAATCCAAGAAGCAGTTGCGGAAGTTTCATCCACGTGGCCGACATCAATGCCGACGTCCCGATCCAGGTAGAGGTACCTCGACACCGCCCGATGGGATTCACCGAATTCGTCGTCGTGATCGCAGCGATCATGGCGCTGAATCCCCTGGCCATGGACATGATGCTGCCGGCGCTGCCGAACATCGGCGCGAGCTTTCACATCGATCTGGCCAACCGCCTGCAAGAAGTGCTGTCCGCGTTCCTGATCGGCTTCGGCGTCGGCCAGTTCATCATCGGACCCCTGTCGGATTCCTTTGGCCGCCGCCCGGTGCTGCTCGGCGGCATGGTGCTCTACGCGATCGCCAGTGTGCTGGCGGTGGCGGCGCCGACCTTCGAGACATTGCTGCTGGCGCGCGCGCTGGAGGGGCTCGGCACCTCGGCCACCCGCGTCATCGCGACCTCGATCGTGCGCGACTGCTATGCCGGCCGCCGCATGGCGAGCGTGGTGTCGCTCGCGATGATGGTGTTCATCGCGGTGCCCGTGCTCGCGCCCTCGTTCGGCCAGGCCGTGATGCTGATCACGCATTGGCGCGGCATCTTCGTGGCGCTGATGGCCTATGGCCTGGTGGCGCTGGTCTGGAGCTTCCTGCGGTTGCCGGAGACGCTGCCGGCTTCGGAGCGGAAGGCATTCTCGCTCTCCGAAGTGATCGACGCCTACCGGCAGACCGTGACGAACCGGCAGACGCTCGGCTATGCGGTGGCCGCCGGCGGCGTCCAGGGCGCGCTGTTCGCCTTCGTCTTCTGTTCGCAGCAGGTGTTCACCGGCATCTACAAGCTCGGACCCTATTTCCCCCTCGCCTTCGCCGCGGTGGCGATCGGCGTCGCCATCGCCGGCTTCCTGAACGCAAGGGTCGTCGGCCGCCTCGGCATGCGCGTGATGTCGCACAGCGCGCTGGTCGGCTTCCTCGCCGTCGCCGTGACCATGTTCGTGGCGGCGAAGCTTGGCGCGCTGCCGCTGGGATTGTTCATGGCGCTTGCGGCGCTGATGATGTTCGCCTTCGGGCTGATGGTTGCGAATTTCACGGCGCTGGCGATGGAGCCGCAGGGCCATATCGCGGGCACGGCGTCGTCGCTGTACGGAACGATCACCACGCTGTTAGGCATCGGGATCGGCGCCACGATCGGGCAGGACTACGATGGCACGCTGCTGCCGTTCGCCACCGGTTTCCTGCTCTGCACGCTGGCGACGCTCGCGGTTGTCGCGATCACGGAAAAGGGGCGGCTGTTTCGGCCACATCCGCAGCCGAAGGCGTGAGCCGCTACTCCAGTTTGCCCTTCTGCTTCTTCGGCTTGCGCACGGGCTTGCCCTCGTGCTCCAGCGCCTCGCGCACGGCCTTGAACTCCTCGAGCGAGGCCTTGTCGACGCGGGGATAGCGCAGGTTGAGGCCTTCCAGCGCCCGCACGATGGTGGCGCCGATCACCAGGCGCGCGAACCATTTGTGATCGGCCGGCACCACGTGCCACGGCGCCACCGCGCTCGACGTGTGGCGGACGATATCCTGATAGACCGCCTGATAGCGATCCCAGCGCGCGCGCTCGGTGACATCGTCCATCGAAAACTTCCAATTCTTCGAGGGCTCGTCGAGCCGGCCGAGGAAGCGCTTGCGCTGCTCCTCCTTCGACAGGTTGAGGAAAAATTTCAGGACAATGGTGCCCTGGCGGCTCAGATAGCGCTCGAATGACGTGATGTCCTCGAAGCGCTCGCGCCAGATGGCGTGGGTCATCAGTTTCGACGGGATCTTCTCCTTCGCCAGCAGTTCGGGATGCACGCGCGTTACCAGGCACTCCTCGTAATAGGAGCGGTTGAAGATGCCGATATGCCCGCGCTCGGGCAATGCGAGCACATTGCGCCAGAGGAAATCGTGGCTGAGCTCCCTGGTCGACGGCGCCTTGAACGGGGTCACCTCGCAACCCTGCGGATTGACACCTTCGAAGATCGCCTTGATCGCGCTGTCCTTGCCGGCCGCATCCATGCCCTGCAGGACCACGAGCACCGCCCAGCGGTCCTGGGCGTAGAGCTTGTCCTGGAAATCGGTGAGGCGCGTGCGCAGCGCGTCCAGAAGCTTGTAGCCCTCCTCCTTGTCGAGCCCGCCCTTCTCGGCGGTCTTGTGGGACCGCAGGTGGAATTCGCCGCTGCCGTCGACGCGGAACGGCAGGATGAAGCGGTCGAGATCGGTCGACGAGGGTTTCTTGCTCATGGGTGACGGTCCGCATTCCCAGACAGGTCGTCGTAGCGCGCTGAAGCGCAAAGTCTTGCCGCATCGTCATTGCGAGCGCAAGCGAAGCAATCCAGCAAAATCTCGCGGCGACAATAGAAGGCTGGATTACTTCGGAGCTCACGCTCCTCGCAATGACGGATGCGACTAGGCCAGTGTATCGAAAAGATCATTCCATTCCGGGTTCAGACTTTCGATCAAAGCGAGTTTCTTGGCTCGACTACCAGCCTTGATCTGCTTTTCGCGCGTGATCGCATCGATCATGCTCGCGTGCGTCTCGTACCAGATCAACAGCTTGCAGTCATATTTCGAGGAAAATCCCTTGATCAGACCCTCGCGGTGCTCGAAGGCGCGGCGCGGCAGATTGGACGTCACGCCCGTATAGATCGTGCCGTTGCGACGATTTGCCATCATGTAAACGCACGGCTGCTTCATGGCAAAAGACACTAGACCAACCACTTCGTCATTGCGAGCCAGCGGATCGCGCGAACGCGCCCGATGATAGGCTCCGCGAAGCAATCCACGAATCCCGATGCGACAACGGTCTGGATTGCTTCGTCGCTGACGCTCCTCGCAATGACGGCGGCTAGCTGCCCAACTGCTGCTCGATGAAGGCGGTGACGAAGCGCGGCATCGCCGGCGTGAGATCGGAGATCGATCGCACCAGAAGGATCGCGGCAAGCTCCGGATGCGATTGCCGCGCGAGATTGGCTTCGATCCGGGCACGCAAGGCCTCGCCAGGCGTGTCGACGTCGAGCAGACGGATCATCGCGACATAGGCGCTGCTTTCGATGCAGTGCCAATGCGCCGCCGCGCGGTACTCCGCAGATGTCAGCCCGGTCTCCTCCTCGGTCTCCCTGGCGACGCTGCCGGCGATATCGAGCCGGCCATCCCTGATATCGTCAGGGTCGGGCGTTCCGGACGGGAAATAGACGCGACCGGCGTTCGCCGTGTGTTTTCCCATCTCGCCCAGCACGAAAGCGCCGTCGCTGCCGCGCAGCGCGCCCATGCCGAAACCGTTGAAGACGCCAGCGTCGGCGAAGCCCCAGTCGCGCCAGGCGAGGAAGCTCGCGAAATCGGTCTCGAAATAGTCCGCGGCAAAGCGTGCGCCGTCGAAGACCGGATTGCGCCCGAGCAGCACACGTCCGTTCCAGAGCTTTGGCCGCTCGCGCTGCTTCTCGGCGAAATGCGCGTCGATCTCGGCGCTGCGCTCGCGGGCGAACGGCCAGGCCCAGGGCGTGATGCGCAGGTCGAGCGTCGTGACGCGGTGAATGCGCAGGTCAGTCATCGCGTGCCCGCGCTTGCACTGCCGGCGCGCTATTTCGCATTCAGCCCCGTCGTCTTCTTGGCCTGATCGACGAAGCGATTGGTGAACGTCTTGCTGACATCGACATTGGCCTTGGCGACGTCGGGCGAGCCTTCGCTGAACACGGCGAGCACCGCGTCGGCGCCCTTGGGATCCATCTTGCCGGTTTCCGAATACATCGGGATCGTGTTCTTCAGCGCCGCGAGATAGAGCGCCTTGTCCTTGCCGACCAGCTCATCCGGCATCTTCGCCATGATCTCTTCCGGCGAATGCGAATGGATCCAGGAAAGCGTGGCCAGGATCGCACCGGTGAGCGCCTGCGCCTCCTTCTCGTGAGCTTTGACCCAGGCCGCGGTTGAATAGAGCGCGCCGCCCGGATATTCGCCGCCGAAGGTCGCAAGCGTATCGTGCTGCGTGCGCGTGTCGGAGAGGATACGCAGGTCCGGATGGCTGCCCTGCAGCACGGTGACGGAGGGATCGAGCATCACGGCCGCGTCGATCTCGCCCTGCTCCATCGCGGCCACGGCGGTGGCGCCAAGCCCGACGCCGATCACCGCGGCGCTGGTGGGCTCGAGCCCGTTCTTCTTCAGGAGATATTTGAGAAAGAAATCGGTCGAGGAGCCCGGCGCGCTGACGCCGACCTTCTTGCCGGCGAGGTCCTTGACCGACTTGATCTCGCTCGTGTGCCTGGGCGACACCACCAGCACCAGCCCGGGATAGCGGTCGTAGACCACAAAGGACACGAGCTCCTGCTTCTTGGCGGCGAGGTTGACGCAATGGTCGAAATAGCCCGACACCACGTCGGCGCTGCCGCCGAGCACGGCTCTCAGCGCATCCGAGCCGCCCTTGAGGTCGACGAGTTCGACGGCGAGCCCCGCCTTGTCGTATTCGCCGAGCTGCTTTGCGAGCACCGTCGGCAGATAGCAGAGGCACGCGCCGCCGCCGACCGCGATGGTGATCTTGCTCTGCGCGGCCGCCAGACCCGAGGTCAGCGCCAGCGCAAGCAGGGTTCCGGCGAGCCGGCCAAACAGCTTTTTCATGGTTTCCTCCATCGTTGCCGGCCACGATAGAGCAGCGCGACGGGCTTGAGAAGGCGGCTATCTCTCCGTCGTCCCGGCCGAGTAAACGAAGCGAGCGAGAGCCAGGACGACGGCGCGATAACCGACTGTTTGCCATGCCTGCAGGATTATCCGCGGACATCCGCGGGCGCCGGCCGCCATACCAGAAGCCTGCGCTCGACCAGCGTCACCACCATGTCGATCAGGATGACGAAGACCGAGAGCACGAACATGCCGGCGAACACGCCGGCGACGTCGAATATGCCTTCGGCCTGCTGGATCAGGTAACCGAGCCCTGCCGCGGAACCCAGATATTCACCGACCACAGCGCCGACCACCGCGAAGCCGACCGAGGTGTGCAGCGAGGAGAACATCCAGGACAGCGCCGAGGGCCAATAGACATGCCGCATCAACTGCCGCTCGTTCATGCCGAGCATGCGGCCGTTGTCGAGCACCGTGGTCGAGACCTCCTTGACGCCCTGATAGACGTTGAAGAACACGATGAAGAACACCAGCGTCACGCCGAGCGCGACCTTGGACCAGATGCCGAGGCCCAGCCACAGCGTGAAGATCGGCGCCAGCACCACGCGCGGCAGCGCGTTGGCCATCTTGACATAGGGGTCGAACACGGCGGCGACCGTCGGCTGGCGCGCGAACCAGAAGCCGACCGCGACGCCGCCGAGCGAGCCGAGCACGAAGGCGAGGATGGATTCCCACAGCGTGATCGCGAGATGCTTCCAGATCACGCCGGAGGAGAACCATTTGACGACCTGGCTTGCGACATCGACCGGGTTGGAGAAGAAGAACGGCGGCAACCAGACCTTGCCGAGCACCGGCACGGTGGCGAGGAACTGCCACAGCGCGATCGCGACGATCGCGACCAGCACCTGCAGCGCCAACAATCCGATCCGCGACATTTCTTCTCCCCCGCCCCGGCCGCCAACGCTTTACGGCTTCGAGAAGGTGCCGATCAGGCCGGTCGCGCCCTTGGCGTGGCCGTCGAGCGCCTTGATCACCTCGTCGCGCGTCATGCCGGGCTTGAGCGCGGCAGGCTCGAGATCGGTTGCGATCAGCGTGAAGGTGTAGTGGTGCGGCGCCCCGGGCGGCGTGCAGGGCCCGGAATAGGTCGCCAACTTCATGGTGCTCTCGCCGCCGACATATTTGTCGCTCGGCTTGGAGACCTCGCCCTCGGCAAAGCCCTTGACGGAAGCTGGAATGCCGTAAGCGACCCAGTGGCTGACGCCGCCGGGCGGACGGCCCTCGGGATCGAACATCAACAGCGCGAAGCTCTTGGTGCCCTCGGGCGGGTTCGACCAGTTCAGTGCCGGCGAGACGTTCTCGCCGACGCAGTTCGGATTCGACTTGTTGCTGCCGGCGCTCTTGGTCGGAATCCGCTCGCCGTCCTTGAAGGCGGGCGAGGACAGCGTGAATACGCCTTGCGCGTGCGCAGCCGTCGCGCCGCCAAATGCGGCAAGCATCACGGCGCCGGCCAGAATAGAACCTCGAAACATGACCTCTCCTGTTCTTGTTTTGCGTTTGATGTCGTCACGATGACCCGCGTCAGTGGGGGGCGCGGAACGGCTCAGCCTACCCCGGACTGAGCGTATCCCTTCAACACTTCCGCTTTGAGAACACTCCATATTTCACGGTGAAGTGAGTGGAATTCGGGGGTGAGCCGGACCTCGAAAATGTCGCGGGGCCGCTTCAGCGGCACGCGCCAGTCGCCGATGATGCGCGCCGACGGTCCTGCCGACATGATGACGACGCGGTCGGCGAGCGCGATCGCCTCCTCCAGGTCATGGGTGACGAACAGCACCGCCTTGCGGTCGGCGCCCCACAATTCCAGCAGCAGGTTGCCCATGATCTGCCGGGTCTGCGCGTCCAGCGGGCCGAACGGCTCGTCCATCAGGAGAATCTTGGGGTCGCGGATCAGGACCTGCGCGAGCCCAACGCGCTTGCGCTGGCCGCCGGAGAGCATATGCGGATAGCGGCCCGCGAAGCCGCCGAGCCCGACCGAATCCAGAAAGGCCTGCGCGCGCCCCTGCGCCTCGATCTGCGGCACGCCCGCGATCTCGAGGCCGATCGCGACATTGTCGAGCGCGGTCTTCCAGGGAAACAGCGCATCGGCCTGGAACAGGTAGCCGGCGTCGCGGTTGAGCCCCGCGAGCGGCTTGCCGAAGATCCGCGCCATTCCCGAGACGGGCCGCAGCAGGCCGGCCGCGAGGTTGAGCAGCGTCGACTTTCCGCAGCCGGTGGGGCCGACGATGGCGACGAACTCGCCGTCGGCCACGCCAAGCTGCGCCTTTTCGACCGCCGTGTAGCGGCGCCCGTCCGCCAGCCGGAAGGCGACCGTCGCGTCGTCAAGCGCGACCGCCGTCGCCCTGTCCTGATCGTCTGCTCCCATCCGGCGATGGCTTAGCCGCTTGCGCGGACAAGTTCAATCGAGCGCCGCAACGTGCTAGGGGGTGGGATTGCCTCTCGCGCGCGAGCCCCGACCGCATGCCTCCCGCCCCCCTGATCGCCTACGCCCATGCCGGCAAGCGCTTTGCCGGGCGCAACGGCACCGAGGTGGTCGCGGTCGACGACGTCTCGCTCGACGTCGCGGAAGGCGAATTCCTCGCCATCGTCGGCGGCTCCGGCTCCGGCAAGACCACGCTCTTGCGGCTCGCCAACCGCCTGATCGAGGCGGACCAAGGCACGATCACGGTCGAGGGCAGCGACGTGCGCAGCGTCGATGCGGTTCAGCTTCGCCGCCGCATCGGCACCGTGTTCCAGAACGGCGGGCTGTTTCCGCATATGAGCGTGGCCGACAATATCGCAATCACGCCAAGACTGCTCGGCTGGCCGAGGGGCGAGATCGCAGCGCGCGTCGACGAACTGATCGAACTGGTGCGGCTCGACGGCAGCACCCATCGCGACCGCCTGCCGCGGGAGCTGTCCGGCGGCGAACGCCAGCGCGTCGGCGTGGCGCGCGCGCTCGCGGCGAAACCGCGCATCGTGCTGATGGACGAGCCGTTCGGCGCGCTCGATCCCTTGACGCGCGATGCGCTCGGCGATGATTTTCGCGCGCTGCATGACAAGCTCAGGCTCACCACGGTCATGATCACCCACGACATGACCGAGGCGATCCTGCTCGCCGACCGCATCGCAGTGATGCGAAAGGGCCGGCTGCTGGCGCAAGGCGCAGCCGCCGAGCTCTCCACAAGCGACGAGCCCTACGTCCTCGAGCTCCTGCGCACGCCGCGGCGCCAGGCCGAGCGGCTCGGCGGCCTGCTGCCGCGGGACGGCGCGACATGAGTCTGCTTTCCGACCCGCGGTTTTCCGAGGCGCTGGCGCATCTGCCCGATTATCTCGGCAGCCATCTGCGCGTCAGCCTGGCCGCGCTCGCGCTCGGACTCGCGGTCAGCCTGCCGCTTGCGATCATCGCGCGCAACCATGCGTTGGCCCGCGGCGCGCTGCTCGGGCTTGCCAGCATCGTGCAGACGGTGCCGGGGCTCGCGCTGCTCGCGCTGTTCTATCCGCTGCTGCTGGCGATTGCGGCGCTGACGCTGGCCTGGTTCGGCTTTGCCTTTTCCGCCTTCGGCTTCCTGCCCGCGGTGCTGGCGCTCGCGCTCTATTCCATGCTGCCGGTGCTGCGCAACACCATCACCGGGCTTGCCGGCGTCGACGGCGAAATTCTCGACGCCGCGCGCGGCGTCGGCATGACGCCGACCCAGTCGCTGTTTTCGGTCGAGCTGCCGCTGGCGCTGCCCGTGATCATGGCCGGCATCCGCACCGCCGCGGTCTGGGTGATCGGCACCGCGACGCTGTCGACGCCGATCGGGCAGACCAGCCTCGGCAACTACATCTTTGCAGGGCTACAGACCCAGAACTGGGTACTGGTGCTGTTCGGCTGCGTCGCCGCGGCAATCCTCGCGCTCGCCGTCGACCAGCTGCTCGCGCTGATCGAGACCGGATTGCAGCGCCAGAGCCGGCTGCGCACCGCATTCGGCGGACTAGGCATCGCGGCGCTGGTTCTGGCCACGCTGGTGCCGTCGCTGGCGCGGCCGTCTGCCGGCTATGTGGTCGGGGCGAAAACCTTCACCGAGCAATATGTGCTGTCCGCGCTGATCGCCGAGCGGCTGCGCGCGGCGGGGCTGACCACGACCAGCCGCCAGGGGCTCGGCTCCAACGTGATCTTCGAGGCGCTCGCCGGCAACGACATCGACGTCTATGTCGACTATTCCGGCACGCTGTGGGCGAACCAGTTCCACCACAGCGATGTCCGGCCACGCGACGAACTGCTCGCCGAGCTGAAGGACACGCTCGCAAAACAGAAGATCACGCTGTTCGGCGAGCTCGGCTTCGAGAACGCCTACGCGCTCGTGATGCCGAAGAAGCGCGCCGAGGCGCTCGGCATCCGCTCGATCGCCGACCTCGCCGCGCATGCTCCGACGCTGTCGATCGCCGGCGACTATGAATTCTTCTCGCGGCCCGAATGGGCCGGCCTGCAAAAATCCTACGGCCTCGCCTTCCGCACGCAGCGGCAGATGCAGCCGGACTTCATGTATGCGGCCGTCGCCTCCGGCGAGGTCGACGTGATCGCGGGCTATACCTCGGACGGCCTGATCGCCAAATACGATCTCGTCGTGCTCGACGATATCAGGCGCGCGATCCCGCCCTATGACGCGATCCTGTTGCTGGCGCCGAGGCGCGCGCAGGACGAAGCGTTGCAGGCGGCGTTGCGGCCACTGCTCGGCAAGATCGACATCGCGGCCATGCGCGAGGCGAATTTGCGCGCCAGCGGCAACGGAACGTCGCCCGATGCGGTCGCGCGCCGGCTGTGGGAGAATATCGCGAGCCACTAGAAAGAGCGCGGCGAGAAAACAAGAAGTCCGAGGGCTGGATGAATGGAACTCGATGAGATGTTTCGCATTTTGCGGCATAGGTAACCCTTGCGCGCCGGCTTCGCCGAGCGCACTCTTGCGGAGCGTTTTTCACAAGAACTTACGGAGGATGCGCCCATGCCGCGGGTCAAGCACGCTTCGAAGCAGAAACGCACAACCAAAGCCGCCACCGTGAAGGTGCTAGGTGCCGCCGGACTGGGTCTTTCGCTGGCGAGCAGTGCATCCGCATCCACGATGCCCACTGCCGGTATCCCGCAATCTGACAATACCTCGCCAAGTCAGCGCTTCGTTCTTGGCGAAGAAGAAATGGCCGATGTCAGTCTGGCCACGTTCCATCTCTTCGATAGAGAAAACTTTGGCAGCGGCGTGCGGCTAGCGCGCGGCGGATGCGGTGGTTGTGGGTGCGGCCATGGTGGCGGCGGGTGCGGCGGCTGCGGCCATGCTGGCGGCGGTTGTGGCCATGTTGGCGGCGGTTGTGGCCATGTTGGCGGCGGGTGCGCCGGCTTCCGTGGTTGCGGTGGTGGCGCGTTTGTTGGCTGCCGAGGTTGCGGTGGCTTCCGTGGTTGCCGTGGCTTCCGTGGTTGCGGTTGCGGCGGCTGCGGGTTCGGTATCTGGTTCGATGACGACATCGGGTTCGGTGGCTGGGGGTACGGTGGCTACGGTGGCTGGGGGGCCTGCTGCGCATCCTGGGGAGCGTGCCGCTTGTGCTAAGTCCCACGACCATAAGCTGCGATCAGCCTCTCGCTGGTTGCGAGCAAGTGTCGTCGCAATCTTGCTGGCGAGTTTTCCCGCCTTCGTGAGCGCGCAGGTGAACTGCGAGGCGATACCTCACGGACCGGCGCGCACCGATTGCTACCTCGGCCTAAGTCAGTTCTATCGGGGACAATCGGATCTTGCCGCTGCCAGAGCGCGCGCGCAGTCAGACGCCGCGTGGTATCGGGCAATCACCGGAACAGATCCTCCAAAACATAAATCGCATCGGCGACGATAACGGTCAGGACAGTGTTTGCACGAAAATGAGGAAGTCTACTATGTGGTTGTCTAAAGTCGCCGCTTTTGCGCTTATCGTTGAAGCTACAGGCTCAATGTCCGCGTCTCCAGCGCTGGCCGCTTCTGACTGTCCAAAATTGGCAGAACTGGCGGATTGGGGCCAGAACGCGACCGCCGACATTAGCGTCGCGTCCGGAGGAAGTTGCCTATTTCCGATCACGACGCGCGGCACGGTGAGTAGCTCAGATATTTTAGAAAGGCCAACACACGGCAAGTTGAAAAAGCTCAACCTAACTACTTACGAATACAAGGCGAAGGCTAGATATAAGGGGAGCGACACTTTTGCCATCAAAGCAGTGGGACAGGGGCCGACGGCTTCTGGTACGTCGGTAATTACTGTGCACGCGACGATCAAATAGCGTTTCTCGTGTCCATTGAAAGCCTTGATGCGCAGGCCGGAGTTTCCGGCGAATAGCGATCCGTTCGCCTCGTCCACCGTAACCCGGGCGAAGTTCATGGCCGGGGAGCCGATAAAGCCGGGGACGAACCTGTTGGCCGGCTGGTTGTACAACTCCAGCGGCTCCCCCACCTGCTGCACCGCGCCGTCCTTCATGACGACGACCCGGTCACCCAGCGTCGTGGCCTCAAAGCGCAGCGGCGAGTCGTTGCTTGAAGCCGACTCGCCGCCCGCCACCAGATGACGCCTGCCAAGCACCGCGTTAGCGGCACGCAGGTTTTTTTCGTTAAAGATCGAGTGCGTGAGGGCAATTGTCTGCGGGTAAGTTGACGCGTCCCAGCTAATGTCCGGCGGGATGCCGTAGAACTCGTCGAAGCCGTGCGCGGTCGGCAAGCTCTGCGGCGCGCTCCCAAGGTGCCACTTTCCAAAAATCGCGGTGGCATAGCCAACACTCTTGAACAACTCACCCATGGTGAAGGCGCTAGCGGGAAGTGTATAGGGGCTTCCCTCGATGGCGATCAGCGACAGACCATTGCGGATCGAGTATTGTCCGGTCATAAGCGCCGCACGGGAGGGGGTGCACGCTGATTCCACCAGGAATTGTGTGAGACGCAATCCCTCTTGAGCCAGCGCATCAATGCGCGGCGTCGGAGCCCCACGCAACTCGCCGCCGCCATATGACCCAAGGTCGCCGTAGCCGACGTTGTCGGCGAGAATGAAAACAACGTTGGGCTTATTGCTTTGTTGCGCAAAGGCAGTCGCCGATCCCATCAAAGCAAGTAGCGTCGCCGCCGAAGTGATGCGCATTAGGGCTGTGATTTTCATGGCGGTAACTCCTAGGCCGTACTCGGTTGGAAACGTTGCCGCTGCATTCAATTGCCTCAAGCAATTGATGACGCCGTGAGGTGGTGGTGTTGGACCGTCATCGTCCCGTGGATTGATGTCCGCTGCGCAGCGGTCGATCGCGACTGAGTCCAACCAGCAGCAGTCGGTCCATGTCCGCTATGCGTTTTCGGCAAGAACGTAACATTGCGCTCTATGTCCGAGATGGGTCACTAACAGACGTGCCCAGTCCCGGCCTTTGAGGTCCGCTTTACCTCCACAACGGATACGTCGGCACGCGAGTGGCTGTTGCATCGCGATGTCGAGCCGCGATTTCCGATTTTCGACGAGAGTACTCGTGAGGGTAGTGCTAATCTCAAATAGCAGCGGGCCAGCCGGAGTTTGAGCTATGAAAGGATCAATTCTTTCAGCACTCGCGCTAATCTGCACAATAACGTCGTCGCACGGGCAGAACCTCTCCGCAGACGACCTTGCGCGCCGCACCCTCGAGCGCCGGGCCGTCGAGGCTGTGATCTGGGGGATGCCCGCGGTCAATACCGACCTCATGTACCAGGAGATGCTTAAGCTCGGCGGCAAGCCCAACCAGATTGTTTACTGGTCTGGTCTGCTCGACTGGCGCAACCAGACCCTGACTCCCAACCCCGACGTCATCTACTTCATGGCCTTCTTCAACACGAAGGATGGGCCGGTGGTGATCGAGATTCCGCCGGCCGGCGATGGCGTCATCAACGGCAGCATCATGGACCCCTGGCAGGCCGCATTGGAGGATGTCGGCCCGGCCGGCGCGGACAAGGGCGCGGGCGGCAAATATCTGATCGCGCCGCCGGGCCATCAGGGCGCGGCGCCCGATGGCTTTATCGTTCTGCCGTCCGGCAATTATCAGGGCTATGCCTTGCTCCGTTCGATCCTGAAGAGCGGCGGCGACGCCGACGTCAAGGCCGCTGTCGCCTACGGCATGCGGATCAAGATTTATCCGCTCAGCCAGGCGGCCAATCCGCCCGAGACCGTGTTCATCGACGCCATCGGCGCCGCCTACGATTCGACGATCCCCTATGACTTGCGATTCTTCCAATCGCTCGACCGCTTTGTGCAACAGGAGCCATGGCTTATCCGCGACAAGGTGATGATCGATCAGTTGAAGTCGATCGGCATCGAGAAGGGCAAGCCGTTCAGTCCCGACGAAGATACCCAGCGCATCCTCAATGCAGCGGCGGCCGAGGCCCATGCGTGGCTCGACCTGAAATACGAAACCATGTTCTCGCCCTATTACGAAGGGCGCAGGTGGGTCTTTCCCATCGCGCCGGATGTGATTGGAGGTCTTCAGACCCAATTTGCGAATCCGGATAGCTATCCCGTCGATGGCCGCGGTGTCACCTATACGATGGCGTTCTTCAGCACCAAGCATTCGGGGATCGGCCAGTATTACCTAATGACCATCAAGGACAAGGACGGACAGAATTTCTCCGGCGCGAACACCTATCGTCTGACTGTGCCAGCGAACGCGCCAGTCAGGCAATACTGGTCAGCGACGGTCTATGACCGCGCAACGCATGCTCTCATTCGCGACATGGTCCGCGCGGGCCGTTCATCACAAAGTCCTGGACTGCAAACCAACGCTGACGGCTCAGTCGATATTTGGTTTGGACCGAAGGCTGCGGCGGACAATGAGGCCAACTGGGTGCCGACCAGAGCGAACGGGCAATTCGAAGTCTTGTTTCGCTTCTATGGTCCCGAGAAGCCGGTTTTCGACAAAACGTGGAAGCTGCCGGATATCGAGCGGATCGCAGCTCACTAATTGGAGGAGAAGGGTGCATGAGAACCAATCGTCGAGAAATGCTCTCGTTGTTGGCCGGCGCCGCCCCTGCTGCTCTTGGAACGGTCTCTGTCGTCGGCATAACAAGCCCCAGCCGCGCTCAGGAAGCGAGGCGCGTAGCGACGACCGGCCAAGACCAAGTGCAGGGGATCGAGACACGCATCGGCAGGCTCGAATTCACCCACGACTTCGCGAACGGCTATCCAACCGACGCGACGATTGAGAAGCTTTACGACGAGCGCGATTTTCAGCGCGCTTGCCAGGCCTATCTCTGGTCTCTTCCGGCAGTCTCGTTCGCGTCGTGGCAGCGCGGTGTGACGAAGGACCTCGGTGCAAAGAACGGACAGATCGTCGCAATTCTGTCTATCGAGGCCAGGCGCGGCATCTTGACCGCCAATGCCACGACACCGTACTACCTCGGGTTCGCCGATCTCTCGACAGGGCCGCTGGTCATGGTGATTCCGCCGCGCGGTGTGCAAGGTGGGATCAGTGACGCCTGGCAACAAACCATTCCGGGCACCGAATCCCCGGGCACATACCTTGTGTTGGCACCAGGGCAGAACGCGCCAAACGACGTCACAGGCTACACCGTGCGCCAGTCCCCAACCTTCAACATTTTTCTCGGTGCGCGCCTGACTGATGCCGAACCGGATAGAGCGAAGGAAGCGCTGGCGCAGTTACAGATGTACCCTTACGCCCAGCATGACAATCCGCCGAAGATGGACATTCTGGACGCAGGCACCAAGACGTGGAGTGGGCTGCCGTCGCGCGGGATGGAATATTGGCAGCGGGTCAATGAAGTGATTCAGGCCGAGCCGATTGAGACGCGCGACATCTTCTTTCACGCGATGTTGCGGCCGCTCGGCCTGGAAAAGGGCAAACCCTTCAAGCCGGACGTGCGGCAGACGAAAATTCTGACCGATGCCGCGTTCGTTGGCGAGGCAATGGCAAAAGCCAATTCGGCGGATCGCCGATTCAAAGATGGGAGGTATCGATCCGACGCGCACTGGGACTTTGCGTTGCTGCTGGACGCTGACGATCCCGACTCCTTCTGGAACCTGCTCGACGAACGCGCGTCCTGGTTCTACGAGGCCGTGGGCGCGGGCGCGGCGATGGCGCCCAAGCAACCTGGACCTTCGTCCGCGTATCTCAGTGCGTACAAGGATAAGGCCGGTGAGTGGTTGGATGGCGGCAGGTCGTATCGCCTACGCGTTCCGCCCAATCCGCCGATCAAGCTGTTCTGGTCAGTCACACTCTACGACGTCGATACGCGGGCACTGATCCTGAACGAGCAGAAGATTGCCGATCGCTCCTCGCGCATGGACCTGCGCAAGAACGAGGACGGTTCGGTGGATATCTATTGCGGACCCAAGGCGCCGGCCGGCTTCGAGAAGAACTGGATCCCGACCATCCCCGGCAAGAACTGGTTTGCGTATTTCCGGTTCTACCAGCCGACCGAGGCCTACTTCGATCGGTCCTGGCCGCTACGAGACTTTGAGCAACTTTAGACCGAGCACAACGCGCCCTCCGAACCCGCCTATTGCACAAATGCGAGGTGCCAAGGCTCGCTGAGCATTGATGAAGGCGTCGTTGGCATGGGCCATCGTTCCGGCGCCCCGCGCCTTGCAGAAGGCCGCTGTTGCTGCGGTGCATGAGTCCGCAAGTGGCACATAGCGTCATTTCGCTGCGCTGCCGACATAACGGACTCTGGCACGCCGTTCGCCCGGCAAATTTATGAGTTCACGGCCTTAGTGTCCTCTCGGACCTGACATTCGCAAAACAGCGTGGCCCGCTGAATGATGCGAAGTTCGGGTCCGGGACACCGGCTCACACCGGCTGGATTGGCGCGGCCGCCCGGGCTAACGTGAAGACCATGGGATTTGCCGATCGCCTCCTCCGCTCTTCTTTCGTCATCACATGTGCCGCGCTCGCGACAGCTTTGCCGCAGCGAGCGCATGCGGAAGTCAGCTATCCCACGCATTCGGTGCGCATCGTCGTCCCCTTTGCGGCCGGCGGGGTCGCCGACATCACGGCGCGGATCGTTGCGGAAAAGCTCGGCGACAGGCTCGGCCAGCGCTTCTATGTCGAGAACCAGCCCGGCGCCGGCGGGATTGCCGCCGCGCGCACGGTGATCTCCTCGCCGCCGGACGGCCACACGCTGGCGCTGCTGACGAACGGAACGGCGGTCAGCGTGTCCCTGTTCAGGAAGCTGCCGTTCGATCCGCTCAAGGACTTTGCCGCCGTCTCGAGCCTCGGCTTCTTCGACTTCATCTTCGCCACATCGGCCAATTCCGGCTTCAGGATGCTCGCCGATTTCGTCGCGGCCGCCAAGGCGAAACCCGGCACGCTCAATGTCGGCACCATCAATGTCGGCAGCACGCAAAACCTCTCCGCCGAGCTGTTCAAGACGGCGGCCGGCATCAACTTCGCCATCATCCCCTATCGCGGCACGCCGGACATCCAGGTCGCGCTGCTGCAGGGTGACGTGACGCTGATGATCGACAGCTACTCCGCGATGATGGGCAACCTCGCCGACGGCAAGCTGCGCGCGCTCGCCTCATCCGGCGGGCGACGATCGGAGGCAACGCCGCAGATCGCGACCGCGCAGGAGAATGGCGTCAACGGCTACGACGTCGTGTCCTGGAACGCGCTGTTCGCGCCGGCCGGCACGCCGCCCGAGATCGTGGACAGGCTGAATGCCGCGCTGCGCGAGATTCTCGCCGATCCCGAGGTCAAGAAGCGGCTGCTCGGGCTCGGCATCGAGGCGCGCGGCAGCACGCCGCAGGAGATTTCGGACCGGCTGAAATCCGACATCGACAAGTGGCAGGCGGTGATCGAGAAGGCGGGCATTCAAAAACAATAGGCGCGAGATCGCGCCAAGGGAGAGAAGTGCAATGGCTGCGATACCGGACGATCCGAAATTCTGGCGCATCGGCCTCGTCGGCTATGGCGAGGTCGGCCGCATCCTCGGCGAGGACCTGCGCAGGCAGGGCATCGCGGTTCTCGCCTACGACATCAAGCTCGACGGCGGCGCTGGTGGCGCGCTGCGCAGCCATGCCGCCGAACACGGCGTGACGCTGTCGGCCTCGCATCGCGAGCTTGCCGCCTCGGCTGACTTCATCATTTCCGCGGTGACCGCGAGCCAGGCCGTGCCGGTGGCGCAGGCCATCGCGCCGGCCATCAGGCGTGGGGCCTTCTTCCTCGACTTCAACTCGGCCTCGCCCGGCGCCAAGCAGCGCGCGGCCCGGTTGATCGATGCGGCCGGCGGCCGCTATGTCGAGGGCGCGGTGATGACCTCGGTGCCGCCCCATCGCATCAAGGTGCCGCTGCTGCTCGGCGGCGCCAGCGCAGAGGCGCTCGCGCCCCTGCTCATCCAGCTCGGCTTCAATGCCAAGGTCGCCAGTCAAAAGCTCGGCATCGCCTCGGCAGTGAAGATGTGCCGCAGCATCATGATCAAGGGCCTGGAGGCGACCACCATCGAATGCTTCACCACCGCGCGCGCCTATGGCGTCGAGGATGCGGTGCTGGGCTCCCTGAAGGAGACCTTTCCCGGCATCGACTGGGAAAAGCAGGCCGCCTATTTCTTCCAGCGCGTGATCGAGCACGGCCGCCGCCGCGCCGAGGAGGTCCGCGAGGTCGCGGAAACGGTGCGCGAGACCGGCCTGATCCCATGGCAGGCCGAAGGCACCGCCGAGCGGCAGGCTTTTGTGGCCGATCTCGCCGACCAGGGCTGCTTCGGGTCGCGCCAGGACGAGGCGTTCGCGCGCAGTTCCGACTGGCGCATCGAGGCCGACCGCATCCTCGGCGCGGTCGCGCCGAAGAAGCAGGCGGGCTAGCTTATGCAGACATTCGAGAAGACGCCGGGCTGGCTCGACTGGTACGCCAATCCGTCAAAGCCGCGCTTCCAGGTGCCGCAAGGCGCGGTCGACGCGCATTGCCACATCTTCGGCCCCGCCGAAAGATTCCCCTACGCGCCCGAGCGCAAATACACGCCGTGCGACGCGAGCAAGGAGCAGCTCTTCGCGCTGCGCGACCATCTCGGTTTCGCGCGCAACGTCATCGTGCAGGCGACCTGCCATGGCGCCGACAACAGCGCGCTGGTCGACGCGCTCGTCCGTTCAGGTGGCCGGGCGCGCGGCATCGCCACCGTGCGGCGCGACGTCAGCGACGCCGCGCTCGAGGCGCTGCATGACGCCGGCGTGCGCGGCGTCCGCTTCAACTTCATCAAGCGCCTGGTCGATTTCACGCCGCGCGACGAGTTGATGGAGATCGCGGGCCGCATCGCCGGGCTCGGCTGGCACGCGGTGATCTATTTCGAGGCGGCGGACCTGCCTGAGCTCGAGGACTTCTTCACCGCGCTGCCGACCACCGTCGTCGTCGACCACATGGGCCGGCCCGACGTGGGCAAGCCGGCCGAGGCGCCGGAATTTTCGCGCTTCGTCGCCTTCATGCGCGACAACCCGAACGTCTGGTGCAAGGTGAGCTGTCCGGAGCGGCTGTCGCTGTCGGGCCCGGCGGCACTGAACGGCGAGCAAAATCCCTACCGCGACGTGGTGCCGTTCGCGCGCCGCATCGTCGAAGGCTTCCCCGGTCGCGTGCTGTGGGGCACCGACTGGCCGCATCCGAACCTCAGGGATCACATGCCGGACGACGGCCTCTTGGTCGACTTCATCCCGCATATCGCGCGAACCGTCGAGCTGCAGCGCAAGCTGCTGGTCGACAACCCGATGCGGCTCTACTGGCCGGACGAGGCGTGAGCCGTCATCTTCTAGGGCGCGGCTGCGCGCTTCCATGCGGTTCGCAGCGTCATACCGTTTGGGGTTCGGGGATTGTCGAATTTGAGCTCGTCCGAGGTCAGCAGAGTGATCGTTCGCTTCTGGTTGGGAATGGCCGCGACGTTCGCATAGGTGCTGGCAGAAAGGTTGACCACCATCGCCCTGGTGTTTTCGTCAATCGAGTATGTGCCGTAATACGCAATGCTGGACGCTACGATGCCTTGTGCTTCTTCAGCGGTGGCCTTGGCCCGGTCATTGGCCGCAATCTTCGGAATCTCCGCGCGCGACTGAAAGAGCGAGAAATGGCCATCGTTTGAGAATATGATCACGCCCTTTGGGGAAGGACCGAAAGGTTCTCCCGTTTTGCCGTCGTCCATCTCACTGGTGACAGACACAAGAGTCCATGCGCCGACAATCTGTTCTTTAGCCGACTTCTGTTGAGCAGATGCGTCGCCTGACAGGGCGAGGCCAGGCCCGACGGTGACGGAAGCCTCGTGCATGTATCTCTCCACGTTGAGATTCCAGAGATGTGCCCGCTAGTGGTCCGATTCCAACATTCGCATCCGGTCACGGCAGACTCTTTTGCGAATGTTGGAATCAGTGGCCCGCAAAATGATGCGAATTTCGGCTCCGGGACACTAGGATTTCTCGACCTCGCCGCCGCTTGCAACCCAGTCCTTGAAGCCGCCGGCGTTGTAGACATGCTGATAGCCGAGATCCTTCAGCGTCTTGCCGGCGAGCGCGGCGCGCCCGCCCGAGCCGCAATAGAGGATGACGGTCTTGTCCCTGGCAAAATTCTTGTCATGCGCGGGCGAGTCCGGATCGGCGCGAAATTCCAGCATGCCGCGCGAGACGTGCACGGCACCCTTGGCCTTGCCGCTCTGCTCGACTTCGGTCCCGTCGCGCACGTCGACCACAAGCGCATTGCCCTTCGCGATCATCTTGCGCGCCTCCTCGGGCGCGATCTTCGGCACCGCGGCATTCGCCGCTTCCAGCATCTGCTTCACACTTGTCGTCATGGAAGAACTCCTGTCCTGATCGCAGCGATCCTAGTGGTCCGATTCTAACATTGCTCAGACGGGTAGCGAGCGTCAAATCCGCTCCACTAGCACAAGCGTGATGAAATCGAGATATGGCCACATCGTCATTGCGAGGAGCCAACGGGTCGCGCTGGCGCGCGATGACGAACAATCATACCGTCGCGCTCAAGATGGCCGGATGCTCTGGGCTCACGCGTGACGGAAACGTCACAACCCGCGGATCAGGCCGGCATCGATCAGGAGGCGGTTGAAGCGGCGCGCCTCGGCGCCGTCGCCGCAGGCGTAGAAGACGCCCTTGCAACGGAGCATGATCTGCTTCTGCTCGGCAAACGACGGATCGAGCGGGATGCCGGCAGCCTCCTGGACCACCAGCGGCAGATAGGCACCATCGATCGTGTCCATCATCGCCGGGCTCTTCACCGGCTCGAAATTGATGGCGTCGATGGCGTAATAGGTCGCGTAGTAGCGCGGGTCGTAAGTCTCGAGCTTTTTGCCAATGCCGGCCTCGTCGAGGCCGGGATCGAGCAGATGCGGCGAAAACTCCGGCTGATGGTCGCCATAGCGCACGATCAGGAAGGGCTGGCCGGGAAACCGCTTCTTCAGCCCCGCCAGGAACGCCTTGTAGTCCTCGGCGCTGATCGCCTGCCGCCGCAGATATTCGTCGACCACCCGCCTGTTGCCGGTCGGCCGCCACGACGGCAGCAGGTCTGGCCGGAACCGCGTCTCCCAGGGGAAATGATTGGCCGCGAGATAGACGAAGGTGAACAAGGGCGAGGCCGGCGAATGGTCCGCCATCAGCTTCAGCGCCTTGTCGTAGAAGAAGCTGTCGGGCTCGACGTCGCGCGCACCGAGATCATGCGCGTCGTAAAAGTGCTCGATCCCGGTCGTGGTCTGGAAGCTGCGCGCGCTCATGAAGCCGCCGAACGCGGGATAGAGCGAGACGGTCTGATAGCCGCAGCGGCGCAGCGACAGCGGCAGGCCGCGCTCGACCCGGTTCGATGCGATGCGGGTGACGAAATAGGCGAAGCGGCCGAACGAGCGCGAGGACAGCCCGGCGAGCACGTTGTATTCGGTGAACCAGCTCGGACCGCCATTGCTCTCGGCGAGGAAGGTGCGCTCCTTGCCGTCAAACGACTTGAAGTGGCTGCCGTAACCCGCGGGCACCCTGACGCCTTCGGCGGCGCGGATGTCGAAGCTCGACTCGTCATGGATCATGATGATGTTCGGCCGGCGGCCGGCCGGATGGCAGGAATCGAGCAGCGGCACGTTGAGCCGCTCCTTCACCACCGCATCCGATTCCATGAAGCCGTAATGCACGAAATCGTACGCCGCGGTCACGCCGGAGCGCGCGAATTTCGACAGGTAGCCGTCGTCGTAATAGCCGCGCCAGTCCTCGTCCGGCCAGGCCAGCGCATGGCCGGCGAGCGCCGCGAGGCACGCAAGGCCGAACGCCGCGGCCGGCAGGCGGCGGATGCGGAACGGATCGAGCCACCACAGCGCATACATCAGGGGGATGGTGACGAGGCCGGCCGCGATCACCGACCAGCGCAGGTCGGGAAAGATGGTGAACAGGAAGGAAGCCGTGTCGCGGTCGATCACCATCAGGTCGACGAAGTTCGCGGTCATCTGCACGACGTCGTGCTTGAGCCGCGACAGCAGCACCAGCACCACGACGAGCGTGAGCGACAGGGCGCCCGACAGCGCCGGCCGCCGCAACAGCGTGATCCAGAACGCGTTCAGGATTGCCCAGGACAAGAGGAAGCAGGTGCGCGAGCCGAAATCGGTCTCGGTCCACATCATCAGGACCGCCGCCGCCAGATGCGGCAGCGCCACCGCCGACAACCTGGCGAGCCCGATCGAGCCGGCGCGGGCGAGGACCGCGGTCGCCGAAAAGTTCGGATTTGGCGCGGGCGCCATGGACCTGAACGCAACACTGCCCGGCGCGGTGATAAAGTCTTTCCCTGGCGGCTGCCGGGAGACGCACGCCGCAGCCGGCGGATGCCGCGTGTCATAAAACTGTAATTGAAGCGTCATGAACCCGCAATGAATTGCCGGCCCGGCGACGCTTTTCGGCTGCGACCTTTTCGGCTCGCGAGCGACCGCCCGGTCAGGCCGGCCGGCGTATGCCGGCGATGAAGAGGTCGATCACCGCCTCGGCGGTCCGCTCGACCTCGCTGTCCGCGACGCCCCAGCGCGGGAAATGGCCGTCGATCTTCATTCTGGCAAAGCCGTAGACCAGCGCGCGGGCGGCGATCAGGAGCGGCTTCAGCTCGCCGGTGCGCAAGCTGCCGGCCGCCAAAGCCTGCGCCAGCGTCGCCTCGACCGTGGCGATCAGATCGGCATTGTCGCGCGACAGCGCCGCGGCGGCATCATGGTTAAAATGGCGGCCGCTGGAGATGATCTCGAAATGCGCCGGGTTGCGCATGGCCCAGCGCAAGTAGGCCAGGCCAAAGCTGCGGAAACGGCGCAGCGGATCGTCGGTTGCGGCCTCGCCGAGCGCGCGATCGATCTCGGCCCGGAACCGCCGCTGCGCCTCTTCCGCGACCGCCGTCATCAGCGCCTCGCGGCTGGCGAAATGCCGGAACGGCGCGCCCGGCGAGACGCCGGCGCGGCGCGCGGCCTCGCGCACGCTGACCTTTTCCGGCCCGCCCTCCTCCGCCAATCGCAGCGCGGCGTCGATCAGCGCGTGCCGGAGGTCGCCATGGTGATAGGGCTTCGGCTGGGCCTTGGGGCGCGCGGCGCGCGGTTTGGGGCGTGTCGATGCGGGCATGGAGGCGGTCTAGCATCACCGCCTCGTGAATGTAAGCGCCGATTACACGGATTGACCGGCGCGCCGCGACAGATGTAACTGATGATTACATCACACGGAGGCGCAGCATGGCGATGCATCGGCAGAACTGGTTCGAGGGCTGGCGGCTGTTCGGCGTGCTGACGCTGATCCTGATGCTGCTGTGCGTCTGGATCGCCGGCATGCGCGGCTTCGAGGCCGAAGGGATACGGATGGTGATCCGCTTCACCGCGCGGACCTCGCTCGTGCTGTTCTGCCTTGCGTTTGCCGCCGCGGCGCTGGCGCGGCTCTGGCCCAATGGCTGGACCCGGTGGCTGCGCCGCAACCGGCGCTATCTGGGCGTGACGTTCGCCGCTTCCCACGGGCTGCACGCGATCGCCATCGTCGTGTTCGCGCGGCTCGATCCGGCCGGCTTTGCCGCCGCGACCAACCTCGCCTCCTACGTCTTCGGCGGGATCGGCTATGCCTTCATCGTCGCGATGGCCGCGACTTCGTTCGACCGCACCGCGGCGGCGATCGGACCGCGCGCCTTCCGCACGCTGCACCTGGTCGGCGGCTACTATCTGCTCGCGCAGTTCACGGTCTCGTTCGGCAAGCGGATCCCGGAGATGCCGCTCTATGGCCTGTTCCTGATCCTGCCGCTCGCCGTGCTGGCGCTGCGCATGATCGCGATGGCGGCCGGACCGAAGCCGCGGGCGGTCGGTGCGGGATAGCGCAGGGCGCGGTTGATCTAGTCCCCGATCACCAGGTGAAACGTCCGCCCCAGCCGGCGGTGCAAGGTGATGACCGCGCGGTCGACGTCGCTGATCAGGCTGTCGCCGAGGACGACGGACGGGATTTCCCAGTTGCGACCGCCCCGCCCGCCCGGCAGCGCCTGCACGGCGGGAACCCGTGCGGTCTCGCAACCCGGCTCGCGGCGCAGCGCCTCGTCGGCGAGCGCGGCGAGTTCGGCCGAGGTCTTGCCAATGCTCGCCATTCTTACCCCTTCGCTGGCGGCATCAGGCCGAGGCGTTTGGCGATGATCTTGTCGACCATGCGCTTGGGCAGCCATTGCGTCACCAAATGCCGCATCGGGTCGGGCGCGATCTGGTAGCGTACCTTCGGGCGCGACAAGGTCAGCGCGTCCAGCACGCGCTCGGCGATCCGCTCCGGCGGCAGGCCAATCGAATCGAGATGCCGCATGTAAGCGCCGACCTTCTGCAGGGCTGGCAGATAAGGCGAGTTCTGGTAGCGCGCGGTGTCGACCGCCTCCTGGCCCTTGCTCCAGATCGGCGTCTTCACCGGGCCGGGCGCCACGATGATCACGTCGATGCCGAACAGCATCAGCTCGCGGCGCAGGCTTTCGGACAGGCCCTCGATCGCGTGCTTGGAGGCGGCATAGGCCGGCGTCAGCGGATTGCCGTTCTTGCCGGCGACCGATGAGATCATCACGATCCGGCCCTTGGGTCCGGTCAGCGACGGATCGGCGCCGAGCAGCGGCGTGAAAGCCTGGGTCGCGATGATGGGGCCGATCACGTTGACCTCCATCTGGCGGCGGAATTCGTCGACGGCGAGCTCCAGCACGGGGCCGGCGACCGCGATCCCGGCATTGTTGACGAGACCGGCAAGCGTCTCGCCATTGAGCGCGGCGCGGACCTCGCGCGCGGCGGCCAGCACCGCCGCTTCATCGGTGACGTCGAACAGCAGCGCGGTGAAATTGGCGCCGAACTCGCCTTTCAGCCGCTCGGCGTCGGCCGGCTTGCGGACGCTGCCGAACACGCGAAAGCCCCGCTGCAACAGCAATTTTGCGGTAGCCCAGCCAATGCCGGTCGAAGCACCTGTGACGACGACGGATTTCATGGTGAACCCTTCCCGTTCCGCGTTGCCCGATGATGCAATGAGAGCCGGCAGAGGCGCAATCGCGCCGCGTCGCGTTCCGCCATTCAAGAATCTGGATGAGATGTCAGTTCTTCATGCGCAGGGCTGACCGCGACCCAACCAAGGAGTGTCGAACTGGCGCAGAAGATGGATGAGAGATTCGCGCTTCGAATCTGAAGTCGCTGGGCTTTTGGCGAACGCAGACTGCGCGCGAAGAGCTTCACACCAAGAATGTGGTTGAAACCTCAGTTCTTCGCCCCTGCGCCGCCCGCGCGCCGCGATCGGGACGGCGACCACGCTTAAGAAGCTGCATCAAGCTCTCACGACAGAGTGACCGCCGCGGTCAGCGGACCATGACGGCGAAGGCTTAATTTTTGGTGTGCGCACGCGACATTCACGCCCTGCGTGCATCCGGTGACCGCTTCGCCCGCGACCATCCCCTCTTCTCGCTCGTCGCGCTTTTCCACTTGACCATAACATATTGCTTATATAACTTACTTGTTATGATTGAGAGCAGGCGATCGATCGATCTGGACGCGGCGTTCCTGGCGCTGGCCGATCCCACGCGACGGGCGATCCTGGCGCGGCTCGCCAAGGGCGAGGCCACGGTGATGCAGCTCGCAAAACCGTTCGACATGAGCCAGCCCGCGATCTCCCGGCATCTCAAGGTGCTGGAGGGCGCGGGCCTGATCACGCGGCGCGCCGAGGGCACGCGCCGCCACTGCGCTTTGTCGCAGGCCGGCCTCGACAATATCGACCAGTGGCTGGTGATGCTGCGCAAGGCGCTGGCGCGAAACTACGAGCGGCTCGACGAGCTGTTGGACGCGATGGCGGCAGAGAAGGAGAGAAAGTCGTGAGTAAGTTGACGATCAAGACCGAAGGCGATCGTTTCGTGGTGGTGACCCGGCGCTTCGCGGCGCCGCCGGAAACGGTGTACCGCGCCCATACCGAGCCCGCGCTGCTGCAGAAATGGCTGCTGGGGCCGGAAGGATGGACCATGCCGGTCTGCATCAGCGAATTGAGGCCCGGCGGCAAGATCCGCTTCGAATGGAAGGGACCGGACGGCAGCGGCTTTCATCTCACCGGCGAATATGTCGCCCTCGAACCCTTCAGCCGCATCGTCCATGTCGAGCGCATGCACATGCCCGACCCGACGCCCGACAACCATGTCGAGACGCGGTTCGACAAGGACGGCGCGGGCACGCTGCTGACCCTGCGGATGACGCTGCCCGATGCCGAGACCCGCGCCCGGATGCTGGAGACCGGCATGGAGCACGGCATGGAGGCGAGCTACGCGCGGCTGGAGAAGCTGGTCTAGCAGCAAGACCATCCTCGCGCGCGATCGGTCCGCCCTCGCGCGCGAGCGCCGCTTCGATCCGACGATCGCACAGGCAATCCGGACTGCCGGGGTCGTCGCCCCGCCGCCAATAGTCCGATACCGTTCGATAGTCGTCCTGAAGAAATCCTTAAGCGACGCCCCCTCGCAGCGGCAAGGAAACCGCGAATTCGCAGGGAAAGCGCGCTGCGCCGGCCATGGCGCGAGGCAAACCGTTAAGGATGCGGCGCGGCTGCGCTGCCGCTTAACACTGGCGTAAGGCTGAAAGTGCGATGCTTTGCGCTTCCGTCATGCAACAACAACAGGCTGCCCAGGATGGCGCAACAGCCGGCTCAATCGATCATCGCCGAACTCGAGGAAGCAGTCAGCGAAGGCACGCCGGCAAAGCGGGTCGAGACGCTGCGGCGGGTGACCGACCTCTTCCTCAACGACGCAGAACGCCTCAGCGACGACCAGGTCCAGGTCTTCGACGTCGTGCTGTGCCTCCTGATCGCGCGCGTGGAGACGCGCGCCAAGGCCGAGCTCAGCAGGCGCCTTGCGCCGACCGACTATGCCCCGTTCGAGGTGATCCAGCACCTTGCGAGCGATGACGAGATCGCGGTCGCCAACGAGGTGCTTGCGCATTCGAGCCTGGTCTCGACCGATACGCTCGTCAAGGTCGCCAGCACCAAGGGACAGGAGCATCTGCTGGCGATTTCCGGCCGGGCGGACCTGCCCGAGCAGGTCACCGACGTGATCATCGATCGCGGCGAGCGCCGCGTCATCCGCAAGCTCGCCGGTAACGCCAGCGCGCATTTCTCCGAGGCCGGCTATTCCGGCATCATCGCCCGCGCCGGCGACGACGATGAATTGACCGAGACGCTCGGCCTGCGCATCGACCTGCCCGCCAAGTTCCTGCGCGAACTGCTGCGGCGCGCCAAGGATGCGGTCCGGGCCCGGCTGCTGGCGCTGGCGCCGCCCGCCGTCGAGGAAGAGATCAGGCGCGTGCTGGACGATATCGCGCGCGAGAAAGCCGCACCGGCGCGCAGCTTCGGCGTGGCCGAGCAGCTCGTCAGGCTGATGCAGAAGCTGAACGAGCTCGATGACGCCGCCGTCTACAAGTTTGCGGAAGAGCGAAAGTTCAACGAGGTCGCCGCGGCGCTGGCGCTGATCAACGACGTGCCGACCGAGATGATGATGCGGCTGCTCGAGGGGATACGCTCCGACTTGCTGCTGATTCCGTGCCGCTCAGCCCGCCTCAACTGGCCCACCGTGGAGTCGATCCTGCGCCACCGGCCGATGCCGGTGCCGATCGACGAAGCGACGCTCGACGTGGCGCAGCGGGACTACCGCAAGCTGTCGATCGAGACCGCCCAGCGCACGGTGCGCTTCTGGCGGCTGCACGACCGGATCGAGAAATAACGGACGCGCGACCAAGCGCGCAGAAATCAGAAAAGCAGGGTGAGCAAAGGCGCTGTTGCGCCGTGCCCTCCGTCAATCAAACGAGCCTAAGCCCGTAAGGTGGGCACGCTTTCGCTTTGCCCACCCTACGAAGGGGCGTCTCAATTCTTCGACTTGTCGACGAGCACGCCCTTCTTGATCATCGCGATCGCGCCTCGCGCGATCGCGCAACGGAAACGTGGATCAAGCCCTAGTTCTTGGACTTGTCGACGAGCGCGCCCTTCTTGATCCACGGCATCATGTCGCGCAGCTTGGCGCCGACCTGCTCGATCGGATGCGCGGCGAGCTTGGCGCGGGTCGCCTTGAACGAGGTCTGGTTGACCTTGTTCTCCAGCATCCAGTCGCGGGCGAAGCGGCCGGACTGGATGTCGGCGAGCACACGGCGCATCTCCTTCTTGGTCTCGTCGGTGACGATGCGCGGGCCGGTGACGTACTCGCCGAATTCCGCGGTGTTGGAGATCGAGTAGTTCATGTTGGCGATGCCGCCTTCATAGATCAGGTCGACGATCAGCTTCACCTCGTGCAGGCACTCGAAATACGCCATCTCCGGCGCGTAGCCGGCTTCGACCAGCGTCTCGTAGCCGCCCTTGATCAGCTCGACCAGGCCGCCGCAGAGCACGACCTGCTCGCCGAACAGATCGGTCTCGCACTCTTCCTTGAAGGTGGTCTCGATGATGCCGGCGCGGCCGCCGCCGATCGCCGAGGCGTAGCTCAGCCCGAGGTCATGCGCGTTGCCGGAGACATCGCGCGCGATCGCGATCAGGCAGGGCACGCCGCCGCCGCGCTGATATTCCGAGCGCACGGTGTGGCCGGGACCCTTCGGCGCGATCATCAGCACGTCGAGGTCGGCGCGCGGCTCGAGCAGGTTGAAGTGGACGTTGAGGCCGTGCGCGAACACCAGCGCCGCGCCCTTCTTCATGTTGTCGTGCAGATGCTCGCGGTAGATGTCGCCCTGCAATTCGTCGGGGGTGAGCATCATCACGAGATCGGCCCATTTGGCGGCCTCGGCGACATCGAGCACCTTGAAGCCCGCGGCCTCCGCCTTCTTGGCCGAGGCCGAGCCCTTGCGCAGCGCGATTGAGACTTCCTTGACGCCGGAATCCTTCAGGTTCAGCGCATGGGCGTGGCCCTGGCTGCCATAGCCGACGATGGCGACCTTCTTGCCCTTGATCAGGTTCAGGTCGGCGTCGCGATCGTAATAAACACGCATGGTCGTTTCCTTGAGAGAGGTGTTGGCCAAAACGGCCGGTTGGCTGAAAGGCGGTGAAAGCGTGATTTCGGGCGTTGTCTAGATCATTTTCCACCTCGGGGGAAACCCTGTTCTCGCATGGTGCGACACGGCGTCATGCGTCCATGAAGACGGGATAGAGGGAGGCGAGCAGGAGCAGCGCCATGATGATGTTGAAGGCCCGCACCGCCCGCCGCGAGCGCAGGACCGGCCGCAGCGAGGTGCCGAACAGCGCCCAGGCGGTGCAGGACAGCGCGCCCAGGATCAGGCTGAGCGACACCTGGATCGCGATGTTCCAGGGAAAGGACGCGATCGCGGCGTAGGCGGTGATGGTGCCGATCACCATCACCCAGCCCTTGGCGTTGATCCACTGGAACATCGCGGCGCCCCAGAACGACATCGGTCCGCGGCCGTCCGGATCTCCGTCGGGCGCGACCGGCTCGGCCATCGCGATCACGGCCGCGAGGTAGACCAGGTAAACCACCCCGCCATATTTGAGGATGGTCTGCAGCACCGGATAGGCGATGAAGATGGTGCCGAGCCCGAGGCCCACCGCGCCGACCATGAAGGCAAAGCCGAACGTGATGCCGGCGATATGCGGCAGCGTCGGGCGGAAGCCGTAGGTCAGGCCCGAGGACAACAGCATGATGTTGTTCGGGCCCGGCGTGAAGAACATCACGGTGGCGAAGATCACAAAGGCAAGCAGCAGCGAGTGCGACATTGGCGTCCCTCTCATGCAACCTTGGGCAGGCTCTGCGCCCGCCGCGCCAGCAGCATCACCGCGATGCCGCCGATGACGGTGATCATGCCGACGAGCCTTAGCGGCCCGAACCGCTCGCCGAACGCGAGGCTGGAGGCCGCCGAGCCGACGAACGGCACCAGAAGCCCGAACGGCACCACCTGCGCGGTCGGGTGGTCGCGCAGCAGCCGGCCCCACAGCCAGTAAGCGATGCTGGTGGAGATCGCGCCAAGGAACAGCACGCAGGCAAGACTCATGAGCGACATGTGGGTCAGCGCCTGCCAGGTCGGCGCTGCGCCGTCGGTGACAAGCGTGAGCGCCAATAGCGGCACGGCGGCGGCAAGACAGAGCCACGCGAACAGGTCGAACATCGGTGCGCCGCGCGCGCCCCGCAGCAGGATATTGCCGGTCGCAAAGCTGATCGGGCAGATCATCGCGATCGCAAACGCGCTGAGGCTGAAATCATAGCCGACCGTGCCGCAGATCATCAGGAGCCCCGCCGCGGCAATGCCGATGCCGACGGTCTGCATCGGCGTCGGCCGCTCGCCGAAGATGAGCGCGGCGAACGCAATGGTGAACAGCGCCTGGCTCTGCACGATGACGGAGAACAGGCCCACCGGCACGCCGTGGGCGATCGCAAAGGCCTGCGCCAGGAACTGGCCGAGGAACAGGGTGAGGCTGATCGCGCCGAGCAGGCGCCAGGAGACATCGGGCTTGCGCACCAGCAGGCAGGGGACGGCCGCGACCGCAAAGCGCAGCGTCGTCAGCAGCGCCGGCGACAGCTCGTCCAGCGCGACGCGGGCCGCCACGAAGGCAAGCCCCCAGATGACCGCCACCAGGACGGCGATTGAGACATCGGCCGGCTTCATTGTTGTTGTTTTTCTAGCCCTGCTCGCCAGTCCCGGGTTTGCGGAGAAGATAGGTGCCGTGCAGCGGCGCGTGATAGTCCGCCTGCTCCAGCACGAAGCCGACCTCGGTCAGCATGCGCTCGATCACCCAGTCGAAGGTCGAGTATTCGTCGCGCATGTGGATCATGACGCTGTCGCGGTCGAAATCGTGGTTCTTGATGCTGAAATCCGCCCACTGCTCGATGTCGCGCTCGGTCCCGTCGGGCATGCTGACGAACACGATGTCGCGCAGGTAGAAATTCGCGCCCGGCTTCAGCGCGGCAAAGATGCGCGACAGCGCCACCGCCTTCCAGAAGTCCGGCAGATGGTGCAGCGTGAACTCGCTGACGATCAGATCGTAGGAATTCGGCTGATAGGCGAAGCTCAAGAGGCCCGCCGACTGGGTGCGGATCGGGGCCTTGCGGTCGCGCGCGTAGATCTCCGCAAGCTGCAGCACCGCCGGCGAGATGTCGATGGCGTCGACCTCGGCGCCCAGCAGCGCGGCTTCGGTTGCAAGCACGCCATTGCCGCAGCCGATATCGGCGACGCGCCAGCCGGGCTTGACCCCGAGCATGGTCAGCGCGGCGCGGGCGCGCTGGTCGCTGTCGTCGTGCCGGTCGTAGATCGAGGCGACGGCGGAATCGAGCCCGATCCGCCGCCGTTCGTTGTAGTACCAGTCACGCGCCAGCATGGTTCACATCCCCTCGGGTCCTCGCGCGATCGCGGCAACGCCGGTACGCGAAACCTCGACCAGCCCGATCGGGCGCATCAGATCGATGAACTGATTGATCTTGACGGTATTGCCGGTGATCTCGAACACAAAGCTTTCGGTGGTGGCATCGATGACGCGGGCGCGGAACGCATCCGCGAGCCGCAGCGCCTCGACCCGGTTGTCGCCGGTGCCGCGCACCTTGACCATCGCGAGCTCGCGCTCGATCGAGCGCCCGGTCAGCGTCATGTCGACGACGCGATAGACCGGGACCATGCGGTCGAGCTGGTGCTTGATCTGCTCGATCACCATCGGCGTGCCCGTGGTGACGATGGTGATGCGGGAGAGATGTTTCTGGCTCTCGGTTTCCGAGACCGTGAGGCTTTCGATGTTGTAGCCCCGGCCCGAGAACAGTCCGATCACGCGCGCGAGCACGCCGGGCTCGTTCTGCACCAGCACCGACAGCGTGTGCGCCTCGGTCGGATCGTGGCGATCCTCCAGGAAATAGGCCGATGCCGGCTGGTTCATCGTCGTCCCCGTTTGCTTGTCGTTCGTCATGCCGCCTTCTCCCCGGCCGTGTCGACGCCCTCCGGCGCGACCCAGCGGCGAAACAGCTCGAAATCGATATTGCCGCCGGACAGGATCAGGCCGACCCGCCGGCCCTGCAGCCTGTGCTTCTCCTGCAAGGCCGCGGCAAGCGCGGCCGCGCCTGCCCCCTCGGCAAGATTGTGCGTATCGGTCCAGTAGACGCGCATGGCGTCGGCGATCTCCTCGTCGGTCACCTGCACGATGCGCGAGGCGCCCTTCAGGATGATCGCGAGCGCCTGCGCGTCGGGATTGCGGGTCGCCATGCCATCGGCCAGCGTGTTGCTGCTGTTGGTGTTCACCACGCTGCGCGCCGCAAAGGACAGCGCGTAGGACGGCGCCAGCGTCGATTGCACGCCGACGATCTCGGTCGAAAGGCCGAGCAGGTCGCGCGCCAGGATGCAGCCGCAGATCCCCGAGCCCTGCCCGATCGGCACGTAGAGCACGTCGAGGTCGCGTGCGTTGCGCATCAGCTCGAGCGCGTAGGTCGCAACCCCGAGCACCAGATCGGGATGGAACGCCGGCACGATGTGCAGGCCGGCGCGCTCGGCGTGGCGATAGGCTTCCTCGCGCGCGGCCTGGAAATCCTCGCCATGCTCGACGAGCTCGGCGCCGAAGGCGTGCATGGCCTGGTTCTTCTCGACCGAATTGCCATGCGGCACGTAGATCGTGACCGGCAGGCCATGGCGGTGCCCGGCGAAGGCCAGACTCTGGCCGTGATTGCCGCGCGTCGCCGAGATGATGCCGGCCACCCTGGGCTGCGCGCGCGTCAGGCGCTCGAGGTAGACGAGGCCGCCGCGCACCTTGAAGGCGCCGGTCGGGGTGTGGTTCTCGTGCTTGACCACGACGTCGGCGCCGAGCCGCCGCGCCAGCAGCGGCCAGGCATGCGCCGGCGTCGGCGGCATCGCCGCCGTGACGGTTTCGTGTGCGCGCTCGAGTTCGGCAAGATCAAACATCTTGGTTTTCCGTCGAGGCTCTCTCCCTCTTGTCATCCCCGCGAAAGCGGGGATCCAGTATTCCAGAGACGTCGGAAAAAGATCGAGACGCCGCGGCGTACTGGATCGCCCGGTCAAGCCGGGCGATGACAGCGGAATTTGTGTCGCGCATCCTCACACCAGCGCCTTGCCGCCGGCGAAGGCGGATGCCGTGGCCTCGTCGGTCGCCTGCTCCGGCAACAGCATTTCGTTGTGCGCCTTGCCGGAAGGGATCATCGGGAAGCAGTTTTCCAGCGCCGCGACACGGCAGTCGAACAGCACCGGCCGCTGGACACTGATCATCTCCTTGATCGCGCCGTCGAGATCGGACGGCTTGATCGCGCGCAGGCCGACGCAGCCATAGGCTTCCGCGAGCTTGACGAAATCCGGCAGCGCCTCGGAATAGGAATGCGACAGCCGGTTGCCGTGCAGCAGCTGCTGCCACTGCCGCACCATGCCCATGTACTGGTTGTTCAGGATGAAGATCTTGATCGGCAGCTCGTACTGGACCGCCGTCGACATTTCCTGGATGGTCATCTGCACCGAGGCATCGCCCGCGATATCGATCACGAGGCTGTCGGGATGGGCGACCTGGACACCGACCGCGCAGGGCAGGCCGTAGCCCATGGTGCCGAGCCCGCCGGACGTCATCCAGCGATGCGGCTCCTCGAAGCCGAAGAACTGCGCCGCCCACATCTGGTGCTGGCCGACCTCGGTGGTGATGTAGGTGTCGCGGCCGCGCGTCAGCTCGAACAGCCGCTGGATCGCATATTGCGGCATGATGATGTCGTTGCTCTTCCTGTAGAACAGCGAATTGCGCGCGCGCCATTTGCCGATCTCGGCCCACCACGCCTTGATGTCGGGCTTCTTCGCCTCCGCCTTGAACACCTGCAGGATGTCGCCGAGCACGTTGCCGGCATCGCCGATGATCGGCACGTCGACGCGGATGTTCTTGTTGATCGAGGACGGGTCGATATCGATGTGGATCTTCTTCGAGCCCGGCGAGAAGGCATCGGTGCGTCCCGTGATGCGGTCGTCGAAGCGCGCGGCCACGCACAGCATGACGTCGCAATCATGCATCGCCATGTTGGCTTCGTAAGTGCCGTGCATGCCGAGCATGCCGAGCCAGTTCTTGCCCGACGCCGGATAGGCCCCCAACCCCATCAACGTCGAGGTGATCGGGAAGCCGGTGACGTCGACCAGTTCGCGCAGCAGTTTCGACGCCTCGGGGCCCGAATTGATGACGCCGCCGCCGGTATAGATCACCGGTCGCTTGGCAGAAGCGAGCATCGCCACCGCCTTGCGGATCAGCGCCGCATCGCCCTTCACCCGCGGCGCATAGGAGATGTGAACGTCCGACTTGCGCGGCGGATGATAGGTGCCGACCGCGAACTGCACGTCCTTGGGCACGTCGACCACGACCGGCCCCGGCCGACCGGAGCTCGCGACATAGAACGCCTCGTGCAGCACCTTGGCGAGATCGTTGACGTCGCGCACCAGCCAGTTGTGCTTGGTGCAGGGCCGGGTGATGCCGACGGTGTCGCATTCCTGGAAGGCGTCGTTGCCGATCAGGTGCGTCGGCACCTGTCCGGTGATGCAGACCAGCGGAATCGAATCCATCAGCGCATCCGTCAGCGGCGTCACCATGTTGGTGGCGCCGGGACCGGAGGTCACCAGCACGACGCCGGGCTTGCCGGTCGAGCGCGCATAGCCTTCCGCGGCGTGGCCGGCACCCTGCTCGTGGCGGACCAGGATGTGCTGGACGTCGTTCTGCTGGAAAATCTCGTCATAGATCGGAAGCACCGCACCGCCCGGATAGCCGAAGATGTGCTGCACGCCATGATCGATGAGGGCGCGGACGATCATCGCGGCGCCGGTCATCTGGTTCGGATCGTGGCTCTTGTCGCTCATGGCTTGCTCCGGATCCCGCTGTTGGCAGCGGTTCTTTCTGGTTTCTTCCTGGTTCTCGCTTGGGAAATAAAAAAGGGCCCCAAGAGGCCCCATGCACACCGCCTGGAATAAGGATGGCCTCAGCCATCCCGGGCGGCGTGCCTGGGTACGACGACGATAAGGATTTTGGTAATAATATTACGCATCCTGCGCCTCGGACTTCCCAAAGGTTGCGCGAACATAGCCCCCGTCGCCCGAATGTCAAGGCAAAGACGGGTGCGCCGCAACTTTATGAAGCTTAGCGGGCTTCCCGGCCAAGGGCGAGTGCGAATTTGCGGCGGCAGCGCAAAACAGGCATGCCGTCGTAGCCGGCATGCGGTCAAGCTTGCGCAGACTGCGTAAACTTGTCTGTGGTGCCGAAGTCGGCGCTAGAGAGCGCGATCGAGCCACCCCCGCGCCGCCTCCGGGCTCACCCATTCGAAGTCCGCCAGCTGATGCCGGAACCAGGTGAACTGCCGCTTGGCGTAGTGCCGCGTGTCGGCCTTTCCGATCGCCGTGGCCTCTTCGAGGGAGATCTCGCCGGCAAGATGCCGGATCAGCGCCGGCACGCCATGCGCCTTCATCGCCGGCAGCAGCGGATCGAGCCCGCGCGCTGCCAGCCGCTCCACTTCTTCCAGCGCGCCCGTCTTCAGCATGGCGTCGAAGCGCGCGTCGATCCGCGCATAGAGCGGCTCGCGCTCGGGCGCGAGAAACAGCGCGCGGCTGCTGCCCGCAGGCAACAGCGGCGGCAGGCCCTCGCGATGCCAGTCGGTCAGCGACCGCCCGGTCGCTTCCACCACTTCGAGCGCGCGCGCGATCCGGGCGCGGTCGCGCGGGCGCAGCCGCACGGCGGTGGCCGGATCGATCGCCGAGAGCTCCCGGTGCAGCGCCTCGACACCGTCGCGTTCGAGCCGCGCCCGCACGCCATCGCGAATCGAAGGCGGGATCGGCGGCACCGCCGAAAGCCCCGAGGTCAGCGCCTTGAAATAAAGCCCGGTGCCGCCGACAAAGACGGCCAGGCGGCCTTGCGCCCGCGCCTCCGCCAATGCGGTTTGCGCATCCGCCACGAAGGCGCCGGCGGAAAAGTTGATCGCGGCGTCGACATGGCCGTAAAGCCGGTGCGGAACGGCCGCCTCCTCCGCAGGCGTCGGCCGGGCGGACAGGACGCGCAGGTCCCGGTAGACCTGCATGGAATCGGCATTGATCACGACCCCGCCGGCCCTTTGCGCAAATTCGAGCGCCAGCGCCGACTTGCCGCTCGCGGTCGGCCCTGCGATAAGCACGGCTTCGACGCCATTGACCTGCAAATTCACCCGATGTCCCTCGTCGCAACCCTCATCTGCAACCCCGCCAATCCGGCGCTCGATTCGACCATCGTCGACGGCGCCCGCGCCGTGCTGCCTGACGCCGGCCCGGCGCGCTGGCTGTTCGACGAGGTCGCGGTCGATATCCCCTTCGAAAGCCAGCTCAGGGACAAGGACGACATCCGCGCGATCGAGGATCGCCTGCGCCGAGCGCGGGGCGACCTGCCGATCGACATTGTCGTGCAGCCTCGGGCGGCGCGGCGCAAGAAGCTTTTTCTGGCCGACATGGATTCCACCATGATCGGCCAGGAGTGTATCGACGAGCTCGCCGATTTCGCCGGGCTGAGGGCGCATGTCGCAGGGATCACCGAGCGCGCGATGCGCGGCGAGATCGCGTTCGAGCCGGCGCTGCGCGAGCGCGTCGCGCTCCTGAAGGGCCTCCCCGTCAGCGTGGTCGACGAGGTGCTGGCGAGCCGCATCACGCTGACGCCGGGCGGCCGCGAGCTGGTCATGACCATGCGCGCGCACGGCGCCTATACCTGCCTGATCTCGGGCGGCTTCACGCTGTTCACCAGGGCGGTGGCGGCCAAAATCGGCTTCCAGGAGAACCGCGCCAACGAGCTCGTGGTGGAGGACGGCAAGTTCACCGGCGAAGTGAAGGAGCCGATCCTGGGCCGCGAAAGGAAGCTCGAAACCCTGATCGAGCTCCTGGAGAGCTTCGATCTCGACGACATCGACACCCTCGTCGTCGGCGACGGCGCCAACGACCTCGGCATGATCCAGCATGCGGGACTGGGCGTCGCCTACCACGCCAAGCCCGCGGTCGCAGCCGCAGCCGCCGCGCGGATCGACTATGGCGACCTCACCGCGCTGCTCTATGCGCAGGGCTATGCGCGCGGGGAGTTTGTAGGGAACTAGGGATCTATTCCCTGCTGCGGATCTATCGCGCCTTCTTCAGCGGGCGGACGATGCGCGACCGCCTTGAAGAACGGTCACGATCTGATGCCACGCTGTCTAAACGGCTGGAGGCCCGAGGCCGGTCAGCCGGCGTCCAACCGCAGCTCGGGAGCCAGCCATGAAGCTTTCGCCGTTCCTGATTGTCGTTACCGCGGTCAACCTGGCCATTTTTTTGTTCACGCTTACGCATCTGCGGCCGGTCGCGGGCGAAGACGTCGCGCCGGTGCTGCGCGGGCGCGCGCTCCAGATCGTCGATGAACGCGGACAGGTGCGCGCCTCGATCAGCGTGCTGCCGGCGCAGGCGCAGCCGAATGGCGAGGCGTCGCCGGAGACGGTGCTGCTGCGGCTGATCACCGAGCAGGGTCGCCCGTCGGTCAAGATCAGCGCGACGGAAGAAGCCGCCGGCGTGATGGTGGCCGGCCCCTCGAGCACGAAAAACACCTACGCCATTCTGCAGGCGAAACGAACGGCCAGCTCGCTGACACTGAAGGACGAAGACGGCGGACAGACGCTCGTCGAACCGACGAGGTGAGGATGGTCTCACCCCCGCTCAATGCGCAAGCCTATGCGCGCGAGGAGTTTGTAAGCTAGCTCTGCCCGTCATCACCCGCGAATGCGGGTGATCCAGTATTCCAGAGACGGTGGTGATCGAGCCGCGCGGTCGCGGCGTACTGGATACCCCGCTTTCGCGGGGTATGACAGCAAGTTCGTCGAAGCGATCGGCTCTACTGCACGCTCAGCGCGACGAAGCGCAGCTCGCCGTCGGCGTTGGAGACGAGCAGCAGCGCGGATTTCTTGCCGTCCTTCTTGAGCTGGTCGATCCGCTTCTTGATGTCGGCCGCGCTCGCGACCGCCTCCTGCGCCACCTCGACGATGACGTCGCCGGCCGACAGCCGCTTCTCGGCGGCATCCGAGGTGCCGTCGACGCCGGTGATCAGCACGCCCTTGACGCTGTCCTTGATCTTGTAGCGGGTGCGCAGATCCTTGCTCAGCGGCGCGAGATCAAGCCCGAGCGCCTTCTGCGTCACCGGCTTGTCCGCTGGCTCGTCCTTGGCCTTGGCGGAAGCCGGCTGCGCCTTGTCGGGATCCTCGAGCCGGCCGAGCGTCACACGGTGCGTCTCCTCCTGGCCCTTGCGGATCACGACCACTTCGACTTCCTTGCCGACCGCGGTGTCGGCCACCACGCGCGAGAGGTCCTTCGGGTCCTTGACGTCCTTGCCGTCGAACTTGACGACGACGTCGCCGGGCTCGATGCCGGCGGGCTTCGCCGGCCCCTTGTCGTCGACACCGGCGACCAGCGCGCCGCGTGGCGGCTTGATGTTCAGGCTTTCGGCGATCTCGTCGGTGACCTGCTGGATGCGCACGCCGAGCCAGCCGCGGCGCAATTCGCCGAACTGGCGGAGCTGGTCGACCACGCCGGCGACCGTCTTCGACGGCACGGCGAAGCCGATGCCGATCGAGCCGCCGGAGGGCGAGATGATCAGGGTGTTGACGCCGATCACCTCGCCGTCGAGGTTGAACAGCGGGCCGCCGGAATTGCCGCGATTGATGGCGGCATCGGTCTGGATGTAGCTGTCATACGGACCCGAGGAGATGTCGCGGTTCTTCGCCGACACGATGCCGGCCGTCACCGTGCCGCCGAGGCTGAAGGGGTTGCCGATCGCGATCACCCAGTCGCCGAGCCTGAGCTTGTCGGAATCGCCGAACTTCACCGCGGTCAGCGGCCGCGGCGGGGTGAACTTGAGCACCGCGAGGTCGGTCTTCTTGTCGATGCCGACGATGTCGGCCTTGATCTTGGTGCCGTCGTTCATGATCACGTTGATCTCGTCGGCATCGGCAATCACGTGATTGTTGGTGACGACGATTCCCGACGTGTCGATGATGAAGCCGGAACCGAGCGAATTGGTCTTGCGCGGCGTGAGGTCGCCGCCGCCGCGGCCCTTGCCGCCCTGCCCGCCGCGGTTCTTGAAGAAGTCGTCGAAGAATTCCTCGAACGGCGAGCCCGGCGGCAATTGCGGGATCGCGCCGCGGCCCTCGCCCTTGGCCTCCACCGTCTGCGAGGTCGAGATGTTGACGACCGCGTCGATCACCTTCTCGGCGACGTCGGCGATGTTGTCGGGGCCGCGTGCGGCCGCCGGCTGCGCCAGCAGCATTGCGCCGCCAAGGCAGAGCGCGGCGAGCCTTGTCCCGGCAAGCGGCACGCGACGCAGGCGATGGCTCGAGGCGGTGGTCATATCAACATCTCCAGAAGGGGCCGGGGCTCGACTGCGGCACAGTGCCCCCGAACAATGGGTGGTGCAAGGACCGGCGCACGGCAAATCATCGTCATCAATGCCGGTCAATGAGGCGAAAAACGGACGTCAGGCTGACTTGATTTCACGTTGACGTTTCAACGCCGCTTCAGCCGTGGCGGCGGATCGCCCAGATCAGGACCAGGCCTGCGACTGCCGAGCCGATGCCGACCGCCCGCAGGATGTTGTCAGGCGTCGCCATCGCGCTCTTCATGGCCTTGCGCATGAAGGCCGGGCTTGCCGCAAACAGCAGGCCCTCGATCACGAACAGGATTCCCACACCGATGAGGAACTCGGCGACCGCAATGGACCTCATCGGTATGGAACCTCCCGCTTGATCGTTCTTGTTTTGCGGCAGAAGCGGCGCAGGTCCGCTTCAGCCGGTCGTCGTTTCAGCCGTCACGGCTTCGGCGCGGCGGGCGCTGCCGCAGGCGCCGAGGCTGCCGCAGCTGGCCTGCCCGCGGGGTTGCCGAAATATTTGAAGAAGTCGGAGTCCGGCTTGATCAGGAAGCGGGTGTCGTTCGCCTTGAGCCCGTTCTCGTAAGCCGTCATCGAGCGGTAGAAGGCGAAGAAGTCCGGGTCCTTGCTGTAGGCTTCGGCGAACAGCCGGTTGCGCTCGGCGTCGCCTGCGCCTCGCACCTGCTCGGCGGTCGAGTTGGCTTCCGCCACGATGACGGTGGCCTCACGATCGGCGTTGGAGCGAATCTCCTGCGCCTTCTGCGCACCTTGCGCGCGGAACTCGGCGGCCTCGCGCTGCCGTTCGGTCTGCATGCGCTGATAGACCGCCTGGCTGTTCTGCTCCGGCAGGTCGGCGCGGCGGATGCGGACGTCGACCACCTGGATGCCGTAGGCGGCGGCCTCGCGGTCGAGCTGATCGCGGATCCGCGCCATCAGGGCCTCGCGCTCGTCGCGCACCACCTGGATGAAGGTGACCTCGCCGAGCACGCGGCGCAGCGCCGCGTTCAACAGCGTGGTCAGTTGCAGGTTGGCGGCCTGGACGGAACCGACGCTCTGGTAGAACTTCAGCGCATCCTTGATGCGGTAGCGGGCGAAGGCATCGACCACCAGCCGCTTCTGATCCGACGCGATCACTTCCTGCGACGGGTTTTCCAGATCGAGGATGCGCTTGTCGATCGAGATCACGCTGTCGATGAACGGCGCTTTGAAATGCAGGCCGGGATCGGTGACGGGCGGCCGCGGCTCGCCGAGCCGCACCACCAGCACCTGCTCGGTCATGCCGACGGTGAACACCGAGCTGTAGGCCACGATCGCAACCACAAACAGCACGAACAGCGTGACGATTCCAGTAACCGGAGACCTCATCGCGTGCCTCCGCCCTGCTGCTGCGGCTGGTTGGTCGAGCCGGTGGTGGCGCCACGCCGCGTCAGTTCGCTCAGCGGCAGATAGGGCACGACGCCCTGCCCGGCCGCGCCGCCGTCATAGATCAGCTTGTCGGAGCCGCCGAGGATGCGCTCCATGGTTTCGAGATAAATCCGCTCGCGCGTCACGTCGGGCGCCTTCTTGTATTCGTCGTAGACCTTCAGGAAGCGCGCGCTCTGGCCTCTCGCCTCGGCGACCGCCTGCTGCTTGTAGCCCTCGGCGACCTGGAGGATCTGCGCGGCGCGACCCTTGGCGTCGGGCACAACGCGGTTGGCGTAGGTCTGCGCCTCGTTCTGCAGCCGCTCGAGGTCGGCGCGTGCCGCCTGGACGTCGCGGAAGGCGTCGATCACCTGCGCCGGCGGATCGACCTTCTGCATCTGCACCTGCTGCACGAGGATGCCCGAGCCGTAAGCGTCGAGGGTCTTCTGCATCAGTTCCTGCACGCCCTGCTCGGTGGAAGTGCGGGCGCCGGTGAGGATCGGCTGGATGTTGGAGCGGCCGATCACTTCGCGCATCGCGCTCTCGGCCACCGCCTTCACCGTGCCTTCGGGATTCTGGATGTTGAAGAGATAGGCGGCGACGCCGCTCGGCTTGATGCGCCAGAGCACGGTGAAATCGACGTCGACGATGTTCTCGTCGCCGGTCAGCATCAGGCTTTCCTCGGGCACGTCGCGCATGGTGCGGCCGCGCCGCGCCGGATCATCGATCAGCGTCATGCCGATCGAGATGGTGTTGACGCGCAGCGCCTTGGGCAGCAGCACGGTCTCGATCGGATAAGGCAGGTGATAGTTCAGGCCCGGCTGCGCATCACGAACATACTGGCCGAAGCGCTGCACGATGCCGAGCTCTTCGGACTGCACGCGGTAGAAGCCGGACATCGCCCAGATCACCAGCGCGCCGGCGACGACCAGCGCGACGCCGAGGCCGGAGAAATGGCCGCCCGGCAGCAATTGCTGCAGCCGGTCCTGGCCGCGCCGCAATAAATCCTCGAGATCGGGCGGACGCGGCCCGCCCGGTTGCGGACCCGAGCCCCACGGTCCCTTGGGACCCGAGCCCCAGGGGCCACCGCTCTGATTCTTCCACGGCATCTAGCTCTCCTCCGCGAGCCCGCCCCGGCAGGGGACGCGGGTCTCGCCATGTCGGCAGGCTTTATAGGGGAGGCCTCAAGCCCTTACAACGCACGCCTCGGCCCCAAGCAGCTATGCCCGAGGCGATATTTGTCAATGTAAACATTGGGAAATGCAGTTAATGTGGCCGCCGCCGACGATATGTCACATAGGAAAAGGCGGCGCCGTCGTCCGCCCCGGGCGCATTCGCAAGCCGCGCCACCTCCTCCCATTGTGCGGGATCGATGGCGGCAAAATGCGCATCGCCCGCCGGATTGACATGCACCTCGGTGATTTCGAGCCGGTCGGCCGCGGCCATGAACCGGTCATAGATCTCGCCGCCGCCGATCACCGCGATCTCGTCGACGCCGCGCCGCAGCGCGTCGCCGCGCGCAATTGCTTGCGCCTCGGCGACCGAATTCGTCACCACGGCGCCTTTAGCACGAAAGCCGCGATCACGCGTGATCACGATATTGGTACGCCCGACAAGCGGCTTGCGCAGCGAGACGAAGGTCTTGCGGCCCATCACCACCGGCTTGCCCATGGTCAGCGCCTTGAAGCGCTGCATGTCCGATTTCAGCCGCCAGGGGATCGCGCCGTCGGCGCCGATCACGCCGTTGTCGGCGACCGCGGCGATGAGTACGACCTGCATCAGCGCGCGTCCTTTGCCAGCCGCGCGAGCGCCGCGCCATTGATCCGCGCCACCGTCCACTCGTCCATCATGACCGCGCCGAGCGACTTGTAGAACGCGATCGAGGGCGCGTTCCAGTCGAGCACCGACCATTGCAGCCGCGACCAGCCATTGTCGACGCAGTGGCGCGCGAGATGGGCGAGCAGCGCCTTGCCGATGCCCTTGCCGCGCAGCGCCGGGCGGACGAACAGGTCTTCGAGGTAGATGCCGGAGCGGCCGCTGAAGGTCGAGAAATTGAAGAACCACACGGCGAAACCGGCCGGCGCCCCGCTCCATTCCGCGATCTCGCAGAACAGGCGCGGGTTGTCGGAAAACAGCGCCGCAGCGATCATCGCTTCGGTCGCCTCGACCTCGTGAAGCAGCTTCTCGTATTCGGCGAGCTCGCGCACGAAAGAATGGACCAGGCCAGCTTCATCGGGCCGCGCGCGGCGGATCGCGATCGACATGCAGTCCCTCTTCGAATTGGTGAAGCGTCGCGGTGAGCCGCCGCTCACACCG